>DATJJM010000188.1:0-6741 GCA_035492535.1 Acetobacteraceae bacterium | reverse complement strand
TGCAAATGCCGAGCTTTTCCAGGAATGCCTGCTGAAAGCCGTCGATGAGTCATCGACGCCCGTGCGCAGGATCGTAGTGGCCGCTGAACCCGTAACCAGTATCGACGTGACCTCAGCGGACATGTTACGGGAACTGATTCGGATACTGGGCGAGCGCGATATCGCATTGCACTTCGCCGAATTGAAAGACCCGGTGCGCGACAAGCTCAGACGTTTCGAAATGTTGGACATCATCGGCGATGAGCGATTTCATCCTACCGTGGGCAGTGCAGTCGACGACTACGTCGGCCAGCACTGAGCGCGATCGTAGGGAGACAGCGAACATGGACTGCATCGCTGGTATAGCTTAACGAGCTACCTGAGATCGTCGCTGTGGACGGTGCCACTCATTGCAGTTGCGGCCTATGCCGTGGTGAAACCGCTGACTGAAGTGATGGCCAGATGGATGATCAGAGAAGGGATACTCGATCCGAAAACCGGCTTCCTCGGGCTGTCCCATGATCCCTGGCCTGTCGGACCAAGGTCTTATTGACCAGCCCGACGTTCAGCTTTCTTATCGAATGGGGAGGGTTCGCCCGTCCGGAACCTGGTCCGCGCCAGCGGGAACTCCAAACGAATCGTTTGCCAGACCCGGCCGAACCCATCCGGGCAGCGAACCACGCAAGCAACGGAAGGCTCTGTGACCGTCAGGGAAGTCTCCTGGTCCGCGTCAACGAACCGCCGGAAGGAGTGGCCATGGACAACTGGAAAGCCCGAGGCGGGAGAGCCTTATTCTTATGGCTGGTCCTGCTGGCGGCAATTTCGGCGTGTGCAGTTCACGAGCCGGCGGGGCCTGCGCCAGCGGGCCCCGAGTCATTGGGCACCGCACCATCAGGCGCCGCGCCATCGGCCCCCCCGCCGTCGGCCCCTGAGTCTTTGGGACCCGCGCCATTCAAACCAGAGGAGATCGATGCCCTCGTCGCGCCGATTGCGCTCTACCCGGACTCCTTGCTGGCTCAGGTATTGATGGCGTCGACCTATCCGCTGGAGATCGTGCACGCCGCGCGTTGGGTGAAAGCGAATCCGAATGTGAAGGGCGACGCCGCCGTGAAGGCGGTACAGAACGAGCCGTGGGATACGAGTGTGAAATCGCTGGTGGCGTTCCCGCAGATACTTAAGCCGATGAACGACAAGATCGACTGGACCCAGAAGCTCGGCGACGCCTTTCTTGCGCAGCAAAAAGACGTCTTCGATGCCGTGCAGCGGTTGCGGGCACGGGCGCAGGAGTCGGGCAACCTCAAATCGAACGAACAGCAAAACGTGATCGTCGAACAGGCACCGGCTGGCGGCGGGCAGACCATCGTGAAGATCGAACCCGCCAATGCGCAGGTGATCTATGTGCCCGCCTACGACCCGACAGTCGTGTACGGAGGGTGGGGTTACCCGGCCTATCCACCTTACTACTGGCCACCGTACCCGGCCTACTATCCCGGCTATTATCCCGGCGCGGGCCTCGCCTTCGGCATCGGCCTTGTTGCTGCCGGTGCGATCTTCGCGGACTGCAACTCGTGCTGGGGAGGAGACGACATCAACATCAACTCCGACAGGGCAAGGAACGTCGACCGCAACTTCGACAGTTCGAAGCTCAAGAACGGAGAACGGGCCGGTGGCCGCTGGCAACACGATGCAGGTCATCGCCAGGGTGTCGCCTACCGGGATAACGCAACGCGCGACAAGTTCGCCGGAGCGCCCGGGGCCGACAGCCGGTCCCAGTATCGCGGGCGCGGCGCCGATGCAGGTAACCGCATGGCCAACTCCGGCGGGACGGGAGCGGGCAATCGTGCGTCGGTGGGAGATCGGGGCGGGGTAGCCGATCGCAGTTCCCCCGGCAATATGAACCGCGTAGGTAATGATAGTCGGGGGAGCTATGGCGGCGGGCGCGACGGCGCGTTCTCGGGGGTCGGGGGCAGTGGCAGCGTTTCGCAACGCGACTTCGACAGGGGAAACCGAAGCATGCAGGGGTCTGGCTTTAACCGGCCCGCTGGCGGAGGTGGCATGCGCGGCGGCGGTGGACGCGGTGGCCGGCGCTGAGGAGCGAACCATGAACAGTCATCCATGTGGTGTGCAAAAGTTGTTGACGCTGACGCTCGCGAACCTCTCTCTAGTCATCGCGCTGTTGTTCGTGACGATGCCTCCGGCGCACGCACAAAAGAGCTTCAGTTCACCGGAGGCCGCGATGAATGCCTTTGGCGACGCGGTCATCAAGGATCGGGAGGACGTCCTTCGCTCGATCTTCGGCAGCAACTTTCGTGAATTGATTCCCCGGTTCGGCGCGCCGGTCAGGGACACCTTCATTGCCGAGTGGGCAAAGTCCCACACCATCGAGTCCGGGGAACCGGGACGCGCACGTATCGTCGTGGGCGACCAGGGCTGGACGTTCCCGGTACCGCTCGTGAAGAACGATGCGGGGTGGCATTTCGATACGCGGGCCGGCGCAGAAGAGATACGCTTGCGGCGCATCGGCCGCGACGAGTTGGCCGTGATCCAGGCGATGCTGGCAATCTTCGACGCGCAGCGCGAATACGCGCAGACCAATCACGACGGCGTCGGCGTGCTCGCCTACGCCTCAAAGATGGTGAGCACACCAGGCAAACACGACGGCCTGTACTGGCCGACCGGGCCCGAAGACACGCCAAGTCCGCTTGGCGCGGCCTTTGTCGATGCGAGTTCGCGCAATGCACAGAGCGCCGGCTACTACGGGTATCACTTCAAGTTGCTGGAGTCCCAAGGGCCAAACGCGCCCGGTGGCGCCTATGACTATGTCGTGAAGGCCAAACTGTTTGGGGGCTTCGCTGTCATCGCCTGGCCTGTGAAGTACGGCGACACGGGCATCAAGACGTTCATGGTGAGCCATGCCGGTCAGGTCTATGAACGCGATCTCGGACCAGACAGCAAAGCGAAAGCGCAAGCCACGAAATGGTTCGACCCGGGGCCGGGCTGGAGCAAGGTTCCCGCTCGCGATAGCGAATGAGGCGGCCGTCTGCAAAGTACGTCATGGAATCGGGGCGGCGCCGCGATCCGAAACTCCTGCACGGTCTCGTTCTGTGCAGTGAACTACACTAAATCTGACAGTGGTTGGTTTCTCATGCTGGCGCGCAGTGACGCTGAAGGAGGACGTGACATGAAGAACTCGCCGAAGATCGGGCCGATGATATCCGCGTTGACTATCTCGCTCGCTGGCATGGCCGCGGGAGGCATGGCGGAAGGCGCGACACATCTGAGCGCAAAGCAATGCCGCGATCTCGCAGCTATCAAGAACCACGCGCCCGTCACACAGGAGCAAAACCAGAGTGAACTGGCCGCGCTGAGAAAGGCTGGGTACGACCCAAGAAGGTTCGATCCGCAGTATCCGAAAAATCTACATGCGGCGCAGCATCAGGTCGATCGCTGGTATCAGGCGGAATGCCCTCAGGCGCAGCACAATTGAGGCGGACAGCCGAGTCGACTCGCCGCACTATTTGCGGTTGACCTGCGGCCGATCACCGACGTGCGAGACGCCGACTGGAGGTCTGAGGACGTCTCTGGTCGACCCGTTGCAGCCGCTTGTTGCTTGTTCGATCGTGGTCCTTGCGTCGCGCTTCGAAATAAACACTCACTCGCAGGCTAAAGTTGCCGGCGCCCATGGCGCGTAATCCGAATTGAAGCGGGTACGTTCGTCGAACTAAAGCGCTTGGGCAAAATCCGTGACGAGATGGCGTTGCGCAAGGCTTGCGTGAGGCGTGCTGGCACGTCGCATGACTCCATCGGTATCGGGATCCACAACGCAAGCGAACCCAGGATGTATGTCGTCCGCTCTGCGGCAACAACGTGACCGTGTTTGAGGCAGTGGAGTAGATCGTTTCAAATGTGGCCCAGCGCCTTCCACCAGAGCGGTCCCACCACGAGCCAAACTGCCATGTAGACGAGGCTCATCAGAAAACCTGCCTTCCACCACTGGCCCTGTGAAACATAGCCAGCGCCGAACATGACCGGACCCGAGCCGATACCGTACTGGGTCAGGCAGCCGTTAATGTTGCTCAAGACGCCGAGTGCAATCGCCGCGACGAATGGCGGCACACCAGCGGCGACCATCAGCGCCATGGATAGGGGAAACAGTGCGCTGATGTGCGCGGTGGCACTCGCGAAGAAGTAGTGGATGTAGACATAGATGGCGGCAACCAGCATATAGACGGCCAGCCGGTGGAAACCTGCCAGATGGGCACCGAACTCCTTGCCGAACCAGGTGACCATGCCATATTCATTGAGCTTGGATGCCAGCATGATCAGCAGCCCGATCCAGATCATGGTGTCCCACGCGGATTTTTCATTCAGGGCGTCCTGCCAGGTGAGTACGCCGGTAATGAAAAGCAGTGAGACGCCCAGCGCTGCCGCAAGCGTTGCGCCGATACCCAGCTGGTCGCCAAAGATCCAGAGCACCAGCAGCCCGATGAAGATCAGCGCCATGATGATCTCATGCGCTGAGATGGGCCCCATGGTGTTGAGCTCCCGTTGAGCCAGGTCCGTGGCGTCGGGTGTCGCGCGAAGCTGCGGTGGCGCGATCCAGAGCATGGCAACCGGAATGATTGCAAGACATAGCAGGCCCGGGACGGAGGCGGCTACCGCCCAGTCAAGCCAGCTGATCGAGATCCCCTGGTCCGCGGCGAACTTGACCGCGAGGGGGTTGCCCGCCATGGACGTGATGAACATGCCGGCGGCCACGATGTTGGCGTGGAATGCGCAGAGGATCAGGTACGTGCCCACCTTGCCACGGGATTGCGGGTCGTCCGCGTCACTGCCGAGAACTTCCGAAATGGCTTTCGTGATCGGCAGCATCACGCCACCGGCGCGAGCCGTGATGCTGGGCATGGCGGGAGAAATTACGAGTTCGGTCAGGATAAGCCCGTACCCCAGCCCCACGGTTCGTTTGCCCAGCAGACGCATGAAGACGAGCGCGATGCGCCTCCCGAGGCCGGTCTTGATGACGCCGCGGGAGATGAAAAAGGCAAGCATCACGAGCCAGACCAGGTCTGTACCCGTGGATTTGGTGACGTCGGCGAACGAAACCACGCCGACGAGCACCCCGATCGTTGCACCGATGATGGCGACCGCGGCCATTGGCAAGGGAGACGTCATGATCCCGGCGATGGTCGCAACGAAGACCGCGAACATGTGCCACGCCTTGACCTGTAGACCGTCCGGCGTCGGCAGGAACCAGAGGACCACGCCAATGCCCACCGGGACAAGAAATTTCCAGACCTGTCCGAGAAACCCGGCCGTTGGCTTCGTTGAGCGGGCTTTGGTTTCGGCAGATGCCTTTTCAGGTTGTTGAGCCATGAGTAACCTCGTCGCGAGGGATCTTGCGCGTCTATCCGCGTCGTCTCGAGGCCTTACTGGTCAGTAAGCACGCGGTCGGTTGCTTCCTTCATGATGTGCGCACTGCGCAGCAGGGCCTCGCGCTCGGTCTCGTCAAGCGCGGGATAGGCCAGCAATTGGGCGCCGTTGCCGTTGATGACCATCGGCAGCGACAGGCAAACGTCGGCTACGCCTTCAACTTCGGCGTGCACGACGCCCACCGTCAGAATGAGGTCCGTGTTGTGGACAATGGCCTCGCAGATCCGGGCGATCGCGCTGGCGATGCCGTAGTGGGTTGAGCCCTTGCCTTCCTTGATGAGTTTGGCAGCCTCATGCACGGAACGCAGTATCAGATCGCGACTGGCAGGGCCCAGCTCCTTTCCGCTTCGGGAGAGAAACATGTCGAGCGTCATGCCGCACACAGTGGCACCGGACCACGCGATCAGGGCCGACTCGCCGTGCTCGCCTAGCACATACGCGTGAATCGCAGACGCAACGACTCCGAGCCGCTCGGAGAGCAGGGCGCGCAGTCGGCCAGTGTCGAGAGAGGTGCCCGTGCTGATCACACGTTGACGGTCGCAACCCAGGCGGTCAAAGACGGCCCCCGCCAACACATCGCAGGGGTTGGTCGCAACGACATAAATCGCATCAGGCGCAACGGGAGCCGTACGATCGAGAATTTCGCAGGCGATTTCAGCGTTCGTTTTGGCGATGTCGAGGCGCGTCTGCCCCGGCTTGACGCCGACACCAGCCGTGATCACGATGATGTCGGCATTACGCGCATCATCGTATTCCCCGGCGTGAAAGCGGTTATGTCCCCAGAATGTCGCGGCGTGCGCCAGATCCAGAACCTGGCCTTCTGCGCGCACCCGGGCCATATCGATGATGACGATCTCGGCGCTAGGGATGGTCGAAGCCACAAAGAGCGCCGCCGACCCACCGACCAGGCCCGCACCGACGATGACAATTTTGGGTTGTCGCATGGGTGATCCTCAGATGCGCCTGGCGCCGAAGGGAAAAACTGGCCACCTGTCTCTCGCGTAGAGTAATATGCGCGGCGCGCGGGTGAATCGGACGATGGTCCTATAAGAATGGGCGACGGATGCGCCCGAGCCGGCTTCACCCCGGTACGCGATGCCCAGCCAGCTGTCGGTACTCGGAAGGACCGCGCGCAGCGCCATCATCGCGATTGCTTTCTGGTCGCTCCGGGGTGTACGGCTGGCTAAGGCAGATCGAGAGTCACTTGGTCTGAGTCGACGGATAGAGACCGGCAAGCCGCGCGATCAGGACACCAACGTAAAACACGCCTGCAAACTCTTCGATCATCACAAATGAGCGGGCGTGGTTGGTCAATGGGATGACATCCCCGTA
>DATJJM010000187.1:0-17348 GCA_035492535.1 Acetobacteraceae bacterium | reverse complement strand
GCGTCCGAGCACCTGGGTCAGCACGTCGTCCTTGCTGACGCCGTTCTGGAACGAGACCACGGCAGTGCCTGGCCGTACCAATGGCCTGATCGCTGCCGCTGCAGCCTCGGTGTCCCACAGCTTCACCGCGACGATCACCACGTCGGCCGGCGAGAGGGTATCGGGCGCGTCGGTTGCCACCACGTTGCGCAGGTGCAGATCGCCCTTCGCACTGGTCACGTGCAGCCCGTCCTGGCGGATAGCTGCCAGGTGCGCGCCGCGCGCGATGAACGCCACATCGTTCCCGGCCGCGGCCAGCCGCGCCCCGAAGTAGCCGCCGAGGCCGCCAGCCCCCATAATCACGATCCGCATGGCGGCTATTGATCGAGAGGGTGGCGGCCGGCGTCAAGGCCGTGGATTGCTATGCCGCGCGTTCAGCAGGCGCTGCTGCAGCGTCGGCATCGCCCAGAGAGAACCGGGCACGCAGCCGCTGATGTGCCGGATCGATGACCGCGTGCACCTCGTCGGTCACCATGCTCTCATAATGTGTGTTCCATGAGAATCCGACGGCGCGCGCCTCTTCCAATTGGCGGCCGGACGAAGGTGCTGCGTACCAGTCCATCGCCTTAAGAAAACTGCTGGCATATTGAATGCCCAGAAAGTCGCACAATCCAAAGATGACCGACTCGGGCTGGGCAACGAGGTCTTCCAGGCGGATGACATGCCGGACGCGACTCGCCGGATGAGCCATCAGGTTATAGTGAAATGCGATGTCCTCGCCGATGTTCTTCGGCGCCCACTGCGACAGCAGGTTTCGTGAAATGACGACATCGCGATAATCGCGCAAGATCAGCACATCGCTGCTGTGCGGAAAGGCATGCGAGATTGCACGCCAATACCACTCGTACGGAAATGGCAGCTCCGGTGCATATGCCAAGTCATTGTCGGATAACAAACTATCCCAGTTGATGCTCTTTGGGATGCCCGCGAGCTTCTGGCACCAGCTCGGCTTGTCGCTGGGGAGCGCAGCGCATAGTGCAGCGTGCAGAGCGCGCGTTGTCCATGCGTTTGTATCCCCGATGGCCTGGCGGTCATGGGATGGGTTGAGCAACTCGCCGGCGCGCCAGCTGCCGCACACGAAATCGTTCGTCTCGTTGCAAGTCTGGATGAAGCCGCTGGTGCCAAGAATATTTTGCAGCAGCGTCGTCCCGGATCGCCCGATGCCGAAAATGTTGATCGGTGCCATCACGTTCATTGCATTCGGCATGATCGAGCCTCTTTGCTTGTCCTAGGACCCACGGCGCAACGCGATGTCGTGGTAACCAAACGGATGCAGGGCGAAATGCGTCACGTCGAAATCGTGCTGTGCCACCAGCTCGTTGACGGCAGGCATGACGCCGTAGGGAGTTGCCTCAAAGGGCGACCAGATCGTGTAGTCGTTGCAGACCACATAGCCGCCTACTGCGACCCGCGTGCGCGCCACGGCGAGGTCGCGGCGGACATTCTCCAGCGCGTGGCTGGCATCGACATAGATCCAACTGAAGAAACCCTCGGGAAAACGTGCAAGCTCTTCCCATGAGATGCCTTCGATCGTCGTCAACCTGGCGGTCTGAATGAACGGCTGCAGCGACTCACGTGCGAACTGTGAGTAGTCCATGTCAATAGTGAAGAGCCGCACGTTTGGCCGCCGGGACAGGATGAAGTGCGCAAATTGTCCTGTCTGGGTGCCAACTTCGACGACGTGGCCGTGATCGGGCATCTCATCGATCAGCTCCTCACGGTTCGATAGCATGCGGCAGTGCGCTAGCCTTATAGTGGGTATGCTGGTCTGGTGCATGGCGGGGCCCAAGACGAACTGCGGGACGTGCCCCGTCTCCCGCGTATAGGCGGCAACTGCGGCGCGCAACTCCGCCAACTTCGCACGCACCAGACTTTCCGCGTGGTCCGGCATTGTGGCGTTAGATATGCACGCCGACGGTGTGCCTGGACACCGCGCGGCGCGAGAGCTGCATGCCACTGCCGTTGGTTCGTGGCTTCGACGTCACCGGCAGTAGCGATTCGTTTGTCGTGGTTGATGTCGCCACATGACCCTGAGCCAGCGAAATGACATAGGGTCGCAGCGATGCGATTGGTATCTCAACGCCCATCAGCGTTCTGAGCGCCGACTTGAGTTCGTGCAGCAGGGGGAAGATTTCATCGCCTTTGGCTCCCGCCGAACGAACAAAGTGATCGAGTGCTGATTTATAGAGCCCGGTGCTCACCTGCTCCGCTGCGTCGGGCTGCGTGGCCAGGTAGCTCTGTTCGTCCACAACCAGCGCCCGGTCAACGATGGCAACAGCTGTTGGCATGTCGCGGGCAAGCAAGGCAAGCCGGAACATGATCGGGATCAGGGTGCGCAACTCATCGAGCCCGGACGATTTTTGCTTCAACAGGTCAAGCACACGCCCGGCATCTTGCGGCGCAAGCGAATCCCGGCGGGCGAGCGCGCGCAGGAAGCGGAGTTGCGCTTCCGACAAACTGCCTGGTTCGCGCTCCCAGCTTACCAGGAAGGTAAGGATCGCCCGATGGGTGTTGTCCGCCGAGAGATCGATCAACGCTCCGAGCATCAACGCATCGAGGTCGCTATGGAGCGGCTGCGCCGCGGTAGCGTGGTTCAGGAGAGGTGGCATCATGATCTCACCTTCCGCACCAGCCTCCGCCGCGCGGCTGATGGCTAGTACGCCTAGTGCGTTGGCGTAGCTTGTGGCTCCTTTGCCGGCTGCGTATTCCTGCAACTGATACGCATAATCCGCACTGTCCACCGGTGAATGGACTATGCGGCGGAGCAGGTCCGATTGCGGATCGTTGCCCCGCCACCATTCACCGTAATTGTTGACATGTTCCATGGCACGGCGACCGGCGGTGAGTGACGCCAGATCGCGCCACGCCTCGGGATTCTGTGTGGGATCCATGATACGCGCGATGCGGTTCCAGTTGCGCAGACGCGAGGTGGTGGTAAGCATGCTCGGTCTGCCGACCTCATACAAGACCAGTGGCAGGGGACAGATCTCGATTCGCATCCCGGCTTGCAAGGCGCGAGCGTAAAGCTCGTAGTCTTCGTGCCCGACACCGTAATCCTCGGTATAGTTGCCGAGTTGAAGGACAGACGTCCGCCGCAGCAGGACAGTGGAACCGCCGAAGCAGTTGTCGAGGGGAGCAATTGCCAGCGGCCCGCCGGTTGGCACGTAACTGACCTTCTCGCGAAAGCGATCCGGAAAAGGATACGCTTCGCCGCGGCGCGTCTCGTGCATATAGAGCTGGAGGCAATTGACGATGTCCGCAGTGGTTGCTTCGGCAACCGTCACCAGGGTCTGCACCAGATTCGGGAAGGCGATGTCGTCATCATCGAGGAAGAGAATGTAATCCGAATTTGTCTTGGCGATGGCATGGTTGCGTGCGGCACCTAGATAGCGGTTCGGCTGACGGAGCAGCCGCACATTCAGTTTGTCCAGCAAGGGTTGCATCCGCTCCAACAATTCGAGTGTCGTGGGATCACGCGAACCATCATCGACGACGACAATCTCCAGATTGGCGTAGAGCTGTCCGGCGAGCGACAGAACGGCGTCGTGCAGTTTCGAGGGACGTTCGAAATGTGTGACGACAGCAACGACTTTTGGTGACGCCGCCGGTTCCGCCACCAAATTCGCGCACTTCGGGTGGGCGGCATGCAGGTCGAGCCACAGCTTCTCGGTCTTCGCAGGCGCTATTGCCAGGCGCGCCGCCGGCAGACCAGTCTGAACGGCAGCAAGCAATCTTGCAGCCAGCGACTCGTGATCGATCGCGCACGTCAACTGCTCCGTCTGCGCGGGATCGAGCAACTCACTGGTGCCGCCGAGCGCCGAAGTGATCAGCGGCTTGCCGAGGATCGCCGCCTCCACCACAGTATAAGGACTGTTCTCAATACGTGATGGGATTACCACGACCGCCCGGTCATTGGCGGCGACGGCACGGCATGCGGCGATACGATCGCTGTCTGGCAGCAGCCGCATCGGAAAACGCCAGTTGCGAGCGCGCCGCGCCAGGAACAGCGCAGACGCCTCACCACCGACGAGTCCGAAGCCGCCGAGCAACGTCACGATGACGTTGCGATTCGCCAGCTCCTCGGCAATTCGGTCCAGTGCGTCGCAGAACTCGATGATGCCCTTGCGTTCCTCGTGGCGCCCGAAGAAGACGATCTCGTTAGAGGGTACCGCCGCGGAGCGCTCGCGCTTCGACCCCAGCATGGTGGAAATGTGCGAGCAAATGTTCTGGATCACCCGGACACGATCCGCCGGGGGCGTAACCCAATGGTTCTGTTCCAGCCATTTCAGCATGTAGCGGCTGGGGCTCACCAGCATGTCGGCTCGCGCAATCGACTCGCGCTCCATGAAGTCAATCTGGAGTTGCGACTCATCGACGAAAGGATGGTCGTTGGCTTGCAAAGTCCAACGTGTCGGACCATGCGCCTGCACAACAAGCGTCGTGCTTGCGAAGCCTATCCGCTGCGACTTGGCAGCGAGCGTGCAGAAGCCAAGGCCTTTGTAATCGTGAAAATGGATGAAGTCGTACGGTTGCTCGACAGAAATCAGATAACGAAATAGCCCATAGGATCGCTTCTCGTAAGAATAGGGTGCCCAGACGTAGCGATCGATGTTCGCGTCAATGATCCGAACACCGTGATCGGCAGAGTAATTCACCAGCGCCGCAGCGGATCCGTTCGGTAGATCTGGTGGCAGGTAGATCAGGTCAACGCTGTGTCCGGCACGGCGCAATGCCAATGCGAGTTCATGGAAAGCTCCGCCAATGCCGCCAGAACCCTTGCCGAATGACAATTCTTCCGTGACCAGGCAAATCCTTGTGCCACTGCTGTCCGGCAAAGCGCGGCCCTCCCATGCCAGCGGATGATGCGTCGCATCATTCCGCGGCCCGGATTTAGCCGTGAGGACTATGAACAGATCGTTAGCGTCAGTGCTGATGCGCTGCTCGCACCTCAGGCGAACGCCAGGGCCTCGGCGCGCTTGATCTCGATTTCAACGAAGGCCATGGGTGCATCGCCACCATTCATGACATCGTGCTCGATGCCGGCAGGCCGGTGGTACGCCTGACCGGCGGTGAAGCGGGTCTCCGTCACCTCCGTGCCATTGTCGACGGAAAGGACTGCGTCGGTCAGCATCACCACCACATAGGGCCAGCCATGCCTATGCTGCCCGGTCACCGCGCCGGGCTGGAAATCCCAGCGAGTGATGCGCACGTCAGCATCGTCACGTTGCACGGTTGGTGCTGCGGGGATGGTACAGGTGAACGCCATGGCCTAACCCGCCGCCTGTGCACTCATCAAGCCTCGTTCCGTCGGCGCGATGGCATGGTGTTGAACCAGAAACATCCCGCCGGCCATCAGCGCCAAAGCGACGACGGCGAAGATCAGAGCACGATCGATCAACGAATCGCGCGGCGAGCGCTCGGCGTACCAGAAGTGCCGATACCATGACGGATGCGGCTGCCGCGGAGCGATCGTCATCCCCCCCTCATTGCGTAGACCCGGTCAGTATGGGATGGCGCGGCGGGTGACGCAATTGGCGAGGATGTGGCGTGGCAGAGCAGACCTGGGTGGACGTGCAGCGCGATACGCGCGGCGTGGCGAGGTTGACGATCAACAATCCAGCCAAGCTGAACACGCTGAACACGGCGGTGATGACGGACCTGATCGCTGCGGCCGAGGCGCTTGGCCGCGATCGCAGCGTGCGGGCGGTGGTGCTGTGTGGCGCGGGCGAGCGCGCGTTCATCGGTGGCGCCGATATCCGCGAGATGGCCGGGCTCGATGCCGGTTCGGCGCGCAGCTTCATCACCATGGTGCATCGCAGCTGCAATGTGTTCCGCCGGATGCCGGTGCCGGTGATCGCGCGCATCCAGGGCTGGACGCTCGGGGCCGGGCTGGAGGTCGCGGCTGCCTGCGACATGCGGGTTGCTGCAGAGGGGGCGCGGTTCGGCATGCCGGAAGTGCGCGTGGGGCTGCCGTCTGTCGTCGAGGCGGCACTGCTGCCTGGCCTGATCGGCTGGGGCCGCGCGCGGCGCCTGTTGCTGACCGGCGAAACGATCGATGCGGCGACCGCGCTGTCCTGGGGACTGGTCGAGGAGGTCGTGCCAGCGGATCAGCTCGATGTCGCAGTGGAGCGCCTGGTGGACAGCGTGCTGGCATCCGGACCGCACGCCGTGCGGCTGCAAAAGGCTCTGATCGAGGACTGGCAGGCGATGGCGGTGGACGCGGCGATCCAGCACGGGATCGATGGGTTCGTCGATGCCTGGGCAACGGATGAGCCGCTCGAGATGCTGGCAGCGTTCCTGCGCCGGCCGCGCTGACTAGGCCGGCGAGCCGAAGCGGTTGGCGCCCGGCGTGCCTGGCTGGCAGAGCCAGATCAGCAGCAGGATCCAGCCGATCACCGGGATGAACAGCAGCAATTGCCACCAGCCGCTGCGATCGGTGTCATGCAGGCGCCGCGCGGCGACGGCGATGGATGGGATGATTGTGGCGAGGTTGAAGATGGCATCGAGAGCCCGCCCGGCATCGACTGGGCCCGACACCTCGATCACCACGAAGACGAGGCTCGCGACAACGGTGAACAGTACCCAATACCAATATTCGGGTCGCGCGGCGCGGCCGGTGAACGTGGCGTATTTCGAGAAGCAGACGCTGATTGCCTCGCCGAAGCTCATGACAGGTCCCCTGGTGGGAGTAATTGGCGACGAACCTGCCGGAATGGTCAATCATTGCCACCATTGGCGGCGGGCCTAACATCGGCGCCTCGCCGACGGAGGAACCGCCAATGGACGCAGCTGAACCGCTCACCGGTGCCGAATGGCTCGCGC
Source organism: Acetobacteraceae bacterium (assembly GCA_035492535.1). GTDB lineage: Bacteria > Pseudomonadota > Alphaproteobacteria > Acetobacterales > Acetobacteraceae > JAMXLO01. The sequence continues at coordinate 10,487 of DATJJM010000187.1, read as the reverse complement.
GCACGCTTGCCGTCAACGGCACGTCGCATGTGTTCTTCATCGATGCGGTGCTGCGGCGGACGCTGATCGAGCTCGGCGCCCTGGGCGTGACGCGGGTGTTGGCCCATGCCGAGAAGTCGGCGGCCTATATGGCGGATGGTTACGCGCGGATTGCCGGCAAGCCGGGGATCTGTTTCGCGCAGTCGGTGGGGGCGGCAAACCTGGCGGCCGGGTTGCAGGATGCGTGGCTCGGGCGCAGTCCGGTGATCGCTCTGACCGGGCGTGAGCCGCCGTTCTTCCATCACCGCAACACCTACCAGGAACTGCCGCACGGACCGCTCTATTCAACCGTGACCAAGTTCTCGGCCGATGTGACCGAGGCAGCTGATCTGCCGCGCCTGCTGCGCCAGGCGTGGCGCGAGGCGATGACAGGTTCGCCGCGTCCCGCGCATCTCGATCTGTATGGACGTTCCGCCGCCGTGGTGGAGACCAGCCTGGTGAGCGAACCGGCGGCGGTCGATCCGGCGTTGCAGTTGACCATGCCGCCCTATCGGCCGTCGCCGTCGGATGACGAGATCGAACGCGTCGCCGCGAAGCTGCGCGCGGCGAAACGCGTGGTGATCGTGGCCGGGGCAGGGACCGCCGCTTCCGGAGCGGGACCAGAGGTGCTGGCACTGGGCGAGGCGTTGGCGGCACCGATTGGCACGTCGCTGGGCGGGCGCGGCATCATCCCGACGCGGCATCGCCTGTCGATCGGTTGCCCCGGCAATTATGCCGCGCCGCCCGCCAACCAGATCGTGCACGAGGCGGACCTGGTCGTATTCATCGGTTGCCATACCGGCGACCAGGTGACGCACACCTGGCGCATACCGCCGTTGGCGACCGAGGTGGTGCAGATCGACATCGATCCGCTGGAGCTGGGGCGGTCGTATCCCCATACGATGGGGCTGATGGGTGACCCGAAGGCCACCTTGGCCAAGCTGCTGATGGCGCTCGGCAGGCCGGTGCGCGATGCGTCGTTCGCGGATCGGGCAGCAGGTATCGTCGCTGCCTGGCGCGAGGCGCGGGCGCCGCTGCTGGCCAGCAATGCCGCGCCGATCCTGCCCGATCGGCTGTGCGCCGAGATCACGCGGGCGCTGCCCGAGGACGGCATCGTGGTTGCCGATACCGGATACTCCGGCATCTGGACCTCGACCCTGATCGAGCTGAACGGCACGACACAGACGTATCTACGCGCCGCCGGTTCGCTCGGCTGGTCGTTCCCGGCGGCACTCGGCGCCAAGTGCGCCGCGGGCAAGCGCAAGGTGATCTGCTGGTCGGGCGATGGCGCGATCTACTACCACCTGACCGAGCTCGAGACGGCCCGGCGCCGCGGCATCGCTGTCGTGCTGGTGATCAACAACAATTCGGGGTTCGGCCAGGGCTGGCCGAACATCCAGCGCCAGCAAGGCAACACCCCGGGTGATGTGCGCGAGCTGGTGCGCTTCGGGCCCACGGACTTTGCCGACGTGGCGCGGGTATTCGGACTGCGCGGCATCCGTGTGGAGGAGCCATCGCAGATCGCGCCGGCGCTGCGCGAAGCATTGGCGTCGGACGAGACGGTGGTGGTGGACGTGAATACGAATATCGATGCGCGGGCGCCGGAGCCCTGGCTGCCGGCAGGAGCATGACGCGATGGCGCTGATCTTCCACGAGCGGGTGGGCCTGGACGGGCGGCGTATCAGCCCGTTCTCCTGGCGTATCCGCTATGCGTTGGCGCACAAGGGGTTGCAGCCGACGGTGGTGCCGGCGCGCTTCGCCGATGTGGATCGCATCCGCACTCTGAGCGGCCAGCATTTCGTGCCGATCATCGAGCATGACGAGAAGGTGGTGCATGATAGCTGGACGATCGCCTGCTATCTCGAAACCCGGTTCCCCGATGCGCCTTCGTTGTTCGGCGGCTCAGCCGGGCGAGGTGTCGCGCGGCTGGTGAACATCTGGTCCGATATGGTGCTCGGTCCGGCGGTGCGGCAGCAGATCTATGGCGATTTCATCAAGTGCATCGATCCTGGCGACCGGGCGTATTTCCGCAGTTCGCGCGAGGCACAGCTTGGCATGACACTGGAGCAGTATTCGGCTGATCGCGATGCGGCTCTGCCTGGCTTACTGGCGGTGAGTGCACCGCTGGAGCGCACGTTGTCCGAACAGCCGTTCCTGGCGGGTGAGGTGCCTGCGTACGTCGACTACGTGATCTTCTCGGTGTTCCAGTGGGCGCGTATCGGCAGCCCGCGCGATGTGTTGCCGGCAGGTGCCGGCGTGGATGCGCTGCGCGACTGGCGGACACGCATGGTGGCGCTGTACGACAATCTGGGCGACCGATTTTCCGGCTATCCCATGGAGGTGACATGATCAGTTACGACCTGAAAGGCAAGACAGCGCTGGTGACCGGTGGGGGATCGGGCATCGGATTTGCCACCGCGCGCATGCTGGCGAAGTTCGGCGCCACGGTGGCGGTGAACTTCCTGGTGGATGATCCCCGCGGACCCGAGGCAGTCGACAAGATCAACGCCGAGGGCGGCAAGGCGATCATGGCCCCTGGCAGCGTCGGCGAGGCGGGTGTCGTCGAGCGGATGGTGCTGAAGGCGATCGATGACCTGGGGCGGCTCGATCTGCTGTTCAACAACGCAGGTACGCCCGGGACGCGCAATCGGATCGCGCCGCCGCAACTGGACCTGATCACCGAGGAACTGTGGTCGCTGCTGCTGCAGACCAACCTGCTGGGGGTGTTCCGCGGTTCGAAGGCGGCGGCACCGGCGTTGAAGGCGTCGCATGGCGCGATCGTATCCACGGCGTCGATCGCCGGGCTCGGCCGCGCCGGCAGCAGCCTGGCGTACAGTGCGACCAAGGCCGGTGTCGTCAGCCTGACTCAGAACCTGGCACGCGCACTGGCGCCGGAGGTGCGCGTGAACGCGATCGCGCCGGGTGCCGTGGACAGTTCGTGGATGGTGGAGTGGACCAACGAGGAACGGCAGCAGTCGATCGAACGCGCACTGTTGAAGCGTCGCTGCCAGCCGGAGGACCTCGCCGAAGTGGTGGTGTTCCTGGGATTTGGCGCGGCGATGGTGACGGGTCAGACAATCACAGTGGATGGAGGGCTGACGCTGTAGGCGTCAACCCTCCATCTGGGCTCAGAATACAGTCAGCACGGCATCCACACCCAGGGTGACCGAGTTGTTGTTGACCTGGGCATTGAACGGGTGATTGTTCGTGAAGGAATGATCCCAACGGATCTCGGGGCGAATCGCCAGTCCGGTGATGGGAGCTGGCATTGCCGGCTTCCAGGTGACGCCGACCGTCATTTCGCCATAGGTGGTATTGGTCCCAGGGGCGGCGTGAACGAAGGGAGCAAACCCTTGCTGCGCCAGGATCGGCGCATTGTTGCTGGGGAATGAGGCGACGAAGAAGTTGTTGTCGTCGCGGAAGTACTCGATACGCCCGTTCAGCGCGAGAGTGTCGGACAGCGCATAGGATGCATACTGTGCGATACCTATGGCGTTCACCGGCTTGCCGACGGTGCCGAAGCCATCGCGTGCCCATGCAGCTTCCGTCACCAGGGTCAGCGCGTCGGTGGCCTTATAGGTCACCACCATGTCGTTGTAGAAGCGCCACTGGCCGTTGGCGTTGACTCCCAGCGGCGACAGCAGGCGGGTTGCCTGGTCCGGTCCGAAATGCGTCAGCGCCAGCACGGTGAGCTTGCCGCCCATCAGTGTGAGGTTGAAGCCGCCAATGCCGCCGACCGCGCCATTGTTGTCGCCGAGCGGACCGAAGGTGGTGTTGGTGCCGGTATCGACGTCGCTATAGATATCCAGCATGTCGTTGACATGCGTGACCGCCAGCAAGCCCGTGTGCTTGAACGGCAGGGCAAAGTTGAAGATATAGGAATGCGAGTAGAACGGGTTGGTCGAAGGATCGATCGTCTCGTAACCGATCGGCGTGGGATATTGGCCGGCCTTGATGTCCATGCCGCCCTCGGTGAGCCACGGCAGATGTGCGAGGATGTTCGCCTCGACGACATCGAGCTGATAGCGCTGATTGGGATCGACGCGGTTCAACTCGCCGAGGAATTGTGTATACCGCGCGTCCGAGCCGTACATGACCTGGGCCTTGAAGCCCCATTGATAGTCGGAGTTCTTCGGGTCGAGCGGCTTGTTGGCGGTCAGCAAGAGTTGGTTGAGCTGAAACTGATTGGCGTGGTCATCGAACAGGCGGCCGAAGTTGAGCCCGTCGGCCGGACCATACGGATTGCCCATCAGACCCGCGTCAAGCTGCGCGTAGAAATGGATGCCATTGACCCACAAGCCTGGCGGCGGCTGGTCTGCTGCGGCAGCAGGAGCGGGAGTGGCTGCCGGAGCGGGAGCGGGTGCGGCGGCCGGTGGTGTCGCTGGTGTCGGTGCCTGGGCAAAGGCCGCCGGTGCCGCGGCGACAGCGCAGGCCGTCATCAGCCAAAGCGCTGTGCCCCTCTGTTTGCTGTTTTGCATGGTTGCGCTTGTTACCTTCTCGTTTCCCGATACGTTTTTGTAGACACAGACAAGGGGTGCCGGCAATGCGGCACCCCATATAAATCAGTGATTTCCTAGAACACCTGTTCTCCATGCAACACCAGGTCGAGGCCTTCGCGTTCCTCATCCTCGTTCACACGCAGTCCGACCAACGCCTTGGTGACCATCAATAGGATCAGTGTCCCAACACCACTATAGACAAGTGTAGCGACGACGCCCTGGCACTGGATCCAGAGCTGCGCCAGCCCTCCGGGGCTGCCATCCGGCGAAGCATCGGTCGCGGACAGCGGTCCGTAGGAAAACACGCCTGTTAGCAAGGCGCCGACGATGCCACCCACGCAGTGAACGCCAAATACATCCAGGCTGTCGTCGTAACCGAGCATGTGCTTCAGCGTTGTGGCACACCAGAAGCAGATCACGCCGGCGGCGATGCCGATGATGATCGAGGCGCCCGGCAGCACGAAGCCTGACGCCGGCGTGATCGCTACCAGGCCGGCGACCGCGCCGGATATGCAGCCCAGCACCGAGGGTTTCCCCTTGGCAATCCACTCGGCAAACATCCAGGCGAGTGCCGCAGCCGCGGTGGCGATCTGCGTCACTGCCATTGCCATACCGGCGCGGCCATTGGAGGCGACCGCGGAGCCGGCGTTGAAGCCGAACCAGCCGACCCACAGCAATGATGCGCCGATCACCGAATAGGCGAGGTTGTAGGGGGCCATGTTGTCGGTGCCGTAACCGACGCGCTTGCCGAGCACCAGCGCGCAAACCAGGCCAGCGATACCGGCGTTGATGTGCACCACGGTGCCGCCGGCGAAGTCGAGCTGGCCATTCTGTGCGCTCCAGCCGCTCGGCGCCCACATCCAGTGCGCGACCGGCGAATAGATCAGCAGCGACCACAGCGTCATGAAGATGCACAACGCCGAGAACTTCATCCGATCGGCAAAGGCACCGACGATGAGCGCCGGCGTGATGATCGCAAACGTCATCTGGAACATCATGTAGACGGTCTCAGGGATCGTCGTGACCATTGGTGCCACGCCCTTGATGCCCGATTGCAGCACGAAGGCCTGCGTGTCGTTGCCTTTCGTGATGTGATCGGCAATGCCGTTCAGCATGAAGCGCGACAGATCGCCGACGTATTCATTGCCGGGCGTGAAGGCCAGGCTATAGCCGGCAACGCACCACGCGATCGTCACGATGCAGGTGATAGCGAACGATTGCATCAAGGTTGCGAGAATATTCTTCTTCCGGACCATGCCGCCATAGAACAGCGCGAGACCTGGAACGGTCATCATGAGTACGAGTGCGGTACTGGCAAGCATCCAGGCGGTATCACCTGAATCGAGCTTGGGCGGCGCGTCGTCCGCCATCGCCGGCATCGCCAGCAATGCAAACGGCAGTACAGCAGCCAGCCCAACGGCAAGTCGGCGTCGAAGCATAGTTATGATGTCCCCTTGTTCGTTCGTTCGTTCAGAGTGCCGCGACATCCACCTCGCCGGTGCGGATGCGCACGGCGCGCTCAATGTCGATGACGAAGATCTTGCCGTCGCCGATCTTGCCCGTATGCGCCGACTTGGTGATCGCTTCGACCACCTGGTCGGTGAGATCGGCTGGCACGACGACTTCGATCTTCACTTTGGGCAGAAAGTTCACGTGGTACTCGGCGCCGCGATAGATCTCAGTCTGGCCTTTCTGCCGGCCGAAGCCCTTCACCTCGGAGACGGTGAGACCCTGCACCCCAAGCGGCGTCAGCGCCTCACGCACGTCATCGAGCTTGAAGGGCTTGATGATGGCCATGATCAATTTCATGCACTGCCCCTAACGTTGTTCTCACGTCACCGCCGCCCCAGCGGCGGAACGGTCAAGTCAGTGCCTATCAAGAATCGTGCCGCGGTGACCCAGTGCTGGAATAAAGGCCAGGGGAACTCTGCTTGGCCCCTCCAGACGACAGAAAAAGCGGGTTCTAAGGGCTCCGCCCTTGGTGGGGGTTCAAAGGGGGCAACCCCCCCTTGGGTTTTGCCCAAGAAACAAGCAGAGGGGGGCCAAAAGCGAAGCGCCCCCGCCTTTCGTTAAAAAGGCGAGGGCGCCAGGCAGCAGGCAGATGTTGCTGTTCAGACGGAGTAGTACATCTCGAACTCGACCGGGTGCGGCGTATGTTCGAAGCGATACACCTCGCCCCACTTCAGTTCCATGTAGCTTTCGATCTGGTCGATGCTGAACACGTCACCGGCCAGCAGGTATTCGTGGTCGGCTTCCAGCGCACCGATCGCCTCGCGCAGGCTGCCGCACACTGTCGGGATGCCTTTCAGCTCTTCCGGCGGCAGGTCGTAGAGGTCCTTGTCCATCGGATCGCCCGGATGGATCTTGTTCTTGATGCCATCGAGGCCGGCCATCAGCATCGCGCTGAACGCGAGATATGGATTGGCCGCGGCATCCGGGAACCGCACCTCGACGCGCTTCGCCTTCGGGTTGGTCGCGTACGGGATACGGCACGAGGCAGAACGGTTGCGCGCCGAGTAGGCCAGCAGCACCGGCGCCTCGAAGCCAGGGATCAGGCGCTTGTAGCTGTTTGTCGTCGGGTTAGTGAACGCGTTGAGCGACTTCGCATGCTTGATGATGCCGCCGATGTAGTAGAGGCAGGTCTCCGACAGATCGGCGTAGGAATTGCCTGCGAACAGCGGCTTGCCGGCCTTCCAGATCGACTGGTGGCAGTGCATGCCCGAGCCGTTGTCGCCATAGATCGGCTTCGGCATGAACGTGGCGGTCTTGCCGTAGCTGTGGGCCACGTTGTGGATGCAGTACTTATAGATCTGCAGCGCGTCGGCCATTTTCACCATCGGGCCGAACTTCATGCCGAGCTCGTGCTGCGACTGTGCCACCTCGTGGTGGTGCTTTTCGATCACCACGCCCATCTCGCCCATGGTGGAGAGCATCTCGGCGCGCAGGTCGCTTTCGCTGTCGACCGGCGGGACCGGGAAATAGCCGCCCTTCACCACCGGACGGTGGCCCATGTTGCCTTCCGGGTAGTCTTTGAGGCTTGCCTGCGGGCCTTCCTGGCTGTCGAGCTGGTAGATGCCGTAGTTGCCACCGGTGCCGTATTTCACGCTGTCGAACACGAAGAACTCGGCTTCCGGACCGAAGAAGACGGCATCGCCGACGCCGGACGCCTTCACATAGGCCTCGGCCTTCTTGGCGGTGGAACGGGGGTCACGGTTGTAGGGCTGTCCGGTCGATGGCTCGACGATATCGCAGATCAGCACCAGGCTCGGCTTCGCCGCGAACGGGTCCATCACAGCGGTGTCGGGATCCGGCATCAGGATCATGTCGGACTCATTGATCGCCTTCCAACCGGCGATGGAGGAGCCGTCAAACATGATGCCGTCGCGGAAAGTGTCTTCCTCGATGGTGGAGACGTGCTGCGCAGTGTGCTGCCACTTGCCGCGGGGATCGGTGAACCGGAGGTCCACGTATTCCACGGAATGTTCCGTCAGCATCTCCAGCACTTTCCCGACGCCGCTGGCCGCGCCTGCAGGCTTTCTCGCCATGTATGATTACCCCGTCGCTCGTCATAGTCGGTGCGGGCCGCACCATGCGACCGCATCACGTGGCGGCCCCCTCTACTGGTTTCCGCCAGGGGCCGAAAGCGGAATTCGTGCGAATTTCTGTCGTTGCGCGCTAGATCGCGTCCTCGCCACGTTCACCGGTGCGGATGCGGATGACATCCTCGACCGGCGAGACGAAGATCTTGCCGTCGCCAATGCGTCCGGTGCGGGCGGAGTTGATGATGGCCTCCACCGCACGCTCCAGGACCGCGTCGTCGCAGACGACTTCGATCTTCACCTTCGGGAGGAAGTCGACCACGTACTCGGCGCCACGGTACAGCTCGGTATGGCCCTTCTGGCGGCCAAACCCCTTAGCCTCGACCACGGTGATGCCTTGCAGGCCGACTTCGTGCAGCGCTTCTTTCACCTCATCCAGTTTGAACGGCTTGATGACAGCCTCGATCTTCTTCATGTGCGCTCACATCCCGGCTGTCCGGGCCTCCCTGTCTGGCTGCCCGTGTCACACCTGGACAGAATGGCAGCGCCACAGGTTTGCATGCAGCGTGCCAAGCGGCAATGCGCTATGGATTAACGGCCTGCCCGGAAGGCGTGGGAGCCGCGGAGTGTGTGATGAGGCGCGTTGTGCTGGAACCCCCGGAACCCCTTGCTTACACCCCGGTCGCCAAGTGCCCGTAATTTGGGCACTTATCTGCCACACCTGATGCCGCAGTTGAAGGCTGATGGTGCCAAACTCATAATCACACCGCATCCGAGGGAGCCTGTCCGCAGTGAAGCCTGCCAACACACTTCTGTCCGGTATCGGCACCACGATCTTCACCGTGATGTCGGCGCTGGCGGTCGAGCATGGCTCGATCAACCTGGGCCAGGGATTTCCCGATACCGAAGGACCAGCCGATGTATTGCGGGCCGCGGCGGACGCGCTGATGGACGGGCGCAACCAGTATCCGCCGATGCCTGGCGTGCCGGAGCTGCGCCAGGCGGTGGCGGCGGCGAACCGGCGCTTCTATGGGCTGGAGGTGGATTGGGCGAGCGAGGTTGTGGTGACCTCGGGCGCCACCGAGGCGATCACCGCCAGCCTGATGGCTGTGCTGGACCCGGGCGACGAGGTGGTGCTGATCGAGCCGCTGTACGACACCTATCTGCCGGTGGTGCGGATGCTGGGCTGCATCCCGCGGCTGGTGCGCCTGGAACCGCCTGACTGGACGCTGCCGCGGGCGGCGCTGGCCGACGCGTTCGGGCCGAAGACCAAGGCGATCCTGCTGAATTCGCCAATGAATCCGGCCAGCAAGGTGTTCACCGAGGACGAGCTTGGCTTCATCGCCGAGCTGGTCTTGCAACACGATGCCTACGCGATTTGCGACGAGGTCTACGAGCACCTCGTGTTCGACGGCGAGCGGCATATCCCGCTGATGACGCTGCCGGGCATGCGCGAGAGGTGCATGCGGATTGGCAGCGCGGGCAAGACGTTCTCGCTGACCGGTTGGAAGGTGGGCTACGTGACCACCAGTGCCGCCCTCGCGGCCAATGTGGCGAAGGCGCACCAGAATCTGACTTTCACCACACCGCCCAACCTGCAGCGCGCGGTGGCGACGGGGTTGGGGAAGGACGACGCGTATTTCGCCTCGCTGTCGGGCGCGTTGCAGGCAAAGCGCGACCGGCTGGCAGCCGGGTTGGCGAGCCTCGGTCTGACGGTGCTGCCCGCGAAGGGCAGTTACTTCATCTCGACCGACTTCCGCTCGCTGGGGTTCAATGGCGACGACGTGGCATTCTGCCGGCACATCACGGAGCATGCGAAGGTCACGGCGATCCCGGTCTCGGCCTTCTATGATGGGCCAGATGCGCCGAGCCACTACGCGCGGTTCGCGTTCTGCAAGCGCGATGAGGTGCTGGATGAGGCGGTGGCGCGGCTGCGGCGGCATTTCGGCGGCGTGCGTTGACGAACGGCGGCCGAAGGGCCTAAACGCGGCCCCCCGGATGGCGGACATAGCTCAGTTGGTAGAGCGCCAGGTTGTGGTCCTGGATGTCACGGGTTCGAGTCCCGTTGTTCGCCCCATTCCCGGCTTTTCGTGATGACCGATACGGCTGCGCTGATCCTGGCGGGCGGGCGCGCAACGCGCATGGGCGGCGGCGACAAGCCGCTGCTGGCGGTGGCGGGCCGGTCGATGATTGCGCGGATCATTGCGGCACTCGATGTCGGGCCGGTCGCCATCAGTGCGAACGGCGACGCCGCGCGGTTCGATGCATTCGGCCTGCCGGTGCTGGAGGATGGAGCGTTTGCGGGTGAGGGACCGTTGGCCGGTGTGTTGGCGGGACTGGATTGGGCGGCCGGGCTTGGAGCTGAGGCGCTGCTGACGGTGCCGGGGGATACGCCGTTCATTCCGCAGGGGCTTGCGTCGGCACTGGCGCC
>DATJJM010000186.1:0-8961 GCA_035492535.1 Acetobacteraceae bacterium | reverse complement strand
CCGGGCCCGCGTGGCGTCCCGGTACATGAAGTGCTGGGCGAAGATCGGTCCGAACGAACCGCCGCCAACGACGATGACCTCGAACGGGTGCGCAGCCGCACTGGCGAGCGCTTCATCGAGACCGTTGCAGACGTATCGGCCAAGCACGTCATGCGTGAAATCGGTATCCTGTACCGCGGCACTGGTCGACATGAGCGTCTCCCTCGTGAAGCTGCCTTGAGGCCTTCTTGTTCTTGGAAATTTGGGCGCATGACGCCCAGGCCGTTATTGGTTTCCTTTGTAACATAGCAGTCGGCAACACTCGGCAGGTGTGACTGGGGTCACAACCCGCTTGGCCCTCACCCAGCTCCACGCCCATCGCGCCCGCACACCGGTGCGCTGCCTCGAGCAGATCGCCTCATCGATCCGCCGCGGCAGCGCATCACGATCCAGTCCCTGCGCACTCACCTGGGCATGCATCGTCGAGGACGCGCACGCACTGTTCAGCTCGTTGTTGACGAAGTTCGGATAGCCGTCGTCTATACGTTCGTGATACGGCACATCGGTGAACGGCGCATGGATGCGCACGCCCCGGCGAGGTTCTCGTTCAGCGGCCGGCCCGCCCGCACCAGTTCCCCGCGCCAGCTCATTGAACGCCTCGCCGAACCCCACCTGGTCGCATGTCAGGATGCGATCCGCGAGCGTCGCATAGCGGTGCGCGACATCGCCGCCGCTGCCGGCGTGCATGTCCATCTGCCGTTCGCCCCCCTCGACGCAATCCTGGCCTGGACGCCAATGGTTAACGGGCAGGCGAGAGGGTGGCGTTGATCCAGATCAATCAGGCAGAAATATCGCCCTTTCGTCAGCCGGGGCCGTGGCAGACCGCGGCGACCTTGTTGCCGTCAGGATCGCGCACATAGGCGGCGTAGTAGTCCGCATGCGAGTCCGGCCGGAGTCCCGGCCTGCCTTCGTCGCTCGCTCCCAGCGCGATCGCCCCGGCGTGGAACCGGTCCACCGCCTCGCGCGACGGCGCCAGGAAGCTGAGCGACACGCCATTGCCGACGCTCGCCGGCTGGCCATTCAGCGGCAGCATGGCGAAGAAGCCGCCCTCGTGGCCCGAGCCCCAGCCGGCGAATCCTTCGCCGCTCTTGCCGCGCGCGATGCCGAGTTCCCCCAGCACCGCATCATAGAACGCCGCGGCGCGGGCAAGATCGCGCACACCCAGCGTGACGTGACTCAGAATCGATCCCACCATCCACCTCCTATCGATGCGCGATCGACACCGGCTCCCCCACCGGATCCGCCGTCAGGAAGCCGAGCGTTTCGCCCTCCAGCACCAGGCACGTCATCTTGCCGCCGAACACCGCGCCGGTATCGATCGCGATGCGATTGCGCCGCACCACCGGCTGCTTCACCGGCGAATGGCCGTGCACCACCACTGCGCCGAAATCCATCTCCGAATACAGGAACGGCTGGCGCATCCGCAGCAGGTCCTCGCGTGCCTGCCGCTCCAGCGGCACGCCGGGCCGCACCCCGCCATGCACGAAGAAATAGCCGCCCTCGCGATGCGTCAGCGTCAGGTTGCGCAGGAATTCCAGGTGCTCCGCCGGCACATGCGCGGGCCAGCTTTCCCGCGGCGAGTCCGGATCGATGCCGTAGCTCTCCAGCGCCGACCTGCCGCCCGCGAACAGCCAGTCGGTCGCCGCCGGCCGATCGCCGGACAGCGCATGCAGCATCGTCTCGTCGTGGTTCCCCAGCAGGTTCACTACCTGCATGCCTGGCACCACCGGATCACGCAGCAGCCGCCGCACCACGCCCGCGGTGTCTGCCCCACGATCCACATAATCGCCGATATGCAGCAGCACCGCCGCGTCGACCGGCCGCCGCGCCGCATCCTCGGCGATCACCTCGTGCAGCCTGCCAAGCTGGATATTGCAGCCGTGGATGTCGCCGATGGCATAGACGCGCCGCCCCGGCGGCAGGCTGGCTGGCGCCTTGTCGAGTTCGATCATTGCCGGCGAAACTAAAGCGGCAACAGCGGCAGCACCACCCGGCTCGGCCGCGCCGCATCGACGAACACCGTGTTGACGGCAACGCGCTTGCGCACAGCCCGCCCCTCCGGCTCACCGGTATTCGGATTGACGTCCAGCTTCGGGAAGTTGCTCGACGATATATCCAGCCGGATTCGATGCCCCGGCAGGAACAGGTTCGCCGTCGGAAACAGCGTGATGTGGATCTTCACCACCTCGCCCGCCTCATGCAGCCGCGGATGCGCCGGGTTCTCCGCATAGCGCAGCCGCATGACGCCGTCGGTCAGGTTCATCGCGTAGCCCTTCGGATAGTCGGCGCTGGGCGGATGCACGTCGATCAGCTTCGCCGTGAAATCGGTGTCAGGCCCGTCCGTCGATACATACAATTCGGCCTCGATCGGCCCCACCACCTGCACCGGCGCCTCCAGCGGCGGCGTCTGGAACACCAGCACGTCGCGCCGCGACGCCAGCGGCAGATAGGGTGGCGCACATCCCAGGAAGCTGGGCGCCTCGACCTGGTCCCATGCGCCCGCATACGCCACTGGATCCAGGCTGCTCATCGCCCCGCCGATCGTCGGCACCGGCCGCGACGGATCGAAATCGTATGACAGCGGCACGGCACTCGCCGCCGGCGCCGCGCGATCCAGCCTGCCGTCCCCGTGCAGGTGGAACGCCTCGAACGCCACGCCGGGCGGCGGCCAGTCCGGCGCCGATATCCATCGCCCGCCATGCTCCAGCCTGCCCGCCGCGTTACGCCGCCCGCTGCCGCCGCCCATGACGAAGATGCGCACCGGCGGCTCATCCAGCGCCGCCCCCTTCACCACGTGATCGAAGAACCGCAGCCGATACTGCCGCCAGTCCCCCGCCCACGCATCCAGCGCCGCATCAGGCCCGAACTCGACATCGCCGAAGCAGGTGTCGCTGCGATCGCCGTGCGTCCACGGCCCCAGGATCAGCCGCTGCGGCCCGCGGTCCGCGCGCTTCAATCCAAGGTAGTTGCCCGTCGCCGTCAGCGGATACGGATCCCACCACGACGACATGTGCACGCAGGCCGCGCGGCTGTAGCGTTCGTGCCAGCCCTGCGTCCAGATCCCGAGCTGCTGCCAGAATTCATCGAACGCGCCATGCGTCCACTGTTCGAACAGGTACGCCTCGTAGTCGGGATGATGCCGCAACGGCGAATGCCCCGGCTTCCACGGCATGCGCGTGAACCACGCGCGGATGTCCTCTCCGGCAAGTGCCGCATGCAGCACCGGATCGGCCTGCGCCTCGGGCGACACCAGCGCATTCTTGTACGCCCAGGTTGCCTGCTTCAGCTCGAACGCACCCGACTGGCGGATACCCGACTGCCACGCATCGACGAAGCCGCCGCAATCCAGCACCTGCGCGACCAGCCCCGGCGGATCCAGGCATGCCAGCGCCGCCTGCGTGTGCGCGGCATAGGACAGCCCCATCGTGCAGATCCGGCCATCGCTCCAGCTCTGCTCGCGCAGCCACGCGCAGGTATCGAACCCGTCCTCCCCATCGGACAGGTATTTGACGAAGCGTCCTTCCGACCCGTAGCGCCCGCGCGTGTCCTGGAACACCACCGCATAGCCATGCGACGTGAACCACGCCGCAAGCTCCGCGCGCGCAATCGGTGTGCGGTCTGCCGCGGTGATCTCACTGCGGCTGGCAATGTTGCGTCCGTACGGCGTGCGCTCCATCACGACGGGAAACGGTCCGGCGCCGTCCGGCAGATACACATCGGTCGCAAGGCGAACGCCGTCGCGCATCGCGACCATGGAAGTGGCAACTGACATGGCGGAATTTGTCGCCCAGGAGCGCCACGTCGTGCAAGGCGCAGTCAGTCCGTCGCCGTCGCCTCCAGTGGCGGCGTGGCCACGGCACCTTGCTGCACCGCCAGCAGCACGCGCAGCGCGGGAAACGTTACCCGCACCGTGGTTCCCATTCCGGGACGGCTTTCGATGGTCAGTTCGCCGCCGTGCATCGCGGCTAGCTTGCGGCTGATCGACAGTCCGAGGCCGGTGCCGCCGTAGTTCCGGCTGATCGAGGCGTCCGCCTGCGTGAACGGCTCCCCAAGCGAGGCCAGTGCCGTGGCATCGATCCCGATACCGGTATCCGTCACCACCAGCATCGCATCGCCATTCGCCGCGCGGCCGCCACTGACCGAGACCGCCCCTCCGTCGGGTGTGAACTTCACCGCGTTGGTCAGCAGGTTCAGCACGATCTGCCGCACCGCGCGGCCGTCGGCGCGCAGCACGACCTCGCGGTCTGCGATGCCGCATTCCAGTCGCAGCTGCTTGGCCTCCGCCTGCAGCCTCACCATGGCAACGCAGGCCCGCACCGAGCTGCCAAGATCCACCCGGTCCTGCGCCAACACGTAGCGGCCCGCTTCGATGCGCGCGAGTTCCAGCACCTCGTTGATCACGTCCAGCAGGTGCCGCCCGCTGGCCATGATGTCCGCCGCCCACTCCGCGTAGTCATCGCCCATGCGTCCGGCGCGCTGCTTCTGCATCAGCTCCGAGAATCCGATGATCGCGTTCAACGGCGTGCGCAGTTCATGGCTCATGTTCGCCAGGAACTCGGACTTTGCTCGGCTCGCCGCCTCGGCCGCTTCCTTCGACCGGCGCAACTCTTCGGCCGCCTCCACCTCCGTCGTCACATCGCGGGCCGTGCCGCGGTAGCCGATGAATGCGCCGGCGTCGTCGAACACCGGCACGCCGCTCGCACTGATGTAGTGCACGCTGTCATCCAGGCCACGCAGCAGATAGCGGAAGTCCCTGAACGGCTTGCGTTGCGCCAGATCGGCCCGATGCTGCAGCCACAGAGGCTCGGTTCCATCCGACCCGGCCAGTTCCCACCGCGTGGTACCCATGTAATCGTGGTCCCCTCCGGCGCTCATCAGTGCTGACGAGGACAGCCAGCAAAACCGTAACTCGGCATCCTGCTCCCAGAACCAATCCGAGGATATCTCTGCGAAGTCGCGCACCTGGCGTTCGCTCGCACGCAACCGCTCCGCAACCCGCGCCAGTTGCCGCGCATGGCTTGCTTGCTGGCGAAAACTCCTGGAAATCGCGTAAAACAACGCGGTGAAAACCAGCCCGACACCCAACCGGGCAACGGCCACGTCGAACGAGTCCTGATGCCATGCCGCCAGCGCAGCCTGTTCGGTCGTGCCTGTGTTTATGACAAGCGGCAGGCCGCTTAGCGGCCGAACGGCAACAACGGCTGCATTTCCGCCCAGATAATCCGGTGCGTCATAGGCGCCCCCGCCTTGCAACACTTGCCGATACCAGCCCGATCCCGCCGGCAAGCGCTTCCCTCGCCAATGGCTGGGTTCCGGGTTGCCGGTGATCACAACACCATCGCTACTCAGCAGCGTCACGGACTGCCCTGGCTGCGTGCTAACCTTGCGATAATAATCCTCCAGGTACTTCTCGTTGATCGCGCCGATCACCAGGCCAAGCAGTGTGCCATCCGGCGCACCGATCCGACGCACAACCAACATAATAGGCCGGTCGCTGGCGCTTCCATGTTGCCGTTCATAGATGGCCACTTCCGTCTGATCGTAATTGCGCTGGTATCGATGGTGGTCGAGGTTTGCCAGATCAAGGGACGGCACCGAAGCTTCGCTCAACGAATTCAGCAGGCGGCCTTGCGCGTCGAGCACCGACAGCATCTCCGCTTGTGGCAGATTCCTCATGAAGCTTGCGAACAGCCGCCGCGCGTCGGCGCCGCCCATCGCATCACGAAACTGCTCCGGTGTCCGCAAACCGAGCTCGGCAGCGCGAGCCTGAATGTCGACCAACACAAGGTCGACCGATTGGATCGTGCGGGACGTCTGCTCCGCCAACGCAACGCCGAGACTGGTCATGTCCCGCCGTGTGTTGTCCAGCGCGCTCGCCCGGAGATAGGCCATCGCAGCATACCCGGTGCCGGCCAGCAACATCATGACAAGCAGCCAGATCTGCCACAAAGCCGTGTGGCCACGGACGAGGTGCCTCAATGGGCACCGGGCTGTCAGTACGCCAGCGCACATGCCGATAGCAGATGAATTCCTATGGGATTAGCCCGCACCCGCTCGATCCTGGTTTGCAGGCACAATGCGCGACTCCTCATTGCAAAATCATTTCCCCAGGCATGCCGTCAGGGGTTGGCCTCGGGCTCCTCCAGTTCGATGCTCAATTCCCGCAGTGCTGCCGTGTGCAGATGCTTCGTCCGGCCAGCACGCAAATCGTCCGAGCTGAGCAGTTCAACTAGTTCACCGCCCTGCATGACGCCGATCCGATCGCAAAGATGCGCAACCACCGCGAGATTGTGGCTGACGAGGACATAGGTCAGGCCTCGCGCCTGTTGCAGATCGGACAGCAGGTTGAGCACTTCGGCCTGCACCGAGACATCCAGCGCACTAGTCGGCTCATCGAGCAGCAGCACGTCCGGCTCCGCCATCAGCGCACGGGCGATCGCAACCCGCTGGCGCTGCCCGCCCGACAGCTGGTGCGGATAGCGGAACCGCACCAGCGCCGGCAGCGACACCTCGTTCAGCGAGCGCATGATCCGGCGCTCGATGTTGTCCATGCGATGCACCAGCAGTGGTTCGCTGAGCAGCCGATCGACGGTCTGGCGCGGATGCAGCGAACCGTACGGATCCTGGAACACCATCTGCACGCGGCGGTGGAAGTCCTTGCTGCGGCGGGGCGCCGTGACCTCGCCCTCGATCGTGATCCGGCCGGTCCAATCGCCGTGCAGGCCGGACATCACCCGCAGCACGGTGGACTTGCCGGAGCCGCTTTCGCCCACCAGGCCGAAGCTTTCGCCGCGCGCGACCTGGAACGAGACATCCTTCACCGCCTCGGTTTCGCCGAAGCGGACGCCGAGGGCAGCGACATCGATCATGTCTCCAACCATGACGGATCACGCTGGATCACCGCGAGGCGCGCCTGCTTGTGGCTCAGCGTCGGCAGGCAGTCGAGCAAGCCGCGTGTATACGGGTGCCGCGCCCGGATTAGTTCCGAGGCGGCCAGCTCCTCGACGATGCGGCCGGCGTACATCACGGCGACCCGGTCGCAGAAATGCGCCACCAGCGGCAGGTCGTGGCTGATCAGGATCAGGCCCATGCCGCGGCGCGACACCAGATCTTCGATCAGCCGCAGGATCTCCGCCTGGACCGTTGCATCGAGCGCGCTGGTGGGTTCGTCGGCGATCAGCAATTCCGGATCGGGGGCGAGCATCATCGCGATCATCACGCGCTGGCCCATGCCACCCGACAACTCGTGTGGATACGCCCGCGCGACGCGTGCCGGGTCGCGGATCCGCACCTGTGCGAGCAGATCGATCGCCGCCTGTTCGGCCTGCTTGCGGCTGCCGCCACGATGCACGCGCCAAGCCTCGGCGATCTGCGCACCCGCGGTCATCACTGGGTTCAACGAGTATTTCGGATCCTGCAGGATCAGCCCGGCGCGTGTGCCGCGGATGGCGCGCAGCGTTGCCTCGTTGGCACGCAGCACATCGATGCCGTCGAACGTCAGCGTGTCGGCGGTGGTGATCGCATAGGACGGCAGCAGGCGCAGGATCGAGCGTGCGGTCAGCGACTTGCCGGAACCCGATTCGCCGACGATGCCCAGCTTCTCCTGGCGCAGCGTCAGCGAAACGTTGCGCACCGCGTCCGACAATCCGTTGGGCGTCGGGAACTGGATGCGCAGGTTCTGGATCTCGACCAGCATGCTAGCGTCCCCGCCCGGACCGGCACGCAGGGTTCAGCACTTCCCGCAGTGACAGATGCATGGACACTATCGCTGCCGCGGGTCGAGGACGTCGCGCATGCCGTCGCCCAGCAGGTTGAACGCCAGCGAGGCGACGAAGATCGCCACGCCGGGAATCGTCGGCACCCACCACTGCTCCAGGATGAAGGCGCGCGAGGCGGCGATCATCGTGCCCCATTCCGGCAGTGGCGGCTGCGCGCCCATCCCGAGGAATCCCAGCCCGGCAGCGGTCAGGATGATGCCGCTCATGTCCAGCGTCACGCGCACGATCACGCTGGTCAGGCACAGGGGAATGATGTGGCGCAGGATGATGCGCCGCGCCGGCGCACCGGTCAGCCGCACCGCCGCGATGTAATCGGTATGGCGCACCGTCAGCGTGTCGGCGCGCGCCAGCCGCGCGTACGGCGGCCACGCGGTCAGCGCGATCGCGATGATCGCGCTGGTGATGCCCGGTTTCAGCGCGGCGACGAACGCCAGCGCCAGCACCAGCCGGGGAAACGCCAGGAACACGTCGGTGACTCGCATCAGCACGCGATCCGCCAGCCCGCCGACATAACCGGCGATGCTGCCGACCGCCAGCCCGATCGGCGCCACCAGCAGCACCACGGCCACCACCATGCCGAGCGTGATCCGCCCGCCGTACAGCACGCGCGCCATCAGATCGCGCCCAAGCTCGTCAGTGCCCAGCAGATGCTGCCACGATGGCGGCGCGAGCCGGTCGGCGAGGTTCTGCGCGCTTGGTTCCTGCGACGCGATCAACGGCGCGGCGAGCGACAGCACGATCATCACCACGATGGTGATCAGTCCCACCATCGCCAGGTGATTGGCGCGGAACTGCAGCCAGCCGCGATAGCGTCGGACCCACGCAGCCTGCGCCCGCGAGGCGGGTGCCTCGCTCAGCAACCATTCACGGGATAAGGCGATCATCGCATCCTTGGATCCAGCAAGCGATATGCCATGTCCGACAGCAGGTTCAGCACCACGTACACCATGCCGATCACCAGGGTGGCGCCCAGCACGGCGTTCATGTCGGCATTCAGCAGCGATACCGTGAGATAGAGTCCGATCCCGGGCCAGGAGAACACCGTCTCGGTGATCACCGCGCCCTCGAGCAGGCCGGCATAGGCAAGCGCCAGCACCGTCACCAGCCGCACCGCCATGTTGCCGAACGCGTGCTTCCACAGGAT
>DATJJM010000185.1:0-25477 GCA_035492535.1 Acetobacteraceae bacterium | reverse complement strand
GCGGAGGCCGAGCTCTGGGACGAGGCCAGCGCGGTATGGTGGGAGCTGCCATGATGCGGACCGCATGCACGGCACGAGAGAACTGGCCACGCTCCCCCTATCGTCATGCCTGCCTTTGTCAGCATTGCCGCAGCGGCACCATCGACCGCCTTGCCGATCAAAGCCTGAGCGCGGCGCTGGCGCATGCACAGAACCGTGGCGAGGCGCCTCATCTCGGCAGCTCCGCCGCAGAGGACGGGTTCGAGAGCGACCCACCGTTAAGTCGCTCGCCACGCGTCAGGCTGGACATCTGGCTGCGGATCGGGACCGCACGGCCCGGTGGTCCTGGCCGGACAATGAGGAGGATTGCATGAACTCCTATGGGCCGCATGGCGCGAACCGGCGCACCGCTGACGCGCTGCTGACCTCGCTGGTCGAGGAGGCGATCGTGGAAACGCTCGACCGGTCGCCGGAACGCCCGCCCGAGCCCGAGCGAGCCGATCCGACAGGGCCGGCAGGGTTCCTGCAGGATGTCGCAGCGTTCCTGCGTGCCAGGCCCGATGCCGCCGAGCTGCTTCGGCAATTGCACACGATGGTCCTTCCCCCCGACCCGCCGGCCGAAGCAGCCCCGGACCGACCGGCCGAGACATCAGAGCTGCCCCAGCCTGAACACGACGACGGACCACGGGACGAACCAGATGCTTGAGGACCTGCTCGACCGCGAGACCGATTTCGATGCCGCCATTATCGGTCCACTGGACGAGCGCGTGCAGGAGATACGCACGACCCAATTCCCCTGGAACACAATCGTCTATCTCTGCCGCGACTTCGGTAACGGGCGATGCAGCGGATGTAGCGGCATCCTGATCAGCCCGGTGCAGGTGCTGACCGCGGGACATTGTCTGTGGAGCCTGCGTCACCGTGGCTCTCCGCGGCGGCTTTACGTCATTCCGGGGAGGCGGGACCGACGCGTCATGCCGTACGGGTCGATACCGGCCCGGCGCTGGTGGGTGCCTCGCGGCTTTGTGGAAGATTCACCGCCACCTGCCTGGGGCGCGCGCCAAAATTGGGATTGGGGCCTGATCGAGCTGGCGACGCCGGTGCAAGGCATTCGGCGTTTCGTGCCGCTATGTCCGCAGACCGACGCCGCCTTGCAACGGCTGTCGGAGACGGGGCGGATCACCGTCGCCGGCTACCCGTCCGATCGGCCGATCGGCACGATGTGGCGGCACCGGGAACGGATCGTCGGACATGGCCCGTACCGCCTGTTCCATACCGTCGACACCTGCCCGGGCCACAGCGGCAGCGCAATCCTCGCCGACCTGCGCGGCAGGCCTGGCATCATCGGCGTGCACACCGCCGGCCTGCTGGACCCGGAGGGCCATACCTATGGCTGCCGCCGCGGTACCGTGCTGGCACCGCCAGGCAGTCGCAACAGCGGCGTCCGCCTGCGTCCCGCTATGGTCGCAGCGATCGGTACTCCCTCGGCATCGCGCGCCGGTCCCGCCAACATGGTACGCCTGCCATGACGGGGAGGGCGATGACGCAAGGGGCCAGCCTGTACGACGGCTGGGCCCCGTTCTATGACCGTCTGCTCGGGGAGGCGGGGTTCCAGCATATCTGGCCGGCCTTCTGCCGCGCGGCACGCCGATTTGGCATGCGAATCACATCCGCCGCGGACTTCGGCTGCGGGACGGGGCTGTTCCTTGCCGCACTTTCCCAAGCTGCACCGAAGGCCGATCTGCTAGGTATCGACCGGTCCCGCGAGATGTTGCGCGTGGCGACAAGGCGGCTGGCCGGACGCAATGTCCAACTCTTCCGTGCCGATCTTCGCGACGTCTGCCTGCCGCGCCGGGTGGACCTGGTAACCTGCAATTTTTCGACCCTGAACTATTTTGTCCTCAGCACAGACATGCAATTGGCTTTCAGAAACTTCGTACGCCATCTGAAGAAAGGTGGTTTCGTTGCTATAGATTTTCTGTGTTCTGGCGGCGGCAAAGGAACACGCAAATTTGTTCAGAAAATTAGTTTGCCTGGAATGATGGCTATTTGGCACATTCGAAGTAATAGGATGAACACGAGAGCGCAGGTCGTTATGCGTAACTGCCGCTGCCAACCGAGAGGCTGCCGTTGCTGGCAGGAAGCCCACGATCAGCGATGGTGGTCCATTGCGGAGGTGACACATCACCTGCGAACCGCCGGTCTTGTTGCTCTCGGAGTTACGGCACTCGGCGAAGTTCCGCCGTCTCGCGGTGGCCGCTGGGTTCAGGTCGTCGCACGGCGGGCTTGAGCCATGTCCTTTGGCCGTAGGAGTGATGAAGGCACGGCTCATGGTACGTACGAAAGTACCTCCGAGACTGCAGCACCGGACAACATTGTCGCCCGTTTCGTGCTTGACGGTGCGGCCTGCGTCGTTGTGCCTCAAGCCAATGAAGCGGTCGACTGCTGTCTTGGCCGTTTCGAAATCTCCGGGCGACACTATGCGATTGTTCAGGTCGGTGAAGAGGTGCGCGGCGAGTTGCTGGACCTGCTGACCCCGCGCGAGCTTGAGATCGCCCTGCTGATTGCCTCGGGGCAGGAGGCCAAGGCGGTTGCTCGACGGCTGCACATCAGTTTCCACACGGTACGTGTCCACGTGGCACGGATCTATTGCAAGTTGGGTATGCACAAGCAGACAGAACTGGCGGCTCTGATCAGCGCTCGATACGGCGTGGTGCCAGAGACAAGTGGTAGTCCGAAGACTGGTGAGATCAGCGCTGCACTCACCATGGCAATGTGTGCTATCGAGCAATGGCAGAGCTGCGCGAGTTGGGCGTTGGTTTGAAGCGGCTCCGCGTGCAGCCATCAACAAAATCCGACAACGACGCCCATGCGCGCCGAGGACTCATCGCCTTCATTGGCCCAGCAATCCTGCGCGGTTGCACGCGAGAAGGGCTGTTATCGCGCTTTTATGGTGACCTGCAGGCGCAGTACGGCTGACGCGGTCCGCCGACAGTATATGTGTGCAAGGCCAATATTGACAGCGGGCTCGTGCCTTCCCAGGCTCCGCGATCGCATGATTTTGGTCAGCAAGAGTCTGTTGGGGGAGGCCCGCCATGACGTTATCGATCCGCGCGATTGATCCCGTTTCCCGCCCATTCTTTGGCGGAGAGGCGTCGGGTATCGACATTACCAAACCGCTAACTAAGGAGCAGGCGGCCGAGATCGAGCAAGGTATGAACGAATTCGGTGTCATGGTCTTCCACGACCAACATTTCACGGATGAAACTCAGATGGCGTTCTCTCGAAATTTTGGCGAGCTTGAACGCGCCACCAACAACCTGCGTGATACCAAGGAGCAGCGGCTCGGCGCGCACATTGCCGATATCTCGAACCTCGACGCCAGCAACAATGTCCTGGCACGGGAAAACCGCCGCCGGTTGTTCAGCCTTGGTACCCGGCTGTGGCACTCCGACAGCTCATTCAAGGTTGTGCCAGCCAAATACTCGTTATTATCCGCTCGCGTCATTCCGTCGAAGGGCGGCAATACCGAATTCGCTGATATGCGAGCCGCATACGACGCGCTTGACGACGACGTTAAGGCACAGTGCGAAGGATTGGTATGTGAACACAGTCAGTTGTTCTCTCGCGCCCAGATCGGGTTTGGCGATTTCACGGAAGAGGAACGGCGGCAATTCGCTCCGGTGCAGCAACGCCTGATTCGCCGGCATCCAGCTACGGGACGTAAATCGCTTTATCTCGCCTCGCATGCCGGAACCATCATCGGATGGCCGATCCCGGAAGCTCGGGCCTTCCTCCGCGATCTGATCGAGCACGCGACGCAGCGGCAATTCGTATATTCTCACGAGTGGAAGCAATTTGATCTGGTGATATGGGATAATCAGGCGACCATGCACCGTTCGCGGCCATTCGATGCGACGCAGGTGCGCGACATGCATCGCACTACTGTGGCGGGTTTACGCTCGACTATGGCGGAAGCGGCATAGGGAGTGATCGGCTCGTCCGCTCAGTCTGGGTAAGCCTGCCGCATGCGATCGACCGGGTGATGCTCCCAAGTGAGCCCCGAGGTATGGGCAGGCAACTCGGCGGGACAGGGTGGCGTAATGAGGGCCTGATGCAGTTTCGGTGCAAGGTGATGTTGATGGAAGGGCATGGCAGTAGCCTCCTCATAGGCTCGCTCCGTTGGTTGTGTGGCAACTCCACGGTAGCGACATGACAGGCGGGCGTTTTCGGGCTCCCGTCTGTCTGTTCTCTATCGCCTGATCGCTATTATGGACTGCCCGTGAGGCGCTGTGGCATCGGCGGCTTCATGCGACGAAATGGCTCGGGCTGTGACCTGGAGCAGGCATTCGCACAGAACCACCAGGAGGTGTTGAAGGGCACCTCCTACGGCCGGCGCGATCGGCGTTTCACGACTGACCTTCTGCTCGGGCGGTCCCCATAGAGTGAGTGGTCGTGCCTGGCCATGATGCCTTCCATTCGTCGCCGGGCCGCTGCTTCGAGCACTTGAGCCGGCGAAGCATGGAACGATTGACTGAGCCGCACGACATCCGCCGTAGTGAACGGCGGCGTTGTCTTTCTATGCGCAATTTCTCGGGCCTTGGCCGTGCGCAGGAAAGTGTTAACCTTCAGTCGCACCAGGTGCGCACGAAAGGCGCGCTCCACGATTACCGCGAGCCGGGTTCACGGCAGTGCTGACCTTCTATCCGGGAGGGCTGAGTGGCCGATTCTGCGCGTCCCCTCGATGGCGCCGTCGTGGGGTTTCTCCTGCGGGTGCTCGATCATTTCGAGCGCATCGCATCCAGTCCCGACGCGCTGCTGGCCGCATTGAAGGGTGTCGGGCTCGACGCTGCGGCGGTCACCCGGCTCCAATCGTTCCTGAGCGCGCGCGCGAGCGATCTGTCGAAACTGTCAACCGATCTACCCAAGCTCCTGGACACGCTCGAGAGCAGCAACCCAGACCTTTTGTCGCTGATTCCGCCCGCGAAGGATCTGTGGAGTGTCGTGAGCGGCCTTGTGACCGATGCACCCAGGCTCACTGCTGCCGACATGCCACACGCCCCAGCGCTGGTGAACGGGGATGTGCTCGGTCAGCTCGTCACGATGGCCGCCGATCGCGCACTGCGCGACGCCTCCACGGCGGCCTGGGCATGGCTGTCGGCGACCGGCTTTGTCGGACCGGGCGCCAGCATCCTCTCTGCCATCTCCGCGGCGATCCACAATCCTGCACCGTACGTGTGGCAGCAGTTCCAGGCCCTGCGGCGGCAGAACACGCTCTCGATTGCCGGCGTCCTGACGGGCCCGCGCGTCATCTCGATGTCGAGCGTGGCGCTCGGCGCGAAGCAGGCCCCGATCCCTGAAGCGGTCACGGCGTTCGGCAGCTCTGCGGTGGTGTTCCAACGCCTCGTGCTCAAGATCGCCGCCGACACCTATGGCAAGCCGTTCTCGCTGTCGATCGACATTCTCGGCACTGAAACCCTCCCACCCACGTTCGTGGCCGCCGTCATCTCGGCCGACGCGGTCGCGGCGCCGGTGAACCTCGGATCGGTCCTTCAGCTTTCGTTCGATCCGGTCAACACACCATTTGCGATCGCCCTGAACGGGTTCGGCACCGTCAAGCAAGTCGCCGGCAACCCGCCGAAGCTTGCGCTCAGCGCAACGACATCGCAGTCGTACAAATTCGGATCTGACGGCGGTATTCACCTCAGTCTGCGGCAGCCCGTCTTCGAGATCGATGTGGGCCTGGACTCCTGGGGTGCTGCGTTCGGGGTCACGGAGTTCGAGATCACGATTCCAAAGTCCGCTGCCGGTGACCTGCTCGGCATCTTTCTGCCGAGCTCGGGCATCGTGCTGCTCGGCAAGCTGCTCTTCAAGGTCGACTCCGCAGGCTTTCACTTCGACGGCGGCGTTGGGCTGAGTGCGAAGTGGCCGGATACCGTGCATCTGCCCGGCGTCGTGATCCACAGCCTGACCACCAGCGTCGCCGCGTCCGGTTCCGACTTCCCGCTTGCCGCTGCCGGCACCGTCGTCGTGTCGCTCGGTCCGGTCACGATCACGCTCGAGGGTTTCGGGATCGTGCAGCCACTGCGCCTGACAACCGACGGCAGCGGCAACCTGGGTATTCTCGACCTCCAGCCGCCGAGCTTCGACCGGCCAACCGGCGTCGGCGTCGCCATTGACGCGGGCGTCGTCAAGGGTGGGGGTTTCCTGCACATCACTGACACAGAGATCGCCGGTGCGCTCGAGCTCGCGATCTCGCTAGGCTCGAGCGAGCTCTCGGTTCAGGCTTTCGGCGTCATCAAGCGGATCAACGGCGAGTTGTCGTTCGTCGTCGTGATGTCCGTGACGTTCTCGCCACCGATCGAGATCTTTCTCGGTCTCACGCTGAACGCCATCGGCGGCGTTTTTGGCTTCAACCGGACCATCGACTCGACTGCACTGGGCGGGCTGGTCCGTGATGGCCGCACGAACGACGTGCTGATTCCGCACGACCTCATCAGACGCGCCGATCTTGTGCTCTCAGCGGTCTCGAGCGTGCTCCCGCCAAAACGGTCGCAGTACGTGGCTGCCCCGATCCTCGAGCTCGGCTGGGGGCGGCCCGTCTCGCTCGTCACAATGACTGCCGCGGTGGTGTTCACCTTTCCGAACCCGGCCCGGATCGTGATCATCGGTGAGCTGCGGATCCAGGTGCCCAGGCCCGACTCACCGGTGGTCAATTTGCAGGCGGACTTTGCCGGCACGATCGACCGGACGACCGGCAACGTGTCCTTCGACGCGTCGCTCGCGCATTCGCGCATCGGCAATTTCGATGTCACGGGCGACATCGCACTGCGCGCCGGCCCGCAGGGCTTCGTCTTCACGGCCGGCGGCTTCAACCCTTCATTCACGCCACCTCCCGGCCTCGACAACCTGCGGCGCCTGGCGATCTCGATCGCGCCGAGCCCGGTGCTCAAGATCACCGCGAACGCCTACTTCGCGCTTACCGCGAGCACGCTGCAGTTCGGTGCGGCGATGTATATGGAGGCCAAGTTCGGGCCGATCGGCGCCAAGGGACACGTCAGCCTCGATACGCTGATCCACACCTCTCCAATAGTGCACTTCACCGCCACGATTTCCGGCGAGTTCCAGCTGACGGTCGATGGCGAGGAGATTGCGTCGATGAACGTCGACGTGCTGCTGGAAGGCCCCGGTCACTGGCACGCGCGTGCACGGGCGAGCATCAGCCTGTTTTTCTTCAGCATCTCTGGAACCCTCGATCTTGCGTGGGGCACCGATGTGCCCGTCGAACTCGGACCGCCGGTCGATGTCGCGCAGGCTGTGCAGGACGTGCTCTCGGCCGACGCGACCTGGGCTCACGTGCTGCCTGCGGCGGAGGCCGGCACCGTGCAGCTGCGCTCCGGCGCTTCTGCATTGCATCCGCTGGGCGTGTTGCGCCTGACGCAAACCGCTGCGCCGCTTGATGTCGGTCTGACCAGGTTCGGCGACAACGCGGTGACCTCCGCCGATCCGGTGACGGTCGCGTTCACCGCGGCCGGCGGCGTCGTGACCAGAACGCAGGAGTTGTTCGCGACCGCACAGTTTTTCGACCTGAGCGACGAGGACAGGCTGTCCAAGCCGGCGTTTCTTCCTTTCGATGCCGGCGCAACGCTGCAGGGACAGACCTGGCAGGTCAGCGATCCTCAGGTCGCCACCGTCGTTTACGAGGAAAGTCTGGGGGACGACGGCACGGTTCAGGGTCCCCGGAGCTTTCGTCCGCTGGACGCGGTGGCACTCGGCTGGACCCAGCTCGGCGCCGCCGGGCGTGCCGGCTCTTCTCTCGCGAAGCCCGCGACGCGGAAGATCGGAGTACTGGCGACGAGCTACTCGATCGCCAACAGCGCCACGGGCGCCATCGTCTCCAGCGGCGCCGGGGCGGCGGTCAAAGCCTCGACGCGACTCTCGGCCGACACCATCGCCGTGGCCAACTTCGAGCTGGCAGAGGTCGCCTGATGGCCGCGCAGTTCACCTTCGCGTCGATGATACACCGCGGCTTCCTCGCCGACGCGAACGCGTCGACCGCAGTGCAGGTGACCGTCGCGGGCAAGGATCCCATCGTCCGCCAGGTGCCGATGATGACGCCCGGGGACGTGACCGGAATCCCGGCGCGCCAGGTCATCCGCTGCGCGCCGGCCAACGGCGTCGTCGATGCCGAGCCTAACTACCTCGCGACGATTGATTTCGATGCACCGGACCTGCCGTGGATGTTCAGTCGCAAACCGGCCAGCGGCCCGATCCAGCCGTGGATCGCGCTGGCCGTGATCGACCTGACGGATCTCCCGGCCGATCCATTGTCCGCCTCGCCGATCGGCACGCAATTGACGATCGCCGCCACGCAGTTGCCCAACCCGGCAGAGAGCTGGATGTGGGCCCACGGCCAGCTGCTCGATACCGACACGGTGCCGGGGGATCCCGCCCGTTCGCTCTCGCGTCTGGTCAGCTCCAGAAAGCTGGAGCAGAACCGCCGCTACCTGGCCTGTGTCGTGCCTGTGTTCGCCGCGAGCAGGACCGCGGGACTGGGCACCGACCCGGGCGATTCCCGCACGAGCATGGATTTCGCCTGGGATCCGACGGGCAGTGACGTCACGCTGCCGGTCTATTTCTTCTGGCGTTTCGCGACCGGGCCGAACGGTGACTTTGAATCGTTGGTGCGGCAGCTGAAGGGCGTCCCGCTGCCGCCTGAAATCGGCACGCGCACACTGGTACTGGACTACCCGATGAACGGGATGCCGGCACCGGACCCGGGCGGTGCCGCGGTGGATCTGCAGGTTGCGCTGCGCGCCCCGGGGGCCACACCCGACGACATCCAGGCGAAAGTCGGGACAGGGTATCTCGACACGCTTCGATCACGTCTGGCAGACGCAGGCTTCGACGTCTCGCTGCTGACAGCAGATCCGGCTGGCACTTTACCCGCGGTCGGGCCGCCGGTGTACGGGCAGCTTGCGGTCGGTGACAGCGCGACGGTCGCGAACCTGAACACCACGGCCCCACCATGGCTACGATCGATCAACCTAGACCCTCGGCTACGCGTTGCCGCGGGTCTGGGCGCCGAGGTGGTTCGACAGAACCGGGATCGTTACGTCGAGGAAGCCTGGCGACAGGTCGGCGATGTGCTGGGGGCCAATTCCGTGCGCCGGCGCGCCGAATTCTCGCTCGCCGCGAGTGGGAGCCTGCACCGCAAATGGATCTCGCGGGTCCCGGCGGCTGATCTCGTCACCTCAATCGCGCCGGTGCACGCCCGCATCTTCGTCGGCGCTAGCCAGACGATCACCGGCCGATTGCGCCAGTCGCCGCTGCCCCCGTCGATCATCTCGGTCGAGTTCCGCCGGGCCACACGCACGCGCGGCCGGCTGGCCACCGCCTTGTCGGCGTCGGTCGGCCCCGCGGCGCTGGGAACGCTCGCGGTCCAGGACAGACCGCTGGACGCTGTCGTGGCCCTTGACACCATCGACGTGCTGAATCCGCCGAGCAAGGTCTGGGGCACCGCCGCCGCCTCGGCCATCCTCGCACGACTCGATCCCCGGATCGACCAGACGGGCATGAGCGCGGCACAGGTCGCAAGCCACCTCGATTCGATGAGCCATCTCGCCTCGGTCACGTTCGTCACCGCCGCCCAGGCCTCGGCCAGCATGGCCACCGTCGACACCGATCGCGTACTCAGTACCGTTGGCATGCGGCCGGTCACGCACCTGCCGCCTGTCGCGAGCGCACCGTCGCTGGCCCCCTCGGTCACCCCGTCTACCGCTCCCCCGAGCGTGACCACGGTGCCGCCGGTGCATGCCGCGGCGCCCCCCACGCTGGCCGTACCCGGTTCCTCGCCCGTCGCAGTCGGCACGACGTTGCCGCTCGTGCACATCCCGCTGCCGGCAGCCTCGGCCAAGCTGCTGAAGCAGCAAATGACGGAAGTGGCCACGCTCATCATCAATCAGCAAATCGCCGTGTCGGACGCCGTCGCGCTGCCGCAGACTGCGCTGGCCGGCGGCTTCGACGCGCTTCGGCAGGTGATCGTCGCCGCACTCGATCCGGCGGTAACGACGCTGCGCATGGCCAACCACCGCATCACGGGCCTCAGCGACGCGCAGGCGGCAGGCCTGAGCGACATCATTGCGGCACCCGACCTGTCGGAGCCGACCTATCAGGCGCTGGCCGCGATTTCACCTGACTGGCTGTTGCCCGGCATCGATAAGCTTCCCACCCAGACGACGACGCTGGTCGAGTCAAACCGCTCTTTCATCAGCGCGTTCCTGGTCGGCGTTAACCACGAATTGGCGCGCCAGCTGCTCTGGATCGAATACCCGACCGACCAACGCGGCACGTACAGTCGTCAGTTCTGGGCGCACCGGAACTCCGGTGATCCGGCCGACGCCTATGATCTGACGCAGCTGCTCAGCGCGGCGTCTGCGCGGACGCTCGAGCAGCTGAGCGATCGCTCGGGTGAGGCTGCCTCGCCGCTGGTTCTCGTCGTGAAGGGCGCGCTTGTTCAGCGCTATCCGGGGCTGCTGGTGACGGCGGCCAAGACCAAGGTAAGCGGTTCGGTTCGCGCACTCGACCCCGCCACCGAAATCCAGCCGGACTTCATGGCTTTGCTCGAACCGGACGTGCTGTTGGTCGGATTCGAATCGCTCAGCGCGGACGATGTCCGCGCACTCGCCGGCAACGCGGACAGTGCATGGTGGTTTTTCTTCGCCGAGCACTTCACGGAGCCGCGATTCGGGTTGGACGTGCCTGCCGCGGCCGGCTCTGGGACGTTGGCAGACTGGAACGACGCGACCTGGGGCAACGCGATACTCGATGCAGCGGGGCGGCTTTCGGCGGGCAGCTTCGGCGCCGCTCCGCTGCCGAAGACCCGGCCCGGCCTTCCACCGGGGCCCAGCTATGACTGGCGGAGCAGCAGTTCGTCGATCGCCTGGATCCTGCTGCAGTACCCGTTCCGTCGCGGCATCCGCGCGATCGACCTGCTGCCGCCAAAGGCCACGTGATGAGCGG
This sequence comes from Acetobacteraceae bacterium, assembly GCA_035492535.1. GTDB lineage: Bacteria > Pseudomonadota > Alphaproteobacteria > Acetobacterales > Acetobacteraceae > JAMXLO01. The sequence continues at coordinate 14,476 of DATJJM010000185.1, read as the reverse complement.
CATCGACCCGCAGGTCCCGATCACGCTGCTCCCAGTGCGCATCGAGACCCGCTTTGCGGGCACGTCGGCAGCCCCGCAACTGCTGGTGCGGCTATACCCCGATGACGTCCACGTAGACCACTTCGATCCGCGCCTGACGGCAGCTGAAGTTGCCGCGGGCCAGCGCTACTGGACGAGTCTGCGGGGCGGCACCGACGGCACACTGGCCTGGGCTCAGTTGCTGAAGGACGTCTCGACGACCCGCGCAATCTGGGTGCAGCAGGCGCTCACGCCGACCAACACCAGCGGCGCGCCGACCTTCCCGGCCCCGGTGACCGCCGATGGCAATGCCGGCATTGCCGCGACGGCGCGGGCGCTACCGGCCTACTTCATCGTGCGCGTGCGCTCCGCAGGCGGTGACCGGCTCGTCCAGGGGATGCCAATTCCGGCGAGCCTGCAGGTAGGCGTTTCATTTGGGACCGCCGCGCCCGACGCGCCGCCCCCGCCAGCGCCGCCGCTCGGGGACGACACGACGCTCGTGCTCGACGAGGGCCTGCGCTGGATGGTCGACTTCAACGAGGCGGTCGCGGTCGGCATGGCGGTCACGGTCGATCTGCCGCCAGGCACGAACTTCGTTCAGGACGTCGTTGTCGTCGGCATGCCGGTCGACACTGCCGACGGTGCCGCTCAACTTACAACGCTCATCGCGTCGCATCGCTTCAGCGATGGCGCGGCGTTCATTCCCCCAGGCACGCCGACGAACAACCTCGCGGACTCCGCCAGCGGCTACTCTGCTGACACGGTGCCCATGCCGCAGCCGGTCGTCACACCGGCGGAAGGCTCGGACGCCGCGCTCCTCGCCAGTGCATGGGGCATCGACCCGATGGCGCTGGCCCCGCTGGACGGCGCCGTCGGCCGCACGCTGGACGAAGCGCGGCTGATGGGCCGGGCGCTGTTCGAGGCGACCTGGGGCTCCTACCTGCGCCAGCAGGCCCAGCCTGGATTTGATCTGAGCCTGCTGCCGCTGGCCTACGCACACGTCATCTCGTACGTGCGCGGCGGTGGACCCTTACCGGTCATCCGCTTCGGTCGGCAGCCTTACGCCATCGCGCCGATCATGGCCCGCGGAACCTGGGCGCCTCTCAGGGCGAACGCCTTCGAGCAATGGCTTGCGAATTTCCTGCCAGGCATTCGGCCCTTGTGGACCTCCGGGGCGGCCAACGTGCCGTCCGGGCCGGCGCTGTTCGCGTTCGGGCCGGTCTCGACGCGCGTGCGCCTCCGAACGACCAACCTGGGCGCTGCGATCGACTACATGACGGCCGTCAAGGGGGCCGTCGTCAGTGGCAGTCCCGAGGCCAATCGCCGCGCGATCCTCGCCGAGATCGGCTTCACAACCGTAACGCCGTCGGTCTTCACGCAGCACAATTCCAGGGACCGCGCCGACCTGTGGCTGCCGATGGCGGCCGACGGCGACACGACGTTCGATCTTCTGTCGCCCTCGCCCAAAGATGCCAGCAGCGTGCTGGGGCTGCTGCTGCGAAACGCGGCGCTCGGGATCGCCGCGAACGCGACCCGCGAATTCGCTGGGCTCGCCGCGGGACTGCAGGCCACGGCCGTGGCGCGGACCGCCCCCGCCGCAGTGGTCGCGAACCTGTCGGCTCTCGCCGACCGGGCGACGGCCGCCCTGCCTGGCTTCAGCGCGGATGCCACCGAAACCACGCCGGCGGCGCAGGCAACCGGACCGGGCAGGGATGTCGACGGAGCGACGTTCACGATCAAGGACCGGCTGGCCGCCATCGCCACTGACCCGCTGAAGTTCCCAGCCGACCTCTCACGCTATTTCAACAGCGACGCGCTCGCGGCCTTCCGCGACGCAGTCGCCGCGATCGCTGGAATCGCGACCGAACGGCGCGCGGTCCTGACCGGCGAGATCCTCGACTGCGCGTCGCACCGCTACGACGCATGGGTCACTTCGCTGGCGACGTCCCGGCTGGCCGGGATGCGGGCACTGAAGCCCGGCAACCAGATCGGAGCCTGGGGTGCTGTTCGCAACATCCGGCGCCGTGTCCTCACAGCGGTGACGGCGTCCGGCACCGTGCCCGACGGAACCGTGACCGACGCGCAGGGCGGCGGCTTCGTGATGGCGCCCTCGCCGCGCCAGGCCAGCGCCGCAGGCGTGCTGCGTGCTGCCTGGCGCGCTCATGGCGGCACGTCCACGGGCGCGCTGGCGCCTTTCGCGATCGGCCTCACGTCGGCCGCGGTGCGTCGGGCGCTCAGCTTGGCCGAGGGCATGCGCACCGGCCAGCCGCTCGGCGCGCTGTTGGGTTACCTGCTGGAACGCGGCATCCACGACGCATCCGGCGTTGGCGGGATCGAGATCGACTGGGTGGTATTTGAGCTGCGCCGGAAGTATCCGCTCACGGTCGACAGCGTCGACAGCGCCGCCGAGACCAGCGCGCAGCGGCTGGTGGCCGACGGCTGGAAGCTCGCGCAGATCGAGATCAAGACGCCGGGCGCCGTCGTCGCCGCGATTCCGGCGCCGACTGGTGCCAATCCCCCGCGTTTCGGAACCGCTGAAAAGAACACGCTGCAGGCGGTGATCACGGACCTTGTCGCGGCGCTCGATGCATTCGCGGACCTTGGCTTGTCGGAGTCGATGTATCAGCTGGCCGGCTCGAATCTCGAGCGGGCGAGCGCCGCCAGCGACATGCTCGGCCGCGCGACGGCGCCTCCGGACGTATTCGAGTCGACAGCCACCCCACGCGGTGGACGCGGCATCGAGCAGCGGCTGATCGCGGTCTTCGGTCCGGCGGATGTGCGGCCGGCGGGCTATGCGAGCGATACGCCACGGGCTCGTCTCGCGCCTGCTGCCGATGCCTTCGTCGCACGCCAACTCGGCGATCCGAGCGGCCTTCTCGTGCGCCTGCTGGATGATGGCGGCCGCCAGATCGCGGCGCCGGCGCTCACCTCGCTCGGATTGTCGGCGCTCGACATCGCGGCGCTCGATCTGTCCGTCGCCAACGTGGCGCTGTCGAGCGGAGACTCGCCGGCGACGGTACCGGGCGCGCCCAATCCGAACCCAGGGCGAGCCGGCGTTGCACGGCTGCTGTTGGCGGCAGGCCAGCCCGGTGCGGTGACGATCGATTTCGATCTGACGCAGGATGCGGTGCTGCTCGATCTGCTTGACCATGCCGCGGCGTGGCATCACGCGCTGGCCGGCAGGAAGCCGTTGTCGGCCGATACTTTCGTCTCCCGCGCAGAGCTCGCGGCACCGGCCGATGGTTCGGCGCTCGCGGCAACGGTCGCCCTCCTCGCACAGGAACTGGGCGCCGCTCCGGCGTCCGCCCTGAAGGCCTGGGGCATCGGAGGTCTCGATGACGCCACTGCGCTGAAAGCCGCCGCTGATCGGGTCGCGGCTGCCGCGTCGATCTCCGATCCCGTGCAGGCCGCCGGGGCGCTGCTCGGCGGTCCGGCAGTCGTCGAGGGGAAGTTGTCGAACTGGCCCGCGGACATCCAGGCCGGCATTGGGGACCAGGCCAGGGTCCTTGGGCCGCGACTGGGAGTGCTCGACCGCTGGCTCCAGGATTCGGCGCGCGTGAGGGCGCCAGCTCAGAGGCTCGTCGATGCTCTCCTGAGGGATGATCTCGCCGGCGCGACCCGCGTCGGTTCGTGGGCAGCCCAGATACCGGCGACGCCTTACGATGCCAGGATCGACGCGGCCTTGACGCACCGCTGGGTCGGCTCGCCGTTTCCGGGGCCTCTGGGCCTCGCGCCGGTGACCAGTGCCGTGTTTGTCGGTGACCGGCCCGGCCCTGCCGTGACGGGCATCGAACTCGATGCATGGACCGAGGTCGTCCCGGACCCTACCGGGACCGGCGGGGTGACTGCGAACCTCGCAGCGCCCTGCGCACGTGCCCCGAACCTGATCCTGCTCGCGGTGCCTCCGAACATCAGTCAGGCCTGGACCGCCGACGCGCTGCTGTCGGTCGTCGACGAGGCTCTGGATCTGGCGCAATGCAGGCTTGTCGACCTCGATGCCGCGCAACGCGTGCCAGCCTTGCTGCCGGCCATATACCTCTCCGAGTTCAACCCGGACGACCTCGATGTCCGTCACCTATTGAACATCGCTCGGCAGTTCCCCCAGCGCTGGGTCGCGAAAGGAAGCTTATGACCACCGTCCGCCGGACGACTCGCGTCGAACCGGTCTGCCGAGGCGGTGACCCGGGGCGCGGCCTGGCCGCGACGGTCCAGGATCCGTTCTGGATGCTGGCCCGGCAGCAGCAGTTCGGTGAGCTCGCCGGCGCGGACGCCGGCATGCCGGTGCAGGTCGCGTTCCAGCAGACCGAATCCGTCCTGGACGGTTGGAAGCCGCAGGGTGGTCCGGTGCTGGCGTATTCGCCGCAGGCGGACGTCATGGAGGCATTGGTCGCCGGCGAAGCCGCTGGGCCGGCGCACAGTACGCTCGATCGCCTGCAGGCCGGCCGGGTGCTTGCGGGCGCCGTCTCCAGCGCCGTGGCGGCGCAGCTGCGCAATGCCTTTGCGCTGGCGGTCACGCCCGATGCGCCGCGGCTGCTCGTGCGCGGCGCGACTTTGTTTGCCGACGGGCTGGCCGTCGCCGCGGCGTTCACCGCCGCCGCCGGCGGTACGGATGCCGAGCTCGCTGCCGCGTTGAAGCTGGCGACCGCCGACGCCACCGCGGCGCGCGCCGATCTGGCGGAGTTTGCGCGCTGGTGCGCCATCACCTTCGGGACTGGGCCGAGTAGCTGGATCCCGGAGCGACTCGAGCGCCGCTTCGAGCTCACGGTCGGGGGCAATCCGGTACTGACTGCGCCCGGCCATACCGGCGAACGCGTCGACTGGCACGATTTCGATGTCGTCGCCCCAAACGGAGGCGCGCCGGCCACCGGGAACGCGGTGTCGCGCACCCGGGTTCCGACCAACATCCAGTTCCCAGGTCAGCCGCGCGACCGGTTCTGGGAGTTCGAAGAAGCGAAATTATCCCTGGCACGGATCGACGCGACGACAAGCGACCTCGGCCGTCTGGCCCTGGTCGAATTCAGCGCGCTGTACGGCAACGACTGGTTCACGTTTCCGATTCCCATTTCCTACGGCTCGCTGCAGGCCGTCTCGAACCTCGTAGTACGGGACAGCTTCGGCACGCACGAGCTGATCGCGGCGGCGGCGGATTCGCAGTGGGCCATGTACCGACCCACCGGTGCAGCGCCCACGAGTCCGGTACTGTTCTTGCCGTCCGTGACGGCGACGCCGCTCGCGGGCGACGTCGTCGAGGAGGTGCGCTTCCTGCGCGATGACATGGCGGCTCTCGTATGGGCCGTCGAACAGGTCATCACCGATGCGGATGGCTCGAGCCATGATCTGCCGGACGAGTACCTGCGCGCGGCCCTTGGCGGCGATGCGAGTTCGCCGGGCGCGAAGCTGGCCTATCGGCCGATGACCGATGTGCCCGAGCACTGGGTGCCGTTCATTCCGGTACGGCTCGCCGGCGGTGCACGCCAGGTCGGCCTCATCGAAGCGGTGCTGCCTCGCCCCGACAGCTTCGGCAATCTCGTCAGCGCCGCGCCGCAATCGAGCGTTCTGCAGGAGCTCAAAGGCCTGGTCCTGCCCGAAGAAGAGGTTCCGGCCGCCGGCATCCTCGTCAGACGGCGTTGGTTCCTCGCACGCTCGGCCGATGGCGGCCGGCACGCGTGGGCCGCGCGCTCGGTGACAACGGGTCGGAGCGAGGATTCGAGCGGCTTGCGCTTCGACGTGGCCCAGTCAATTCCGGGATGAGAGGCCATGGCGGAGCTAACATACCTTGCGAATACCGACTCCGCCGGCGGGACGGATACGTTCTACGCGCTCGCGAAACTGTACTTCCTGGCGAACGGATCAACCGTTGTCGATGCGCCTGCTCAGGGACAGACGGTGGAGGGCATCCTGGCCGATCTCACCTCACGAGGTGTCCTGCAGGAGACCGTCAACATCGTCTGCCGCGCGACGGGCCTCGGCGCGCTCGCCTTGCCGCTGACGCTCGCCGACCAGGCCGCTGGCCGCGGCTTCGTCACCGCCGGCGACGTGGCGGATGCGTTGTCCACGAAGTCGCTCACCCCGCCCGGTCAGGCGATCGTCGGCGATACGACGCGGGTCGTGCTCTATGGAGACGACCTCGGCAGGTCAACGAACTTCATGTTGCTGCTGTCCGGACTCTTCGGGAATCCTGGCGAGTTGCTCGCACCGCGACGCCTAGGCGTGTTCATGCTGGACGGATCAAACGTTCTGTACCGCCAGGCACAGACCTGGACGCGGGTCAGCAAGGCGCCGCTGATTCCGGAGGGCGCAGGCGAACCGTCCGGAGGGTGGGCGGCGTTCCGGACCGAGTTCGTGCGCGACGTCTCCACCCGGTTCGGTCCGACCGCGGTCGAGGCGGGGGATGAGGGGGGAACGCAGCTGACGTCACAGCTGACAACCGCTGCGAACAGCGCCACGCTGGTGGTGGCGCCGAACTTCTTCCTCGAAGCCGGCATCGACATTGGGCCCTCGGCGTCACAGACCGCCCAGCAGGTCGCCGCAGGCCTGCCACCGATGCCCAATGGCGACCCGGTCACCGCCGCGGCCGCTTCGGCAACGGAGGTCGACGATGCGGCGCTGGTCACCACGGTCAGTGGTACCGATGCCTTCGCGGCAGATGCTGCCCAGACCCGGTATGAGATCCGGGTCGTGATGCTGGCGCAGCTGATCGATCAGGACGTGCCGACCGCCGAAGGGCCGGCCTATGCGCGAGTCACCAGCAGCCAGGGCCTCGCCCCGTCGCTGGGGCCGGGTGCGTCCGGCAGCGGTACCGGCTCCGGATCGGGCGCGAACATCCTGCAGCCCATCATCGACGAGCTGTTGGCCAACGGGGTCCCCCAGGCAGCGATCGACGAGTTGCTCACGAGTGTTCCGCAAGAAGTCGCGACCGACGACCTGCCCGGCGATTCGCCGGACGCGATACCGATCGAGGGTGATCCCGCCTTTCCTTTGCCGAAGGTGGACGTCGCATGAGCATGCTGCTGGTTTGCTTCGCGATTTACTGGCAGGGACCGGTGAGCGTTCCATGTCGGTTCAAAGCCTTGGCTGACGGCAGACCCTTGTCACCCAGCGGTCAAACCACTGACACCGGACCGGTCTACGAGATACCGGACAGCGCGGCCGAAGTGATGCTCACTGCTACGCCAGTGGCCTCGGCCTCGCCCTATTCGGCAAACACCGTGTTCCTGACGGTCGGAACGAGCGGCTTGAGTGCGAAGCCGGGCTCCGAGGGCTTTCTCGTGATCACGAAGAGCACGCAACTCGGGAACCCACCCGTGACGTTTGCGAAGGTCGTGCTGAGCTGGTTCAAGGATGTCACTGCGGACACGCTCAAGCTCCTGAGCAGCCCGCCGTCATCGAGACACATGTTGACGGACGCTGGATGGGCTGACGTCAATTCCGTGCCGGATCCCAGCAACCCCGGCGCGATGATCCCTCTCAGCCAGGCCGAACAGCAGGCTCACCTGAACACCTGGGGAGTGTGGCCTCCACCGAATTGGAACCTCCGCAATCTGACGGCCGCACACTTCATCGATCCGACCACGCCCGTGAAGTCGGGGGCGCTGAATTTTGTGAAGTCCGCACTTCAGATCGATGTGGACAGCGTCGTGCTGCAGCTCGCGGGCGTCGACGCCCCGCAACTATTCGCCGTCACCTGGCCTAACGCCATCAAGCCCACGTCAGGCGTGACGACGCCAACGCAATTCCTCATCTTCATCGAGCAGACCTTCTCCGGCAACCAATACGACCAACAGGGATTGTTCGTGGGCAGTCCATTGGCGGCCTATCCTAGCAATGCAGACTACGCGGACATGCTGTACCAACAGCTCCATTACGCCGGAACACCGCCGGGTCAGCCGGAAACGCCATTCTTCTGGGAGGGCGCAAAAGGTGTGCCGTACCAGGTCGCGAAGGCTGGCGTCAAAGTCGTCACCGTCGTTCCGCTGAACAGCTTCGAGAAAGATTTCGGTGTCATGGAGAAGACCGACAAGACTGGCCAGATTCTCCAGGAGCTGCAGGCGTTCATGTTCATGAGGGCGGGCGTCACGACCCCGCCAGCCACTGTGGGCAAGACGGCGTTGGCCTCGTTCAGCTCCGGCAACTTCGTGCTCGGCCGTTGGCTTGCGGATGCGACTAACCGCGCGGGGGACTTTCTGGCAAACAGGGTGAACGCCGTCTACTTTCTTGATCCGCGGCTTGAAATCGATCCCAAAAAAACAGACGTGAAGACGTTCGTTGCTGCCGCGATGACATGGGCGAAGGGGACGGACAAGCGGATTCGCCTCTACATGCGCTACCCCTCCACCGCACACACGCAGCTTCTCCGGACGACCCCGTCAGCTTCAACCTATGTGCTCAATTCATCGGACGGCGGCAGGCAGACAGCAGCCGTCCTCCCTTCGGAGTCCTGGAAGGCAGCGCTGGTGAAGATCTTTGGTCCTCAGGGTAAGTCGTTTGTTGCGTGGTCCTTTGCGCACCATATGTTCGCTGGCACGATGCTGACGCACGCCTTGTCGCAAGGTGACTTTACCTGACTGGCGCGGCGGCGGCGGATCAAGTGATGAAAGATAAGGAAGCTCGCTGACCAGGTATAGCGCCTCGGTCTGCCGGCGTTGCGTAAGCGGTGGTTGATGCAGCTTGGCCCGCGTTTCTCACACTGCGTAGCTGCACCGGGGCTCTGAATCGGCAAAAGTTCGTCTGCGACAAAGACTTGAGACGAAGCGGAGGAGTTCCCCGGTGACGGTTTCCATGCATCGAAGCCATAAACGACATCCGCTGGACCGACGGAGATGCCTTGTTATCCGCGGAGCTGCTCATGCCGTTTGACCGGCAGGCCGGGTTGGTCCTGCACGTCGCTCGCACAACGCGGTATCTCGACGCGAAGTGACAGTCGTTCCTACTTCCCTTCGTTACATGTGCCGCAGCGAGATGGAAGTGTGCCACGACCATCCCACTGTGCGATCGCGTCAGGTCAGGCCGGCTCGAGCGCGATAGCGAAGGCCTCAGTCCCGACGGCGGTCAACGAGTCGCCAATTTTGACCCGCTTGAGCGCCGCCTGCCTACGGGGATCGGTAACGTCGAACGTATGCACCATACCACCCGAGGGATTCACCAGCGAGATCGTATGCCTGACGAGATCGACACCGACCACGGTACCGGTGACGACTATCTTAGCGCCGAGCGCGCCGGCTGGCATCTGACCCTTCGCCGCGCGGGCCACAGCAGCATCCACTTGATTATTGGGAACCTGGGTTCCCGGCGCTGACAGTACCAGCATGATCGAGGCGTAATAGGTTGCGACGACGGTGTCGCCCACCTTGACCCTGTCGAGGTTGCGCACTCCGTCGCCCGCATGGACGGTGAATACATTGCCCTCCGGACCGACCATCGTGACCTCGCGCGTGGCAAGGTCGATCGCCTGAACTTTGGCACGCACGGTGATCGTTTGCGACGAACCGATGCCGCCCATGCTGGATGCCTGTGCCCAGGCGGGAACGGGAACAGCCAGCCCGGCGACGCCCAACGCCAGGCAGCCGGCCAGCACAAAGCAAGTGTTTCGCAGCGACGCATAATGCGGCATGAACGGTCACCCTCTGACGGATAATGTTGCGCAGGCAGCGCTAGCTGTGCGGCCCGACTCGTGTCAACAGGTTCTGTCGGTGATCGAGCGAGGCAATCCTGATCCGTCGTCTGGGTTCGTTCAGCGTTCGGCAATTTGACAATATCCCACCCGTTATACACCTCGAAGCAAGGAACTGAGGAGATCACTTCGAGCGACAAACCGGTCGGGTCTTCCTATCTCTACTTGCGGGAGCCCGAGGTCGCAGCAACGGGATTTCCTGCTCATGTCGGTAGGCAGGCCAGATGTAGAGATCGAGGGCGGTCGCCGAATCGCCGATCTGGCAGATCGCGGTCTCATTCAGATGCTCGAAGAAGGACTCGGTCATCAGGAGCTCACGCACGAACGTGCGGTTGCCACGATCGACGCCGGCATACTCGTTGGTGAGCTTGATCTCCTGGATGCCGAATTCGTGGCCGCCCTATTTCACAAAGAATCAGCCCCCACTCAGCTCTTGATAGAACGGTTCCGGTGAGTCGACCTCCGCAATCGTCCCACGATCGATCAGCAGATGCCGTGTGGCGATCGCCTGCACAAAAGCGCGGTCATGGGAAACGATGATGCAGGTCGCCTCATGCGCGAGGATCTCCGCCTCCAGCCGTTCCTGACCGGCGATATCCACGTGGTTCGTCGGCTCGTCCATCAGATAGAAATTCGGCTCGGTCAGCCGCAGCGCCAGCAAACCGAGGCGCGCCTTTTGCCCCGGCGACAGGTTGCCGATCGGCCGCCGCTGCATCTCCACCGCGAAGCCGGCGCTCGCCAGAAGCCGGATGGTTCGCTGGTCGCCAGGGCGGAATGTGCCGCTGATGAAGTCATGCGGCGTGCTCGCATCCGGGAGATGCGACATCAGTTGATCCACATACCCCGTCACGATGGATGGGCTTGCCCGCACACCCGCAACCTCTTCGCCGGCAAGTGCGCGCCGCAGCAGTCCCACCAGTTGCGACTTGCCCACGCCGTTGCGGCCCAGCAGCACGATGCGGTCCTGCTGGAACACGTCTAGCTTGGCGATGTGAAACAGCTTGCGCCCGTCCGGCGTCCGCACGTCCACACCGGCGAGTGACAGCAGCACTTTCGCGTGCGTCCCCCGATTGCTGAGGCGTATGTCGCCGGTGCGTTCCACGTGCTGCGGAACCAGCGACTGCTCCAGAGCCGAAGCGCGCTCGCGGAGCTGCTTCGACTTCTTCAGCAGCAGATCGCTGCCGCTGTTGATGCCGACATTCTTCAGCTCATTGGCATTGCGGCGCAGGCGCGATACCTCGCGCGCGTCCTGCGCAAGCTGCCGCTCATGCGCCGCGTCGTCCTGTGCCAGCAGATCCCGCGCTTTCGTATATGGATGTGCATAAATCCGCGAGACGGTCGGACGCAGGTGCAGCGTGCGCGTCGTGCAGGCATCGAGGAACCGGCGGTCATGGCTCGCGATCACCATCGGCACCCGGCATGTGCCAAGCCAGCGCTCCAGCATCTGGATCTTCGCGAGATCAAGGTGATTGGTCGGCTCATCCAGCAGCAGCGCGTCGGGTTCGCTGACCCAGGTCCGTGCGATCAGCGCCAGCCGCTGCCACCCGCCACTCAGCGCCGCCAGCGGGCGATCGTGCAGGTCCGGCGGCGCTCCGAATTCTTCCAGGATCACAGCGACCCGCCACTCACTGGCGTCTCGCTCGGCAGGCGGCAGCGCGCGGCGGATCGCCTCGCCGAGCGGCAGGCTCAGCAAATTCGCTGGCATATCCTGCTCGACATACCCGACCCGCATGCCTCGCGAGCGAATGATATCGCCCGTCGTCGGCTCCAGCACGCCGGCAATGCACTTCAGCAGCGTTGACTTGCCACCGCCATTGGCCGCGACAAGGCCGATACGATCGGCATCACCGATCACCATGGTAAGATTTTGGAACAACGGATGCGGCGACAACACGCCGACATCGCGCAGACTGATCGTGGGCATAGGGAACTCTCTGGCTCGATGGAACGCAAAAACTGGCGTTCAGAGCCGGCCGGCGACTGGCTTGTGCTAGAGGCCGCTGGCCAGCCCTGCGACGAAGCATCGCAGGGCACATATGGGGCCACGCGGGTGATGCTGATTATATGCGCTCACGCAGCCCTCCTGTTGGTTGGAAATTGCACCGACGCAACCTTAGCAGGATGACAGGCCGGCGGGAAGCCGCTTACTCTGCGCCCCAACAAGAACCAGGGAGGATGGCCATGCGGCCCCGCATCATCGTGCTCGCCGTGGTCGCAATGGCGTTGCTGGGCCGCCCGGTGGCGGCGGAAGACACGCACAAGCTCACCATCGCCTTTGCCGGCAAGGGCATGTCGTTCCTGCTGCAATACATCGCCATCGGTGCAGGCTTCTACAAGCAGGAGGGAATCGACCCGGAATCGGTCGATGTTTCGTCCGGCACCCGCCAGGCAGCCGCCGTGATGGGCGGCAGCGCGGAGATCACCCAGGTAGGCTTCGCCCACACCATGCATGCCGTGGGACGGGGCGGCCAGTTGGTGGGGATCTGCGCCGGGTTCGATGTGTATCCGATCGCGCTGGTGCTCTCCAACGCCGCGATCAAGAAGCTGGGCATCACCGACGCGATGTCGATCGACGAGAAGATCAAGCGGGTGAAGGGCGTGCGTATCGGCATCACCTCGCCCGGCTCCAGCACCGATGAGTTCATGCGGACGATCATGCTGGTGCGCGGCATGGACCCGTCCACGGATGTGCAACTCCAGCCGATCGGCATCGGCGCGCCGATGGTGGCGGCGATGCAGGGGGGTGCAACCGACGGTTTCGCGTTCATGTCTCCCTTCACCAACATCGCGGTCAGTCGTGGTATCGGTCAGATCATCGCCGATCCGATGACGGGACAACTGCCCGAATATCGCGACGTGCCGTATCAGGTAATCACCACCAGTCGCGATACGCTGGCCAACAAGCGGGATCTGCTGCTGCATACGGTGCGCGCCCTGACCCGCGCCATGAAATACGCGCATGAGGACAAAGAGGGCGCACGCAAGGCCACGCGGCCATTCTTCGAGGGTACTGCCGATGCCGACTTCAATACCGCGTTCGATGTCTACATCGACGCCGTGCCGACCACGCCGGTGATTTCTCCGGCACAGGTGGATAGCACAGTGAAAATGGTGAACCTGACCGAGAAGACGCCGCTCAAGATCTCTTACGATCAGGTGGTCTACGCCGACTTGGCCCGCCAGGCGGCGAAAGACATCCTGGGCAAGTAGCATGCGCCGCCGGTTTGATCCGATCGTGCTGTGGCAAATGGCGGTGGGCGTCCTGCTGCTAGGCGGCTGGGAACTGGTGGGGCTCGGCCCTGGCGGCGTATGGACCAGCCGCCCCTCGCTGATCGCGGCGAAGCTTGCCGAGTGGCTGCAAGGCAGTATCTACATCAATATTGCGACCACTCTGACCGAGGTGGTCACCGGACTGCTGCTGGGCTCGGCTGCCGGCGTGCTGGCGGGCCTGCTTCTGGGACGTGCGCCGATCGCCGCCGGCATCCTGCGGCCCATCGTAGTGGCGTTCTACAGCGTACCGCTGGTGGCACTCGCCCCCCTGTTCATCATGTTCTTCGGCCTCGACATGCTGCCGAAGATCGTCCTGACCACCATCGTCGTGTTCTTCCTGCTGTTCTTCAACACGTTCGCCGGCGCCACCTCGGTGGACGCCGACTTGATCGCGCAGGTCGAACTGATGGGCTCCACGCGGATCGAGACATTCCGCAAAGTGGTGACACCCGCCTGCATGGTGTGGATCATCGGCGGCATCAAGACGGCGCTGCCGTATGCCCTGGTCGCCGCCACCACGGGCGAAATGCTGGCGGCACGCCGAGGCCTGGGTTTCCTGCTCAGCGACGCGGCATCGCAGTTCGACATGACCTCGCTCTATTCGGCTCTGTTCATCCTGATGCTCCTTGGCCTGCTCGTGGGCGAGACGGCCAATTGGACCGAACGGCACCTGCTGCGGTGGCGCCATGCCGAAGGTTGAACTGTCCGCCGTCAGCAAGGCCTTCGTCACGCGCGATCGCGAAGTGCAGGCCTTGCAGCCGACGGACCTGGCCGTGGAACCGCAGGAGTTCGTGGCATTGGTGGGCCCCAGCGGATGCGGGAAATCCACGATCCTTAACCTGATCGCCGGCCTGCTGCAGCCCACCGGCGGAACGGTCCGCTACAACGGCGCGGCGGTGCAGGGAGTCAACCGCGCCGTCGGCTACATGACGCAGAAGGACACGCTGCTGCCCTGGCGCACGGCGGCTGACAATATCCGTATCGCGCTCGAGCTGAAGTGTCGCGCCGGACCGCGTGCAGAGGTTGAGCACCGCGTGGCGCAGATGATCGACCTGGTCGGCCTCAACGGGTTTGAAAAGCACTTTCCGACTGAACTGTCGGGCGGCATGCGCAAGCGCGTGGCTCTCGCTCGCACCCTGATCTATGAGCCCGAAACGCTGCTGATGGACGAACCCTTCGGGGCGCTCGACGCGCAGCTCAAGCTGCTGATGCTGGACCAGTTGCAGACGCTGACGCGGCAGCGTCACATGACAGTGCTTTTCGTCACCCATGATCTTGGCGAGGCAATCACCCTGGCCGATCGTGTGGTGGTGTTCAGCGCTCGCCCGGGACGCATTCGCACAATCCGCACGGTCGAGCTCCCCCGGCCGCGCGACGTGTTCCGCATCCGGTTCACCGAGGCCTTCGCGCATCTGCACGAATCCCTGTGGGACGAACTGAAAGACGAAGTCACCCGGGGCACCGACGTATGAGCGGGACCCGCGACCTCACCTCCCCCTCCCCTCGCGGGAGGGGGTT
>DATJJM010000184.1:0-7686 GCA_035492535.1 Acetobacteraceae bacterium | reverse complement strand
CCGTGGAGGCGGATGTTCTCGCGGCCTGTGAGCTCGAGGTTCAGGCCTTGCCTGATGTCGAGCAGCGTCGTCAGGCTGCCCTGGATCCGGACGTGGCCGGTGACCGGTTCGTATATACCGGCGAGCGTGCGCAGCAACGTGGTCTTGCCGGCGCCATTCATACCGACCAGACCGAGCCGTTCGCCAGCGGTCAGCGTGAAGGAGATGTCTCGCAGTGCCTGTACGACGACGCGGGACTGACGATCCCGTCCCAGGCGCCCCGATGCGGCAGCCATGACGGTTTTCTTCAGGCTTCGGCTGCCAGCATGATAGAGCGGAAAGAACACCGAGACGCGCGCGATGTCTATACGTGCGTCGGTCATGCTCATACCCAGAATGCGACGCGGCGACGCGCCCGGACGAACATCAGCCAGGTGATCGCCAGCAGGAGGACACTATAGAGCAGTGCGGCTATCCACGTTCTGCCGGACAGCGGATCACCAAGCAGCGGTGCGCGCACGACCTCCATCAATGCGAAGAATGGATTGAACGGCAACAGCCATGCGTGCGGGCCAAGCTGCTCGGGTTTCCAGATCACAGGCGTCAGGAAGAATGCGATCTGCATGACGCTCGTTACGATAGGTGCGACGTCGCGGAAGCGCGCGCAGAAAGCGCCAAGCAGCAGGCAGATGGCCAATCCATCGATCGTCCAAAGAGCAAGTCCCGGCAGCGCGTCCAACGCGTGCCAGCCCGGCCAGACGAGAAAGATGATGTCGACCACGACGACAACGACGATGTTGTGCGCAAGCACGAACACATTGCGCAGCATGGTGCGGATGGCGTGCACAAACAATGGCATGCGCATCGCACGGATCATGTTTTCAGCCTGCGTGAAGGCGGTACAGGCCTCGCTGACCAGGGTTGAGATGAAGGCCCACAAGATCTGTGACAAGGCGAGGAACGGCAGGTAGTTGTGCACGTCGATGTGGAACAGGGTGGCGTAGAGGACGCCCAGCGAGGCGATCATCACCGCGGTGGAGAGCGTCAGCCAGAACGGCCCCAAGATTGAGCCGCGGTAGCGCAAGCGGATGTCGAACCAGGCCAGTGACCAGGCCAGCCGCCAGAGGCGGATCCCGTCGGCGATATCGGTCACTGCCAGGCGGTTGTGCTTCGCCACCGACATATCGCCCTGGAATTCCAGGACGCTGCCATGGGTCGTCGATCGTGGCGCAACCAGGCTCATAGGAGCGGCGGGCGATAGCCGATCCAGGCTGAAAGGCCAAGGGGTGGGGGCAATCAGCCTGGCCGCGCGAGCCGCGCCGTCGGTTGGTAACGGATCACCACGCGATCGCCGTTGTGCAAGTCGAGATTGTTAGCCTGCACGATGGACAAGGTGGCGCCGTCGTCGACCCGCACGATGAACTCGATCAGGGGGGCCGCGGGATCGCTGGGCATGCTGCCTGTGCCGCTCGCGGCGGCGAGGAGGGCGGCGCGCCAGGGGGCGGGGGCGGAGCCGGCCGGCGCGGCGACAGCGCGCATCGACAGGATGGTGCCGGCGCTGAACGGCACTGATGGCGACCCGGGTGGCGGCGCGGTGGCGACAGGCGTGGACGGCGCACACCCGGCCATCAGGGACACTGCGAATAGTCCAAGGCACAACACCGGAATACGCACGGCACCGCCTCGACATCGGATGCGCAAAGTCTAGCTCGCGCGGCCTGAGCGCGGAACAATTGTTACGGAATGCGTGGCGGGGGAGGTTAAACAGCATCAGCCATCCGAGATGATCTTGCGCGGAACACCAATCCGCGATAAGGGGTTAGGTCTGATTCCTGATCAATTACCTGAGCGACGGCCGTCCGGCCGTCGTGCCCTCCGGCCATTGCGGCCGCGCCACGACGACGGAGGTTCTCACGGATGTTCTGTGCTCAACGTTCCGCCAATGGCATGGTTTCGTATGCCGCTATGCTCCGGGGCATGGCGTGCGTCACCTTGTTGGCGATGCTGGCAGCCTGTGCCGGCCAGTCGCCACAAACGTCATCGACGCAGCAGGCGGCGCGCTATTTGGCGCACGCAAGGGGGAGTTACACACCGCCTGGCCCACCGGAGGATCCGTGGGGGCCGTACATTCATGAAGCGAGCAAGCGCTACGACGTGCCGGAGCTCTGGATCCGCTCGGTGATGCGGGTCGAGTCAGGCGGCAATGAGTACCTGGGCGGCCGCCTGACGATGTCCAGCGCCGGCGCGATGGGCCTTATGCAAGTGATGCCAGACACCTATCAGGAGTTGCAGAGCCGCTACAGCCTGGGCGATGACCCATTCGAGCCGCACGACAACATCATGGCGGGCTCGGCGTATCTGCGGGAGATGTATGACATCTACGGTTCACCCGGCTTCCTGGCGGCGTACAACGCCGGGCCGCGGCGGCTGGATGACTACCTGAGCAACAATCGCCCACTGCCGGACGAGACGCGTCGTTATGTTGCGATGATCGGGCCGAATATCGAAGGCGTCTATCCGACGAACCGCTCGCCGGCCGAGGCTTATGCGATGAATGCGCTGCCGATCGATATACCGCCGGGAACCCGCTATGGCCGCGCGGTGCAGTTGGCGAGCAGCCGCGGGTCCGGCGGCCGTCTGCCGGCGCGCGCGCCCGTCCAGACAGCCGCGTTGCCCGAGCCACCGCGAGCGACGTCGCAGGTGCAGCAGGCGCAATACGCGTTGGTGGCGCCGCCTACGCCGCCACGCGGGCGCTTTCACCTGATCCCGCAGGCGGTCGCTGCGGAGTCAGTCCCATTGCGCCGCGGCGGCATCCCGGGGGGTGAGTGGGCCATTCAGGTGGGTGCCTATTCAAGCGAGGGCCTGGCGCATGCGGCTGTTGTCACAGCGCGACAGCGTGCACATGAGGAGCTTGCGGTCGCACATGTCTTTGTTGCCGGCGTTCATCAGGGGCGCGCGATGCTGTATCGTGCGCGGCTGACCGGCCTGTCGCGCGAGGCCGCCGTTGGCGCATGCCAGCGACTGTCGCACAGCCGTACGAGCTGCATGGTGTTGTCACCCGATTCGCAGTTGTAAGGCCGACACCCTCCTCCTCTTCGCGGCTTTAGCCTGAGGGCTTGTACCTGTGCCGCCGCCAAGGCGGGCACCCTCCTGTTTGCCGCGGTGAATTCAGATTCTTCCGCCGATTTGGGAAGCGCCCCAGTGGCGCGCCGTCAAACCCGATTGGCATGAAACTTCGTACTGTTTGGAAACCATTCTGAGACAGGAGTAGATCGAGATGCCCCAGACTCTTCTTGGCGCGGACATCAGCCAGCCCGGCTCTCCGACCTGGGCCACCGACCTATCGAGCTTCACTGCAGCGATGGGGCAGGCTCCCGCCATTGTCGACACCTTTGTCGATTGGAGTAGTTGGGGCAGCGTGATGGACATCCTGGCGCAATGGTCCGCCGGAGTAATAAGCGGGATGAATTACTTGCCGGTTGTCGGGGTTCCTATGGCAACGAACGCCGATTCCTCGGCTGACTCTGCTTTCCGCGCCATTGCGAGCGGCGCGCACGATTCCGACTTCGAGGCGATCTTCCAAGGTTACGTCAATGCCGGGTTCAAGGCCTTCGATATCCGTCCAGGCTGGGAGTTCGATGGAACGTGGTTTCCGTGGTCCGTCACGCCATCGAATCAGGCAGATTTTGTTGCGGCCTTCGACCACATCGCCGCGTTGGCGCACTCGTTCTCCGGTGCGACGATCAAGGTGATCTGGGAACCGAATGGCGGCGCTCCTTACAATTCCGGGATGTACCCTGGAAATCAGGCGGTCGACATCATCGGCATCGACCAGTTCGGTTATGGAGCCGTCGGTACGGCCAATAGTCAGGTGTTTCAATCAGATGGTTCGACGTGGTCGTACACAACCGCCGCACAAATGGCCGTGGCGAACGGCAAGCCGCTGAGCGCGGATGAGGTAACCGACACTCCGGCTGATACCCCGCAGTATGCCGCCAACGTGGCGCAGGCGCTGACGTCCGTGCCCGGCCTGGTGGTCGATCACTTCACTCTCGTGAATGATCCGTCGCAAGAGTTCTGGGCCGACGACGCGGCGGCGGCGGCGGCGTGGAGGCAGGCTTTCGCGGCCATCTCCGCCGCCAGCGGCGCGTCGGCTCCCGCTACCGGCACGACCGCCAGCACGGCACCAGCAGCACCGTCCAACAACACGGGCAGTACCGCTTCGATCGGCTACATTACGCCTGGGTCCGGCTCATTCACCGACGGGGCAGGCAACGTATATACTATCGATTCGGCAAGTAATGCCGATAGAAACGGATCGCCGATCCCGAATGGCTCCGGGACAGGGGCCATGGAGTATTACAATGGAACCGTGTACGGCCAGGACGCCAGGAGCGGTCAGTGGTACGCGTTGAACCAAAGCACCTGGTCGGCAGCGAGCGCGCCGCCATCGCCCACCAGCGTGTCACAGGCGAGCGCCTCGCCGGCGAACATCAGCATCGGCGCGAACGAGGCGAGCACGACCATCAACCAGAGCTCCGCGACCGTCACAGCGACATCAGGCAACCACTCCGTGTTCCTCTATGGCTCAAACGACACGATCCAGATGAGCGGCGGCGCGGCGACGATCCTGGAAATTGGCTCGAACAACACGTTCGTGCTCCCCAAGGTCGGCGAGGGATACGACTGGCTGATCGGACCCGAACTGACCAACGGTGACACATTCGACTTCCGCTCCGCGCTTGCCGCGACAAATTGGGACGGGAACAGCGGAGAACTGTCGAATTACCTACAGGTTGCTACCGACAGCAGCGGCAACACCAGGGTCAGCATCAGCGCGACCGCGGGCGGCTCGGCCAACCCGGTGTTGGTCCTCGATGGGGTGACGGCAAGCATGTCGCAAATACTTGCCCACTCGATCGCCTGAGCCGACCTGAGGGCCTCGGGCGCAAAGCTAAGGGCGGCCTGCTTCGTAGGCAGCCCTATAGCGTCGGGGTCTCCAGTAACTTGGCGTAGACGGCGCGCGCATTGGTGAAGCCTCGTGCGGTCAGCTCATCAAGGTACTGTTCGGTGAAAGGGCGCAGCGCATGGTGCCATTGGGCAAGCAGCGCTGCATCGGGGACGAGGATTTCCTGACCAGGCCCGGCGGCGCCGTCACGCACAAGGCGGTCCCACTTGTCCCATAGCAGGCCAAATCGCGTCACCAGCTTTTCGTTCGATACTGTCTCGATCGCGGTCTGTATGTGCGGGGGCAGGTGGTCGAACCTGTGCCGGTTCATCACGACAAAGAACACCGAGGTGTAGAATGCAATGTCGGTGTGGTACTTCATATAGCGATCGAAGTCTGGCAGCGGATTACCCCAGTTCGTGACGATGCCATCGATCGTTCCATCCCGCACCGCGGGCATCACGTCATTCACCTGAAGGACGACGGGCGTGGCACCGATTGATCCCAACGCGGCCGCCACCGTCGCATTTGGTGCACGCAGGCGCTGACCCTTCAGATCGTCCGGGCTGATGATGCGCTTGACCGTGGTGTGGATCAGGCCCGGGTTGTGCACGAAGAGTGCGAGAACCTTGAGGGCCTTGAAGTCGGCGGAAAGATCTCCGTCCTTGTGCAGGTTCCACAGCGCGCGCGATCCTTCGCGCGCACTGCTCACGATGAAGGGCAGCTCGATGGTCGAACTGCGCGGAAAACGATCGCCCTCCGCACCGCGCAAGCCGAGCGCGATATCGACCTTACCCTGCTCGACCTGCCAGGCCTGTTTCGTAACGTCGCCGTGGGGCGAGGTATTGTTGTAGATTTTGACGCGAACGGCGCCGTTCGTCGCTCTTTCCAGTTCGTGTGCCCAGGGTTCAGCGAAGTCGTGCTGGAAAAAGCTGTCGGGGCCGAGGAAGTGGCTCAGTGTCAGCAAGGCCTGATCCGGCGGGCAGGACGCATCGTGATGAGCGGTGCGAACAGCGCAGACGGTAACGTTGCGACGCAACAACTTCGCATGCCGTCATTGTGTTGCACGGACTGGTTGCGACGGCAACGCTTGCCGCCCTGTCATCCTGGGGTCACACTGAGGAGTACGAAAACACCTACGGGGAATGTCCGTCATCATGCCTGACGCTCGTTTTGCCAGCCTTACGCCACTGTTTGCGCCACGCTCTGTCGCAGTGCTGGGGGCCTCCAGCGATCCGACCCGCATCAGTGGCCGGCCGATCGCCTACATGAAGGCGCAGGGGTTTCCTGGCGGTCTGTATCCGATCAATCCGAACCGCACAGAGATACAGGGGCTGAAGGCGTATCCGTCCGTCGCCGATCTGCCCGAGACGCCGGACGTTGCCATTGTCGCGGTGGCGGCGGAGATCGCCGAAAAGTCGATCACGGAACTGGCGGAACGTGGCGTGAAGGCAGTGGTGATGTTCACCGCCGGATTCGCTGAAATGGATGAATCGGGTGAGGCCGCGCAGAACCGGATGGTGGTGGCAGCGCGGAAGTACGGCATGCGCATCCTTGGTCCGAACTGCCTGGGCGTGTTCGATGCGCGCACCGCGTACTACGCGACATTTTCGTCATCATTCGATAGCGGCTGGCCAGTGCCGGGGCATATCGGCATCGCCTCGCAGTCGGGCGCGTACGGTACGCATCTTTATACGCTGGCGCGCAATCGCGGGATTGGTGCGTCGCTTTGCATCATGACCGGCAACGAATCTGACGTGACCGTGGGCGAGTGCATCGGCTGGCTGGCAGAAAATCCGGAAGTCGACGTGATCGCGGTCTACGCCGAAGGCATTCGCGAGGCGCCCGGGTTGATCGCCGCATTCGAGGCGGCGCGAGCGGCGAAGAAGCCAATCATCATGCAGAAGGTCGGGCGGAGCGAACTCGGCAGCAAGGCTGCGAAGTCGCACACCGCGTCGATCGCCGGTGATGATGCGGTGACGGAAGCGGTGATGGCGGAGTTCGGCGTGGTGCGTGCGCGCAATTCCGAGGAAATGCTGGACATCGCCCATACGGCGACGCGCAAGATCTATCCCGCTCGCAATACGCTGGGCGTGATCACGGTGTCGGGCGGCGCTGGTGTGCTGATCAGCGATACCGCCGATGCGGTTGGGCTGCCGATGCCGGAGATGCCGGCGGAGACACAGAAGACGCTGCGCGAGTTGGTGCCTTTCTGTGCGCCGCGTAATCCGGTGGACGCGACGGCGCAGGTGTCGAACACCGTGGAGCTGATCCATACCTTCACCGAGGCGCTGGTGAAGGATGGCGGATATTCCTCGGTCCTCGGCTTCTTCAGCATGACCGCGTCATCGCGCCGCTGGCCGGGGATCCGCGAGCAGCTCAACAAGGTGCGCGAGGCGTATCCTGGGCGGCTGTACGCGTTGTCGGTGATTGTGCCGCCCGATCGTCGTGCCGAACTGGAGGACGATGGCTGGGTAGTGCACGAGGATCCAACACGCGCCGTGACGGCGATCGCGGCGATGGGACGGTTCGGCGCGGCATTCGATGCGCCGGCGGGGGCGGCAGCGCCGTCGGTTCCCACGGTCACACTGCCGGACAGCACGCCGAGCGAGGCAGAGGCCCAGCGACTGCTCGCCGCGGCGGGCATTGCTTCGGCGCCGGAACAGGCATGCAGCAGTGCCGATGAAGCGGTAGCGGCAGCCGAGCGCTTCGGCTTCCCGGTGGTGATGAAGATCCTGTCTCCTGACATCCTGCACAAG
>DATJJM010000183.1:0-2989 GCA_035492535.1 Acetobacteraceae bacterium | reverse complement strand
GGAGGCGAGCGGCGGCTACGACCTGCCGTCGTTCGAGAAGCTCACCAAGTTCAAGGTGTGGGCCGAGGCGGAGCCGCCCAAGGGCACGCTCTTCCACTATCCCGATCCGTATCACACCCAGACGCTCTCGGTTGCGGGAGCTCCCGCGCCACACAGCATCGCGGAGAGGATTTATACACAGGCGACGCAGACCCAGATGGTGGTGCGCTACTTCCGCGGCGAGGCCATGGAGAAAACGCTGGCCTGGGCGCATGACGAACTCGAAGGATTCATGCGCAACTGACGCTTTCGGGCCAGCGGCGGATGTGGCCTGTGGATATGTGGCAAATTTGCAACTTTTTCCGGGCGGCGGAGTTAAAGACCACATGCAGAAGGTCATCGCCGGTCGGGATCTCGAGCGCAGCGTCACCGCTGAGGTGGAGACGCTGCGGCTTCTTGCCATGCAGCGGCGCCAAGCCTCGCTCAGCCTGTTCTTGAAGCAGAAACTCCCGTCCAAAGCTCAGGCCCGGCAAGCCCTGCGGCGGCCGCGGCGTGAATCCCTGCGGGCCGGGAGCGGCACACGCTGAAAGAGCAGCGGCTTCCGCCGGTCCTTGGCGGTGCTAGCTTCGCTTGCGCCGCGCCAGCACCTGCGCGTGGGCGGCCGCGCCCAGCGCCTTGATCGTGCTGAAGATCTGCTTGCGGATCCGCACTTCGCGGATCTTGTAGTAGGCACTCACCAGATCGCGCGTTTCGTGCTTGTGGAGCGGATTCTTCTCCTCGCCGAAAGGCGTTGCTGCCTCGCCGAATCCGCCCTTGCGGCCGCGTTCCGATAGGGGGCGCCCGGCGAGGACGTTGGATGGCATGTCATCGAAGAAATAGGACACTGGCACGCCCAGCACCTTGGCGAACTCGAACAGGCGGCTTGACCCCATGCGGTTGGAGCCACGCTCGTACTTCTGGATCTGCTGGAAGGTGAGGCCCACGGCATCGCTGAGCGCGGACTGACTGAGCCCGAGCGTGGTGCGCCGCTGGCGCAAACGCGCCCCTACGTGAATGTCGACGGGGTGCGCTTTTGGCATCTTGGGGTTTTTCACGATGGTGAATGACAATTCCCTGTTCCGAAATGTAAGCGAAGTGATTGTCCACGCCAACGCAAAAGCAGCGCGTTCAGGTTGCCGTCAGCTTGCGTCGACGATGTCCTGGCGGAACTTGAGCAACAGGGCGCCGTGCCGATGTATCCGCGGTTCGATGCGTACCCGGGGGCCGGCAATGGAAACGCCGAGCGGATCGTCGTTCGAGGGGATCGTAACGGCGACTGCCATCACGTCCGCGTCGGTTTCGCCATCGGAGATGCAATAGCCCGAAATGCGGGCCGCCTTGAGTTGCCGATGCAGCTGGCTGAGGCTGAGCTTGATCCTGGTCCCGGTCCGGCGCAGGGGATGGGCCCTTAGCCAGGCCGAGATCCTTTTGTCGTCCATCTCCGCCAGGATCGCTTTGCCGATCGAGCTCGCAGCTACGGGCTGGGCTTGGCCAGGCGGTGCGGAGAAGCGGATCGTTTGCTGGCTTTCGGCCACGTCCAGGTAGACGACGACGCTGTCCTGCCATTTTCCCAGCACGACGGTCTCGCCGCAGGCGTCGCGCAGGGAGCCCAGCGAGGAGGTGATGCGGCGCAGCAACGGGTCGTTGCGCGCGATCGTTTCCGCGATCTGCAGCAGGCGCTTGGTGGGGTAGAGATTGCGGCTGGCATCGACATTGTAGAGATAGCCGCGTGCGGTCATCGTTCGCACGATGCCGTGGCAACTGCTCATCGGCGCCTGCACGATCCGCGCCAGCTCCGTCAGGCTGAGCGGAGCCTTCCGCTGATGGAACGCTTCGAATATCGCAAGGGTTCGACGCGTTGTCTTGTTGTCGTTCCTCGCCATGCGATCGCCGACTGTGCAACCCAAAGGAGAGGGCGTCCAGCGCAAAGCCCCGGCGTGGAAGGCAACGCCTCGCCGCTCTTTGCATGTCATATATGTGAATTCGCCCGACCGCCGGCGTCGCGGGCGGGCATAATGACAGTGACAAAGGACGCGCCGTTGCGTGATCGA
This sequence comes from Acetobacteraceae bacterium, assembly GCA_035492535.1. Classification (GTDB taxonomy): domain Bacteria; phylum Pseudomonadota; class Alphaproteobacteria; order Acetobacterales; family Acetobacteraceae; genus JAMXLO01. The sequence continues at coordinate 920 of DATJJM010000183.1, read as the reverse complement.
AGTGGGTAGAAATGTCGAACGAAGAGAAGCCGGCGGCTGTCGCAGGTCAGGGAAAGGCTGCCAGCGGTCTCGATAGTCGCGCCTCCTGGCGGGCGGCGTGGCTGACGCTCGCCATCCTGTCGGTATCCTACGGGTCGCCGCTCCCGATCATCGTCGGCATGAAGACCATGGAAGCGGAACTCGGCACCGACCGTTCGGTGCTGGCACTCGCCGGCGCACTGGTCTGGGTGGGCACGGGCGCGGGCGGCATCCTGATGGGCTGGCTGGCCGATCGCATCGGCTTGCGCCGCACCGTCACGATCGGCGCCTGCATGATCGCGGGCGGACTTGCCCTCTCGTCGACCGGGACGATCTGGGCGCTCTATATCGGCCATGGGCTGATGGTCGGCCTGTTCGGCAACGGCGGTGTCTATCCGCCGCTTCTGGTCTATGTGACCCGCTGGTTCGAGCGCCGGCGCGGCGCGGCCATCGCGCTGATCTCCTCGGGCCAGTACGTCGCCGGCGTCATCTGGCCGTCGTTGTTCGAGCGCGCGATCGACGGCATCGGCTGGCAGGCGACCATGCTCGCTTATGGGGCCATCACGTTGGCCCTCATCCTGCCCTTGACCGTGATGCTGAGGCCGACGCCGCAGGCCTATGTGCCGCTTTCCGTCCGCCCCTCGGGCGGCGGGCAGAAGCAAGCCCCGGCCCGTCGTGTCATGGGTCTTCCGCCAAATCTCGCGCAGCTGCTCATCTGCATCGCTGCCTTCTGCTGCTGCATCCCGATGTCGATCCCCTCATCGCATGTCGTGGCGCTGTGCGGCGACATCGGCATCAAGCCGACCCACGGGGCGGCGATGCTCTCGGTGATGCTGGGGGCGGCCTTCCTCGCCCGCCAGGCCTGGGGCTCGTTGGCCGACCGCATCGGCGGACTGCGCACC
>DATJJM010000182.1:0-16627 GCA_035492535.1 Acetobacteraceae bacterium | reverse complement strand
CGCCCGGAAGACGGTGCGTGAGCCGAAACGATCAGCGACCCTGCCGCTGGCGGGGATGAACATCGCCAGTGTCAGCAGATAGCAGGTGAGAGCCACGTTCATGTGCAGCGGATCGGCGTGGAAGCTGCGTGCCATCGAGGGCAGGGCGGTGGCGAGGACCGTGCCGTCGAGCTGTTCCATGAACATAGCGCTGGCGACGATGAGCGAGACGGTGCGTGCGCTGGCGCGGGGAGGCTCGGGCGTGGGGTCCATGCGGCCAATGATAGCCAAAGCCGCGTGAGCCGCTACAACGCGATATGCACCTCATCCATGCGTGGAAGCAGCCTGGTGCCGAACGATTCGCTGCGGGTTTTGATATCGGCGAATTCAGCTGCTTCCTCGGCGAGCCGGCAGGGAACCGTTTCGTTACGTTCGTTATGACGCACGAACTGGAAGCTGGTGCCGATGATCGCCTTGCCCGCGACGGCGGCCCGCACCATCATGCCGATCCAGTTGCCGTGCTGCCGGCCGCCATGCCCGGTATGGAAGCAAAAGCTGCCCAATCCGTAGAAGATCGGCCGCCCGCGATAGGCCTCGACCGGCAGCGAGTAATGCGGTCCATGTCCGATCACGATATCGGCACCGGCATCGATCGCGGCGTGGGCTAGCTCGCGCATATAGTCGAACACCTCCTTGTGCAGGCCCCAATGGAGCGACGCGACGACGATGTCGGCCTGCGCGCGCAACGACGTGACATCTTCGGTGAAGCGCCGCAGGTAGCCGGGGTCGGTCCAGGTGACGATGATCGGCGGGATGCCGGGCCGGTTCATCGGCGGAATGTCCGGTCGTGTCTTGTGCATCGGCACCTGATAGGCGGTGTGTGCGCGGATTGCGGCGATGCCGGTGGAGGCAGGGCCGGCCTCGTGGTTGGTTGGCCAATAGACCGCGCTGCGCTGGAGGAAGCCGTAGCGGACGCCGTTCCGCGTCACGATGGCGGGCGCGTGCGCAGCATCCACGGTTGCTCCGGCGCCGGTATGGGCGATGCCGAGTTCATCCAGCCGAGCGAGCGAGGCGTTGATCGCTGCCTCGCCGTAGTTGACGTTGTTGGCCATGCCGACCGCGGTAATGCCGGCCGCCCGCAGCGCCTTGCCACCGATTTCGGGCGAGGCGAAGAAACCTTCGTTCTCGACCGCGTGGCCGTTCGGCGGCTGGTACAGGCAGCATTCCAGGTTGCTGAAGACGATGTCGGCGGCGCGGAATTCGTCGTGCACGCGCGCGAACGGAACCAGCGGTTCGTCGACGTTCATCAGGTTGACGTCACCTGTCAGGATCATCGTCCCCCCTGCTGCCCTGCCTTCACGGCGGGCTGAATCCGGCGAGTCTATTCCCACAAATCGCGCAGTCCAGCCTGTGGGTCGGGATCGATGATCGGTGCCAGCGACCTGGCGATCGCCAGCAATCGGGCATCCGTCAGCCGCGGACCGGCCAGTGTCACGCCGACCGGCAGATTGTTCGGACCACGGCACGCCGGAATGCCGACGCAAGGCACGTGCAGCAGCGTCCACATCCGGTTGAAGATGGCATTGCCTGTTGTATGCAGCCCTTCCGGTGCCTCGCCGGGAGCGCTTGGCGTCAGCACCACATCGAGCGATGCGCCGAACATCCCGTCGAACACCGGCCGGCAGGCATCAGCGACCGCGTAGGCCTCGAGCAATGCTTCCCGCGCGATGTTGCTGTCCACCTTCGCGCGCAGGTCGGGCGCCAGCTGTGCATAGGCATTGGTATATTCAGGCAGGAACGAGACACCGCCTTCCGCCGTAACGATGGTGTTCTGCGCCTCCAGCAACCGGTCGAACGGCGAGGGCAGCACCAGCTCCTCGACGATGGCGCCGGCGTCCAACAGCCGCTTCGCCGCGGTCTCCAACGCCATCGTGCCGGCCGGCTCGATTGCGTGCCATGCGGGGCTGCGGCAGAGGCCGACGCGGAGGCCCTTCACTGCGACCGGCGTGGTGTCGGCCGCCAGCCGATACGCGGTGCCGACCAGGATGAGGTCGTCGACCGAACGGCCGTACCAGCCGACGGTGTCGAGCGTGATCGATGACATCCGCACGCCTTCACGGCTCAGCAGGTTCCAGGTGGGCTTGATGCCATAGATGCCGTTGAACGATGCCGGCCGTATATGCGAGCCGCCGGTCTGGGTGCCGAACGCCAGGGGTACCTGGAAATCGCCCACCGCCGCACCGGATCCGGACGACGACCCGCCCGGGGTATGGGCGAAGTTGTACGGATTGCGCGTCACTGCCTTGCGGCCGCCGGAGGCGAACTCCACCGTATCGGTCTTGCCGAGGATCAGCGCGCCGGCACCGCGCACCACCGCGACGCACGCCGCATCACGACCGATGCGGGCGCCATCGTAGATCGGCGAGTTCTGCGTCGTCGGGTAGTCGATGGTGTCGATGATGTCCTTCACGCCGAACGGCAGGCCGTGCAGCGGCCGCGTCGCGGGCAGCTTGTCCAGCTCGCGCGCGCGGCGGATCACATGGTCCGGGTCGAGCCACAGCCAGGCCTTCACCTCGGCATCGCGTGCGGCGATGCGCGCCAGGCAGGATCGCGCCAGCTCCTCGCAGGAGAGCTTCCTGGCGCGGATCAGTGCGGCGGCCTCTGCCGCGGTGAGCTGGCAGGGCTGCATCAGAACAGCAGCCCCTTCTTCAGCATGCCATGAATGCCTTTCTCGCCATTCACCGTCTGCGTCACATGGAAGTCCACCGCCAGGGAGCAGAACTGATAGGCCTGCTCGCGCGACAGGTTGCTGCGCGCGCAGATGAACGAGATCATCTCGCGCAGTGCCTGTTTCATCGCCTGGTCGAGGTCTTCATGGAGACCCATGCTGATGAAGTGAGTCGGCGTCTCGGCCTTCGGCTGCTTCAGCAAGGGGCGCGACTGCCCGCCGCCCTTGTGCAGCACGAAGGTGAGTGTGCCGGTCAGGCACATCTCCAGCGCAGTGACGCACACTTCGCCATCGCCCTGCATGCCATGCCCGTCGCCCACCGAGAAGTTGGCGCCCGGTACCCACACCGGTAGATACAGGGTGGAGCCGGCCACCAGTTCCTTGTTGTCCATGTTGCCGCCGTGGATACGCGGCTCCTTGGAAGCGATCGTGCCGAACGCCGGCGGCGGCGCGACGCCCATCACGCCGAAGAACGGCGCCAGGGGAAGCTCGGTGCCCCAGGGCAGCGAGCAGACCATCCGCGTCCTGTCCACCGGGATGTGGCTGATCACCGTCTCGTGGAAATCCTCGGGCAGTGTGCCGGCGAGTGGACGGATCATGTTGTAGCCCCAGTCCGCGCCGGGCACGATCTTCTCGATGCGGATCTCCAGCATGTCGCCCGGTTCCGCGCCGGTGATGGCGATCGGGCCAGTGACGATATGCCCGGCCCGCATGCCGGGATTGGCCGCGATGATGGCATCGAGTTCCGGCGGCACGGGCAGTCCCGCACTGGCCGGCGGCAGTACCTCCGGCCGGCCAGAGACGCATTGCACCACGACGGTATCGCCAGACTCGATCGTCATAACCGGTGGATAGCTCGCGTCGAATACGCCGATGCGAACGGTCTCTGGCGAGGCGCGAAGCTGATGTTGGGCCATTGCGGTTTCCTTCAGGCGGGAACGAGGGCGGATGACATGGCGGGGCGGCGATCGCGGAACGGCGTGGCCTTCTCGAACGCATCGGCGATGCGCAGCACGGTCGCTTCCTGGAACGGCTTGCCGACGATCTGGATGGAGACAGGCAGGTCGGCGTCGCCAAAGCCCGAGCACACGCACATCGCCGGATAGCCGGCGACGTTGAACGGCATGGTGAAGCTCGGCTTCTGCGACACGTCCCACATCGGCACGTCATCGATCTTCGGCGCTTCCGAGGGATTGCCCGCAGTCAGCACCACATCGAGATCCGCCATTGCCGCCTTCAGCTCGGCGCGCAGCTCGCGGCGGCGGCGAATCGCCTGGACGTAGTCGACACCGGACACCAGCGCGCCCACCAGCAGCCGCTGCTGCACGCGCTCGCCGAAATCGGCCAGCCGCGTGCGTGCCCATTCATCGTAGGCTGATGCGCGCTCGGTGATGGAGATCAGCGTGCCGCAGGCGTGCCATTCCACCATCGGCGACAGCGTCACCTCGCGGATCTCGGCGCCAAGGCCACGGAAGGTGGTGATCGCCGCATCGATGCCGCGCTGCACGGCCAGCGTCACCTTGTGGTCGGTTTCATGGAAGTGGTGGATGACGCCGACGCGCATGCCCTTGATGCCGGCGCCAAGCTTTTCGGTGTAGTTCGGAATCGGCTGCGAGGCGCTGGCCGGATCGGCCGGATCGTGGCCCGCGAGCGCCTGCAACATGATCGCGCAGTCTTCCGCGGTCCATGCCATCGGTCCGATATGGTCCAGCGAAAACGCAGCCGGTGCGACGCCCGCGCGGCTCACCAGCCCATAGGTCGGCTTGATGCCGGCGATGCCACAGAGTGCAGCCGGACCGCGGATCGAGCCGCCGGTGTCGGTGCCGATGCCGCCCATGATCAGTCCCGCGGCGACGCCGGCTCCGGTGCCGCTCGACGAACCGGCGGTGAAGTATGCGGTGTTCCACGGATTGCGCGCGGGTGGCCATGGCAGGTCGAAAGACGGGCCGCCATCAGCGAATTCGTGCGTCGCGGTCTTGCCCATCATGACGCTGCCGGCATCGGCGAGCTTCACCGCGCATGCCGCGTCGCTGGTGGGCACATTGTCCTGCAGGATCTTCGAATGACACGTCGTCGGAATGCCCTTGGTGTCGACGATGTCCTTCAGGCCGATCGGGATTCCGCAGAGCGGGCCTGGAGATTTTCCGGCCATGATCGCTGCTTCGGCGGCGCGTGCGTCGGCAAGCGCGCGATCCTCGGTCAGCCGGATGAAGGCGTGCAGCTCGCCATCGAGCGCGTGGGCGCGTTCGATGCAGGCCTTGGTCAGCTCCACCGGCGAGAGCTGCTTCGCGGCGATCAATTTGGCGGCGGCGGCGATGGTCGGGATGTCGCTCATGCCAGGTCCTCCTTATTGAAGCCGTAGGTCAGGACCGGTTCAGCCATGCGCCCGCGCGGCTTGCGCACGCGCTCGGCCATTGCGGCGACATGGGGGTAGATGGCTTTCAGCTCCGCCTTCTGTTGCGGCGTGGGCGAAAGTCCGGAGCGCGCCAATAGAAAATCGAGCGTTGCGTCATCCAGTTTCTGCTGCATGCTCCCCTCCGACCGCTATGTTGCGACGCAGCATAGGGGCCGCACAAGCTGGCGTGCAAGTGGACCACCATTGTGACATGAGAGTCGGATGGTGGCTGGTGATGAGCGACTTCATGACAAGGGAATGCGAAACGATGGGTGGCCCTCTTGCCGGTGTCCGCGTGATCGACTTGACGACAGTGGTGCTGGGCCCCTTCGCCACGCAAACGCTCGGCGATCTCGGCGCCGACGTCATCAAGATCGAATCCCCCGATGGCGACAACTGCCGCTGGATCGGCCCCAGCCGCAACAAGGGCATGGGTGCGTATTTCGCCATGCTGAACCGCAACAAGCGGAGCGTCATGCTGGACCTGAAGCAATCAGCCGCGCGGGATGCTCTGCTGCGGCTGATCGATACCGCCGACGTGTTCGTGCACAACATGCGTCTCGGCGCCGCGGATCGTTTGGGCCTGAGCTACGCCGCGCTGTCCGCTCGCAACCCAAGGCTGGTCTACGCCTGCGCCTCCGGTTTCCGCAAAGGCAGCAGCAGGCAGGAACATCCCGCGTTCGACGATCTGATCCAGGGCATGAGCGGGCTGGCCGCCTTGAATGCCGGCGCCGACGGCGCACCCCGTTACGTCCCCAGCGTCGTGGTGGACAAGCTCACCGGCCAGATGCTGGCCTCGATGATAGGCATGGCGCTGTTTCATCGGGAACGTACGGGCCAGGGCCAGGAAGTGCATGTGCCGATGCTGGAGACAACGCTGTCCTTCCTGCTGATCGAGCACATGTGGGGCATGGCGCTGAACCAGCCCGAGCTTGGCATGGGCTATCCCCGCATGCTCACTCCGCACCGCCGTCCCTACGCGACGAAGGATGGCTACATTTCTGTCATTGCGGTCAGCGACAACCACTGGCGGCGCCTGTTCGAGGCGATGGGCCGTGCCGCGCTGATCGATGACCCACGCTTCGAGACCATTGCCGCGCGTTCCGACAATGTGGACGCGCTCTACGCGGTGCTCGCCGAAGGCGTGCGCGAACGCACCACAGCGGAATGGCTGGAAATCCTGGGCCAGCTCGACATTCCCTGCGGCCCAGCCAATACGCTGACCGACCTGCTGGACGATCCGTATCTACAGGAGACCGGGTTCTTTCAGCACATGAAGCACCCGAACGATGGCGACGTGACGATCACAGCGATACCGGCACACTTCTCCGAAAGTCCGCCATCAGTCCGCCGGCTCTGGCCCGCGCTTGGCGAACATACCGAGGAAGTCCTGCGCGAGCTTGGCTGCGATCAGCAGCAGATCAACGAGGTCACCGGCCCAGGCTGAGCAGTTCCTCGGCGATCGCCTTCACAACGTCATCCCATCGCCGTACGATCTTCTGCCGGAACAATCGTGCCGTCGGATACCACGGCGTATCGGACCTCTCCAGCAGCCACCGCCAGTCGGGCGCCCGGGGCAGCATGATCCATACCGGCCGCCCCATCGCCCCCGCCAGATGAGCCACGGACGTATCCACAGTAACCAACAGATCGAGGTTCTCCAGGATCGCCATCGTGTCATCGTAACCGTCGATCTCCGCCCCCAGATTGATCAGCGGCGCCCGCCCGTAATACTCGCCGGCCTGAGTGGTCATTGGCCCTTTCTGCAACGCCAGCAGCGCAATCCCCGCCACATTCGCCAGAGGCATGAAATCCGCCAGCAGCGCCGAGCGATTGCGATCGTTGTTATGCGTCGGTCGCCCCGCCCAGATCACACCGATACGCCGGTATCCGCTTGACACGAGCCCGCTCAGCCGCTCGGCCCAGCGTGCGATGCGTGCCGGATCAGCGTACAAATAGGGGACAGGTGCGGGTACCGTCTCCACCCGCGTGTCGGCCAGCCGAGGCAGTCCCGACAGTGCACAGAACGCAGCGTAATCCGGCATATCCTCCCACCGCACGAACTGCCGCGCGTTAGGCGCGATCTGCCGCAGGATCGGCTGCACCTCGCTGCTGCACGCAAGCACGATATCAGGACACTGCTCTGCCACCCATGGTATATACCGTGCGAACTGGATCACATCGCCAAACCCCTGGTCGGCAATCAACAGCAGCGGCTTGTTGGAGAACGCGCTTCCATCCCATTGCGGCCTGCTCGTGGGTGGCATGAGTGGAGCAGCGCCTGCGATCCGGAAACGCCACTCGTATTCGTCCCACCCCTCCTGCCAGTCACCACGCAACAACAGCGCTTCGGCACGCACGAAATGCGCGCCAGGCATACTCGGATCGATGTGCAGCGCACGGCCGGCGCAGTCCAGCGCCTCGTCCAGTTCCAGCCGGTGATAATGAATGATTGCCTGATTGTGCTGACACAGCGGATCAGCAGGCGCCAATTCTGTGGCGCGACGTGCCGTGTCCAGCGCCTCGTCCATGCGCCCTAAAGTCCGGTAGACCTCGCAGATGTTGCGCAGGTAAAGCGGTGTATCGATGCCGAACGTCAGCGAGCGCTGCATCAGCTCCAGCGACTCTTCAATGTCGCCTTTGCGGAACGCGACGATGCCTGCCAGGTGCAGCGCGTCACCCTGGTTCGGCGATACGCCGAGGATGTGATCGAGCAACCGCTTTGCATCGTCCAGCCGGCCGCCTCGCTCGTATTCGTCGGCGATGCGCAGAACCTCGTCGAGCGGTAACGGCACAGAGCCCGGTGGGGGCGCCCGTAGTGCGAGTGCGGGCGTCTCCATCAGTCCGCAGTATAGCCGAGCCGCTCGATCACCGGCCGCAAGATCGGGATCACCGGCTTCAGGTGCTTGAGGTAGTGGCGGTGGCGATAGACAGAACGCCGATAGAGCGGCTCGGCAACCTGCGCATAACTCGCCGTGCGCGCATAGCGGCGATTCTTATGGAACGTCAGGCAGGCCTTGCTGAACGGCTCGTTCGCGAATGCCAGCATCGCACGCACACTGGCTTCCTGGTCCTGAACGATGTCCTCATATCGGATCGGCAGATACCGCAGCGACATTTCCGCACGGTAATGCTGCACCAGGTCCATCACGCGCACATAATGCCGCGCCGCCGTCTTCAGGTCGCAGGCACAGAAGAACCCGTGCGTGAACTGGTTGGAGAACGCCGACACCATGATGTCCAGCGGATGGCGTAGCACGTGGATCAGCGGCGCCTCGGGAAACAGCAGCGCGATCAGGCCAAGATGCGTCTCGTTCAGCGGCATCTTATCGGTAAAGCGCGTGGCGCCGCTGCGCAGCACGCCCATCTGCCGCACCTTCTGCAGATAGTAGTCGCGTAGATTCTCCAGTCCTTCGCGCTGGTCACCCATCCAGAGTTCCGCCAGCGCCTCGGGATAGCCGAGCGGACTGGCCAGCATGCGCGGCATGATCGCAGTGATCTCGTGAACCAGCGGCAGCTCATCCCCGGCAGCGATCTTGGGATGCGCCGACAATGTCTGCTCGACCAGTGTCGTGCCTGACCGCGGAAAGCCAAGGATGAAGATCGGCTGCGGTACGTCGGCGCGCAGTTTGGCGCGTGGCATCAGCCGCAAACGCCCCGCGGTGAAGAAATTGCGCAGCCGCTCGATCTGCACATCAGCCTCATGGTCCAGATAGGCTTGGCCGGACAGTTCGCGTGCCAGCCGCTTGCCCTCTGCAAATGCCGCCCAGGCATCATCGTAGCGGCCAAGCTGGTCGAGGAGGCGCCCCTTCTCCAGCAGCTCGTTCGGGCCAAGCCTGCCTTCGTCATCGGCGGTCGTATCGATGATCGTCAATGCTTCGTCGTAGCGCCGCATGCGGCCCAGCAGCACGGCGCGAGTCAGTCGCACACCCGGATCATTCGGGAATTCCTCGTCGGCTTTGTCGAGCACCTTAGACGCGGCATCAAAGTTGCGATCCGCCTCCTCAAGTCGAGCGAAGCCGAGCAATGTCTGGCGCACCTGCGGCGCTGCGGTCACAGATTCCTCGTAGAGCTGGCGCGCCTCCTTCATGCGGCCTTGGTTCTTCAGGTTCCAGGCGAGGTTGGCCAGCAGGATCGGATCGCGCTGGCCCGTCAGTTCCAGGACACGGCGGTAATGATATTCGCCGATCTGAGCCCGACTGGCCTCGGTCATGATCATGCCCATCAGGTTGTGTGCCTGCGGGTTCTCCGGTGCAATGCGCACCGCATTGCGGGCATGATGTTCGGCTTCGGCCAGGCTGCCCTTGCCAAGCAGGATCAACGCCAGTTCGTTGGTGGCGAGGAGGTTATTGGGATCCAGCGCGACAATACGCCGGATCAGCATCTCGGCGGCGCGCGCGTTCCCCTGCGCGTTCCGGATGTCGTAGAGGACAGAGAGCGCACCGGGCCGATCGGGCGCCAGCTCCAGTACATCCAGGCACAAGCGTTCGGCCGTTTCATTTGCGCCCTGTCGATGCGCCTGGATGGCGCGCTCCACCAGTGGCACCAGATGGTGGGTCGCCTCGGGCGGCGGCAGCGACTGCATTTGCAGACTGCAACAGCGCGCCGATCGCAGCCCGCTGCCGCAGGGACACAACTGCGAGACTGCTGCTGGTGCGCTCATAGTACTGCGATGATTCTCGCACGTGGCCCGCCGCCGCGGCAAGCACGCTCACGCGCTCGCGAGCAACCTATGCAGGGCGGCGGCGTCCGGTGCTGTGCGCAGCCTCTGCACGAAGACGTCGTCGCGCAGCGGCCGCGACAGGGCGGCGAGCGTTGCCAGGTGGTCGTTGGCGCCGTTCGCGGGCGTCAGCAGCAGGATCGCCAGATCGATCGGGCGTTCATCGATCGATGCGAAGTCGATCTGACGTGCCAGGCGCACGAACAGCGCATAGGCCTGACCGAGGCCCTCCATTCGCGCATGGGGCAAGGCAAAGCCTTTCCCAAGGCCGGTCGATCCCAGATTTTCCCGCGCAAGCAAAGCATCGAAGATTTTGCGCCGGTCCACGGAAAGTGCCATCGCCGCACGCCCCGCCAGATCCTGCAACAACTGCACCTTGTCGGGCACGCGCAGCCCGAACACCACCCGATCCGGTCCTATGAGGTCGCCAATCTTCATCAGTCCGGTGCTCGGAGGCGATAACCCACGCCAGTCTCCGTCTGGATGTATTCGGGCTTCTCGGTATCGCGCTCGATCTTCTGGCGCAATGCCCGGACATAGATGCGGAGATATTGCACATCCGCGTTGGGTCCCCACACTTCCCGCAGGATCATGTTGTGGGTCAGCACTTTGCCGGCATGCGCCACCAGCAATCGGAGCAGGTCGTATTCACGCGGCGAGAACTTCACCTCCTGGCCGCGCACCATGACGATGCGGCGTACCAGGTCCATTGTCAGATCGCCGGCGCGGAAGATCGGCCGCTCCCCTTGCTGTTGCAGGCGATGCCGCTGGGCGGCGCGGATGCGGGCGAGCAACTCGTCGATGCCGAACGGCTTGGTGACGTAGTCGTCGGCGCCAAGGTCGAGCGCGGTCACCTTCGCCACCTCGTTTTCCCGGCTGGACAGCACGATGATTGGCAGCGCCACGCCCGCCTCGCGGATATGCCGAATGACTTCCAGGCCATCGATGTCCGGCAGGCCGAGATCCAGCACGATGAGATCGGTACGATACTGGCGTGCCGCATCGATCGCCGCCTGGCCAGTCTGCGCCTCCGTGACCAGGTAGCCCTGGCTCCCCAAGCCGGCGCGCAGGAAGCGCAGGATCGCCGGTTCGTCGTCAACCACAAGGATGCGCGTCGGCGCGGATCCCGCACTCATTCGATTGTTTCCGCCGGCCGTTCAGCATTGACGAACGCCGGCAGCTTGATGGTGAAGACCGCGCCGGAGCGGTCCGTGCGGTTGCTTGCGGTAATCGTGCCGTTCATAGCCTCGATGAAGCCGCGGCAGATCGCGAGACCAAGACCCGTGCCGGCACGCCGGCGATCCGCGGGGCCACCGCGATAGAACTTGTCGAACACATGCTCCAGATCGGATTCGGGGATACCAGGGCCTTCATCCAATATCTGCACGCCAACCCGACCGTCGTCGCGCCACGCCCGGATTGTCACCAGCGAGCCGACCGGCGCGTATTTGCCGGCATTGTCCAGCAGATTGAACAGCACCTGTTCGAACAGCACTTCATCACTATCGAGCATGGGAAGGTCAGGTTGCAATGCGACCTCCGTGCGGTGGTTGGCCAGGATCTTGCGCGCGCGCCGCAGCGCACTGCCGACCACGTCCGACAACTCAACTGGTCCGGTGTTCAAACGCAGCGGTCCCGTTTCTAGCCGCGTCATGTCGAGCAGGTTGCCGATGAAGCGATTCAGCCGCTCGGACTCATCCTGGATGTTACGGATCAGATCGGCACGCGTCGATGCGCTCAGCGTGTCGCCTTGCGATGACAGGCTTGTGGCTGATCCAAGAATCGATGCCAGCGGCGTGCGCAGATCATGTGAAATCGATGTCAGCAATGCCGCCCGCAACCGATCAGTTTCCACTGCGAGACGCGCGCGATCGACATCCTCGACCAAATTCACGCGTTCGATTGCCAGAGCTGCCTGATCGGACAGCGCATCGAGCAGGCGATGTTGATCGGGTGTCAGGATCGGCCCGGGCTCATCGCTATCGATGCCGATCACACCAACAGCGCCGCGTCCGGTATTCATCGGCTTGAACAAGCGCTTCGCGCCAGGCAGCGTATCGGATCCGCGACCAGCGGCGTGGTTCTTTTCCCAACACCAGCGGGCCGCGGCAACGTCCGCTGCGTCCAGCGTGTCTTCCGGCGGGAAACCGGCGCGCACTACGACGGTGTTTTCCTCCGGCAACAGGATGACCACGCGGACCTTCAGCATCAGCGCAATCTGATGCACAGTCGCCCACAGCAGGTCGTCCAGATTCGCGGCGCTCGCGAGCTTGCGGCTGAACTGATAGAGCTCCTCCGTCGTGCGCGCTCGCTGGCGAGCCACGATCGCCTGGGCGCGGACACGGGCGGTGAGGTTGCTGGCGATCACCGCGGTCACACCGAAGAAGAACAGTGCGGCGACGTTTTCCGGATCCTCGATCGTGAATGTATAGAGCGGCGGCAGGAAGAAGAAGTTGTACGCCAGCACGCTGAGGAAGCTGGCAAACAATGCCGGCCACAGGCCGTAGACGACAGCCGCTACCAGTACTGCCGTGATGAACGTCATTGCGACACTGGCGAGACTGAACATCTGGTGCAGCAGCAACGCGACACCCAGTGAGACTGCAACAAAGCCCAGGCTTCCGAGGTAAGCGCGCGCGTCGCCAGGATGCAGCGCTGCCTCGCGCAGCGTCGGCTGACCAGATTGATCGGCAACTTCCCGCGTGCGTCCGACGACGTGCACGCTGGCCCCACCGGCCTGACGGATGAGCTGCTGCGCCAGGGAGCCTTGAAGCAGCTCACGCCAGATCGAACGTGGCGGCTGCACGATGATGATGTGGGTAAAATTGTTCGTGCGCGCGTAGTCCGCGATGGTCCCGGCGACATCCTGGCCTGGCAGCGTCACCGTCTCCGCGCCAAGACGCACTGCCAGACGCATCGCCTCGGCAATCCGATCGCGTGCCGCATCGCTCAGGTTCAGGTTGCGGCCTGTCTCGACATGGATGGCGGTCCACGGCGCGCGCAGGCTGTCCGCCATACGCTTGGCCAGTCGAACCACATCGGTACTGCTGGGATCGGCGCCGATGCAGGCCAATACCCGCTCGCCGGCGGCCCATGGTCCCGGGATCGCGTGCGCCTGCATATAGCGCACCATCTCATCGTCTACCCGCTGTGCGGTGCGTCGCAACGCCAGCTCGCGCAGTGCCGTCAGGTTGCCTTGCGAGAAGTAGTGACGGACCGCGCGCTCCGCCTGATGCGGCACATAGACCTTGCCGTCCTTCAGCCGCTGGAGCAGATCGTCCGGCGTGAGGTCAATCAGTTCGATATCGTCAGCCTTGTCGATGATCGAGTCGGGCACAGTCTCGCGGACACGGATCCGCGTGATGCGTGCCACAACGTCGTTCAGGCTTTCGACGTGCTGGACATTCAACGTTGTATAGACATCGACGCCTGCAGCGATCAGCTCCTCGACATCCATGTATCGCTTGGGATGGCGGCTGCCCGCAGCGTTTGTGTGAGCGAGCTCATCCACCAACGCGAGTTGCGGATGGCGTGCCAGCAGCGTGTCGAGGTCCATTTCATGCAACGTGCGCCCGCGGTACTCGACTGGACGTTGGGGGATGGCTTCAAGGCCCTGGAGCAGCGCCTCGGTTTCCTTGCGGCCGTGGGTTTCGACCACGCCTACGACCACATCGGTGCCTTCGCGCAGGCGGGCCTGGGCGGCGGACAGCATTTCGAACGTCTTGCCGACGCCTGGCGCGGCGCCCATGAAGATCTTCAGGCGGCCGCGCGTGCCCTGTTCCGCGTCCTGGAGGAGGGCGTCGGGAGACGGTCTGCCTTCGCGGGAACTTCGATCGTCCAAAAGAACAGTCCATCTGCGCTCTTGTCACTGCGGGGAGCGAAAACGACGAAGCAACCCCGAACGAGATTGCTTCGTCAGTCTCGCTGCCTCACGATGACAGGGCGAAGTTAGCTCTTCATCGCATCCAGCGCGAGGTTCAACTCCAGCACGTTCACATGCGGCTCGCCAATGATGCCGAGCAGTCGGCCGGAAATGTGGCTTTCCACCAATTGCCGCACCTGGTCTTCCGGCAGGCCGCGTGCCTTGGCGACGCGCGGCACCTGGAACAACGCGCCGGCCGGTGTGACATCCGGATCCAGTCCGCTGGCGGATGTGGTGACCAGATCGGACGGGATCGGCGTGTCGGGGTTCTGCTTCGCCAGCGCGGCCGCGTCAGCCTTCACCCGGTCGATCAGCGCCTTCGACGTCGGGCCAAGGTTCGAACCGGCAGAGTTATCGGCGGCGTATGGCGTCGGCACGGTCTTGCTCGGATCCTTCAAATCGGGCTCCGAGGTCGCTGACGGGCGGCCATGGAAATACTTGTCGGAGGTGAAGTTCTGACCGATCAGCGCCGAACCGATCACCTTGCCGTCCTTCGCGATCAGGCTGCCGTTGGCCTGGTAGGGAAAGACGGTCTGGGCGATGCCGGTCATGACCAGCGGGTAGATCAGGCCTGTGATGATGGTCATCGCGACGATCATCACGATCGCGGGTCGAATGTGTTTCATTGCAGTGGGCCCTTCAGGCAAGGCCGATGGAGGTTACGAGCATGTCGATCAGCTTGATCCCGACGAACGGTACGACGATGCCACCGAGGCCGTAGATCAGCAGGTTGCGCCGCAGGATCGCCGCCGCGCCGATCGGCTTGTAGGCAACGCCCTTTAGCGCCAGCGGGATCAGCGCCACGATGATCAGGGCGTTGAAGATGATCGCCGACAGGATGGCGCTTTGCGGGTTGTGCAGGTGCATCACGTTCAGCGCCTCAAGCTGCGGATAGAACGCGATGAACATCGCCGGGATCATGGCAAAGTACTTCGCCACGTCGTTGGCAATGCTGAACGTGGTCAGCGCGCCGCGGGTCATCAGCAGCTGTTTGCCGATCTCGACGATCTCGATCAGCTTGGTGGGATCGCTGTCGAGATCGACCATGTTGCCGGCCTCGCGCGCCGCCATGGTGCCGGTGTTCATCGCCACCCCGACGTCGGCTTGAGCCAATGCCGGTGCGTCGTTGGTACCGTCGCCGCACATGGCGACCAGCTTGCCCTGCGCCTGCTCGTCGCGGATCAGCTTGAGCTTGGTCTCGGGCGTTGCCTGGGCCAGGAAGTCATCGACGCCCGACTCTGCGGCGATCGCGGCGGCAGTCAGCGGATTGTCGCCGGTGATCATCACGGTGCGGATGCCCATGCGGCGCAACTCGGTGAAGCGTTCATGGATGCCGCCCTTGACGATGTCCTTCAGGTGGATCACGCCGAGCAGGTGGCCATCCTTGCAGACGGCGAGCGGCGTGCCGCCCGACTTGGCGATCGTCTCCGACTTCAATGTCAGCTCGCGCACCGTGGCTTCCGAGGTGGTAGAGCGGACCGCCGTGGCGACACCGCCGCCATTGCCGTCGGGCACTGCCGACTTCACGAACGCCAGTACCGCATCGACCGCGCCCTTGCGGATGCTGGAGCCATCCATGTCCACACCGGACAGGCGGGTCTGTGCGGAGAACGGGATGAAGTGAGCCCCCACGGGCGCCATTTCGCGGCCGCGGATATTGTACTTCTCCTTCGCCAGCACGACGATGGAACGGCCTTCCGGCGTTTCATCCGACAGCGACGCGAACTGTGCGGCATCGGCCAGCTCCTGCTCGGCGACGCCGGACAGCGGCAGGAATTCCGTTGCCTGGCGGTTGCCGAGGGTGATCGTGCCGGTCTTGTCGAGCAGCAGCGTATCGACGTCACCGGCTGCCTCGACGGCGCGGCCCGACATTGCCAGCACATTGAAGCGCACCAGGCGATCCATGCCGGCGATGCCGATGGCGGACAGCAGCGCACCGATCGTGGTGGGGATCAATGCGACGAACAGCGCGACAAGGATCACCACGGAGACCGAGCCGCCGGCATAGGTGGCGAAGCTCGGAATGGTGGCGACCGCGAAGACAAAGATGAGGGTGAGGCCTGCCAGCAGGATGTTCAGTGCGATCTCGTTCGGCGTCTTCTGCCGTTCGGCGCCTTCCACCAGCGCGATCATGCGATCGAGAAAGGTGGAGCCCTGTGCGGCGGTGATCTTCACCTTGATCCAGTCGGACAGCACGCGGGTGCCGCCGGTCACTGCCGAACGGTCGCCGCCGCTTTCGCGGATGACAGGAGCCGATTCACCGGTGATCGCCGACTCATCGACCGAGGCGATGCCTTCGACCACGTCACCATCGCTGGGGATGAGGTCGCCGGCTTCCACCAGCACGATGTCGCCCTGCTTCAGTTCAGGCGCGGGCACCGTCTGGTAGCTGTCGGCGCGCAGCGATGCCAGTCGCTTGGCTGGTGTCTCGGTGCGTGCCTTGCGCAGCGTGGCGGCCTGTGCCTTGCCGCGGCCCTCGGCCACGGCTTCGGCGAAGTTGGCGAACAGCACGGTGATCCACAGCCAGAGGACGATCTGGAAGGTGAAGCCAAGCGGGCCACCCTGGATCAGTTCGCGCACCAGGATGACGGTGGTGAGAGCGGCCACGATTTCGACGACGAACATCACCGGGTTCTTGATCAGGACCCGCGGGCTGAGCTTGAAGAATGATTCCTGGATCGCGGGGACGAGGATCGACGGATCCAGCACGGAGGACTGCGAGCCGCGCGTGTTGTGACGGATTTCCATGGCCATGACTTAGCTGCCTGTGTCGAAGAGGGTGCCGGCGTGCATCGCGAAGTTCTCGACGACCGGCCCGAGCGCTACCGCGGGGAAGTAGATCAGGCCGCCGGTGATCGCGATGACACCCACCACGAGGCCGAC
>DATJJM010000181.1:0-10680 GCA_035492535.1 Acetobacteraceae bacterium | reverse complement strand
GCTCGCGCCGCGGCTGTACGACATGGCGAAGCTGCGGCCTGCCGATATGGGCATCGTGCAGTGCTACGAGAACTTCACCGGCGGGGTACTGATGAGCCTGGTGGAGCATGGGCTGGTGGGCGCCGAGGAAGCCAACGAACTGCTGGTGCCTGAGAACCTTTATGCGCCGGATGGCCGCATGCCGCTGAACACCAGCGGCGGCAACCTGGCGGAATGCTACATGCATGGGCTGGAACTGGTGATCGAATCGGTACGGCAGATCCGCGGCACCGCGATCAATCAGGTGAAGCGCAATGACGCGGCGATCATCATTGGCGGCCCGATGGTGACGCCGGTGAGTTCGCTGATCCTTGGTTCGGAGGCGGTGCTATGAGCGACACCTATCTGCCCGAAGGGCTGGCGAAGCCGACTGTCGGCGATCCGTTGAGTGCGCCGTATTGGGACGCCACGCGCCAGGGCAAGCTGCGGATCCAGAAGTGCCGCGGCTGCGGTGCCTGGCAGTGGGGACCGGAGTGGATCTGCCACCGCTGCCATTCCTTCGACGTGGGCTGGGAGGAGGTCGCAGGGCAAGGGCGTATCTACAGCTACCAGCGCCCGCACCATCCGGTGCATGCGGCACTGAACGGCCACGGACCTTATATCGTCGTGCTGGTGGAGCTGCCGCATGCCGGCAATGTGCGCATGGTTGGCAACCTGCTGGGCGATCCCCGGCAGGAGGTGCGGATTGGTGCGGCGGTCTCAGCGGTGTTCGAACCGCATGATGGCGCCGACCCGCCATTCACACTGGTGCAATGGCGGGTGGCGTAGGGTTAACGCAGGTCAGGCGAGCTGGATGTCGGACACCATTTCCGTTCCCTTGGTCTCCGGGCTGAACAGCATCGCGACGAACACCGAGACGGCGGCGACTGTGGTGCCGATCATCATCGGAATGGCGAATCCCATGTGCCAGCTGGTGGCGAAATAGGACAGCACCGGTCCAACCAGGCCGCCGAAGATTGCTCCCTGGTGGTAACAGAAGCCGGTGGCGGTGGCCCGTACCTCAGTGGGGAAGCGTTCCGACAGATAGTGCGGCCACTGCGTGTGCATGCCGCCACCGCCGAACCAGCCTTGCAAGGTGAAGAACACCACGATCATCGTGTAATCGGTGCTCAGCAGATAGAGCGGCGCGATCGGGATTGTCATCAAGGCGGTGATGATCAGCGTGGACCGGCGGCCAAAGCGGTCGGCAACCCAGCCCCAGAGAATCGCCGAGAGAAAGAACATCAGGCTTTGCAGCATGATCGGCAGCGCAACCATGGCGGTGGGCAGGCCGAGGTCCTTCTGTAGATACGACGGGAACATGCCGCCGACCGAGTAGCCGACGACGAACGCACTTGCCATCATCCAGCACGCGGTGAGCGTGTTGGCGAGCACGCCGCGTTTGAAGATGCTGAGGAGCGGCGCGCGGAACTCGCGGTTCTCCGCACGCTGCTTGCGGCGGTTATCGATCCAGATTTGCGGTTCCTTGACGTATATGCGGATGTAGACGATCACCAGCGCGGGGAGCACGCCGATCAGCAATAGCCCGCGCCAACCTATCGAATCGAATAACAGGGCGTATGCGGCGCTCGAAAGCAATGCGCCGAGGCCCCAGGAGCCTTGCAGCACGGAGCCCATGAAGCCGCGCGAGCGTTGCGGCCATGTTTCCATTGCCAGTGCGGCGCCGGCCGGCCATTCCGCGCCCATCCCAATGCCCAGGGCGGTACGGAACAGCAGCAGCAACATGAAGCTCGGTGCGAGCCCCGCGAACAGATTGCACAACGAGAACCACGCGATGGAGATCATCAGCGGCTTCTTGCGGCCGATGCGATCGGCGAGCCAGCCGGAGGCGGTGGCACCAACCAGCCGCATCCACAAGGTCAGAGTGAAGACGATGGCGACCTCGGTCAGCGGTACGTTGAAGTCGTGGGCAATCGGCACCATCAGCAGCAGGAAGATGGTGAAGTCGAAGGAATCGAGGGTCCAGCCGAGCCAGGCGGCGACCCAGGCGAGCCATTGATCTTTGGTCGGTTCTTTCCACCAAGCGACAGGGCTAGTTCCAGCGTGAGCCGTTGACATGACGTGACTTCCCTATTCGGTTTCTTTGAGACGTTTCGGGCGTTACGCACGTGCTTGCTTCACACGGCCCGGGCGATCATCGCCTGGGCAGTGCGTTCGTTGCGGCTTGATAGGAAGTCGTCTTATCGGGCCACCGTCGGCGATGCCAGCGGACGATAAGCCTCGGGTGGACGCTGGCTATGGTTTACACGATTTTCTGACAGGTCTGTCGGAGTTGCATGCTTGGCATGCTCTATTCACCGACGCTCGGGCGTCAGGATTCGCGCAGCGGCGGACGTATCAATCGCACGAATCGCGCTCCGTGAACAAATGGCATGCGACGAGGCGACAATGCGCCTTTGACAGGCTTGGTTCCTGTTCGCCGCAGACCGCCATCGCGGAGGGACAACGTGGGTGAAACCGGCAGCCGGAGGGTGGGTTCAGCGGGCTCGGCACCTCGCCGGTGAGGATGATCTCCTCACGCTGTTCGTCGGGATGGCTTGGCAATGCCGCTGAGAACAGGGCGGCTGTGTAGGGATGCTTCGGCGTCCGCGCGAGAGTCTGGGCATCGCCGATTTCGACGATCTTGCCCAGGTACATCACGACGATGATGTGGCTCATATGGGCGACGGCGGCGAGATCATGTGCGATGAACAGATACGAAAGACCGAGCTCCTCTTGCAGATCGCGAAGCAGGTTCAGGATCTGGGCGCGGATGGACACATCCAGCGCAGAGACCGGTTCATCGAGCACAATCAGCTTCGGCGATAGGGCCAAGGCACGCGCAATCGCGATCCGCTGACGTTGTCCGCCCGAGAATTCGTGCGGGAAGAGATCGGCTGAACGCGCGGGGAGTCCCACCAGATCAAGCAACGCCAGCACGCGTTCATGGGCTTTGCCAGACGTCACGGTTTCATTGGTGATCAATGGCTCGCTGATGATGTCACTGATGCGCATTCGAGGGTTCAGCGAGGCATAGGGATCCTGAAATACCGCCTGCACGGATTTCCTGTATTCCCTCCGGCCGTCGGTGCTCAGGGTTTTCAGATCCTGGCCCTGAAAGCGGATGCTGCCGCTGGTGGGCTCTTCCAATCCCAGCACCAGTTTCGCCGTTGTCGTCTTGCCGCAGCCTGATTCGCCGACGACACCGAGGGTGCGCCCCTGCTCGATGGCGAAGGAGATATCGTCCACCGCGCGAACGACGCCACGGCTCCCGCCGAAGACGCCGCGCCGGGCATTGAAGTGTTTGGTCAGCCCTGCGGCTTCGAGCACGTTCATCAGACCACCCCGCTGTCAGCCGGAGCGTTTGCCAGCCAGCATCGCACGGTGCGGCCCGGGGCGAGGTTCGATGTTGGCGGTGCCTCATTGCGGCAGCGACTCATGACGATCGGGCAGCGCGCGGCGAAGGCGCAGCCTTTCGGCATGTGGGACAGGTCGGGCGGCTGCCCATCGATGGCTGTGAGCCGTTGCCGGCTATCGCCCATGCGCGGGATCGCGTTGAGCAACGCTTGTGTATACGGATGGGCCGGCGTGTTGAAGACCTGCGACACCGGGCCGGATTCGACGACACGGCCGGCGTACATCACCACAAGCTGGTCACACATCTTGGCGACAATACCAAGGTTGTGGGTGATGAAGATCAGCGCCAAGCCGTGTTCGCGCTGGAGGTCTCGGAGCAGGTTCAGGTATTGCGCCTGGATCGTGAGATCCAGGCTTGTGGTCGGCTCGTCGGCGATCAGCAGGCGCGGCTCGCACGAGATGCCGATGGCGCCGACGATGCGTTGCCGCATGCCGCCCGACATCTCGTGCGGGAACTGTCTCACGCGCGTTTCGGGAGATGGAATGCGCACTGCCTTCAGCAGTTCGCGCGCGCGCCGCCAGGCGGTGGTGCGGTCCGCTCCTTCATGCACGCGGATCGGCTCGGCGACCTGATTGCCGATGTTGAACAGCGGATTCAGCGAAGCCATCGGGTCCTGCAAGATCATGGCAATGCGTTTGCCGCGCACGTGGCGCATCTCGACATCGGACTTGCGGACGAGGTCCTCGCCCTCGAACCACATCTGGCCTGAGACGATCTGCGCGGCGGGCGGCAGCACGCGGAGAATGCTGAGTGCAAGCGTGCTCTTGCCTGATCCCGACTCGCCGACGATGCCGACTGTTTCGCCGGCGCTGACGCGCAGCGACACGTTATCGACGGCGCGCACCACCCGTGTGCCTTGCGAAGACACATAGTGCGTCGAGAGATTGTCGATTTCCAGCAGCGGGCGGCCGGCTTCGATGGCCGCGCCGCGCCGCGGCTTAGAGCTGACGGAGCTGAGGGTCGAGTTTGACACGGAGCCAGTCCCCAAGAAGGTTCGCAGACAACACCATCAGCATGATGCAGCAGCCAGGCATGACGGTCAGCCACCAGTACCCCACCATCAGTCCTTGTTTGCCGTCTGACAACATCAGACCCCATGCCGGCTGTGGCGGCGGCACACCGATGCCGAGGAACGACAGCGATGCCTCGGTGACGATGACCACCCCCAGCATCAGCGTCGCCAGGACAATAGCGGAGTTCACCACGTTGGGCAGGATATGCCGCCGCATGATGGTCAATTTGGAACAGCCCGCGACGATGGCGAGTCGCACGAATTCCCGTTCCTTCAGTGACAGCACCTCGCCGCGCACGACGCGCGCGTAGCGCGTCCAATAGACCGCACCGAGGATGATGACGATGTTCCACATGCTGGGTCCGACGATGGCGGCGAGGAAGATCGCGAAGGTGAGTGCAGGCAAGGCGAGCCATGCATCGGTCAGCCGCATGATGACCTGATCGACCCATCCGCCGATGTAGCCAGCCAGGATCCCCAGCACGGTGCCGATGACGCCGGCGAAGATCACCGCGGTGAAGCCGACGACCATCGAGACGCGCGCGCCGAAGATCAGTCGCGACAGCACGTCGCGACCCAGCTGATCGGTCCCCAGGATGTGATCCATGCTGCCGCCGGTTTGCCAGAATGGCGGTCGGAAGCGCGCTGTCAGGCTGCCGACTTCGGGATTATGCGGCGCCAGGACATTGGCAAAGATCGCAGTCAGGGTGATCACCGCGAGGATGGTAAGCGGGATCATTGGCAGGTCGCCGAAGCGCGCGGACGAGGTGCGAGGCGACGATGCGGGAGGGAGAACAATGGTTTCGCTGGTAATGCTCATGGCCGTTATTTCTCCACTCTGATCCGGGGGTCGATCACGGCATACGCGACATCAACCAGTAGGTTCACAGCGACGATCATGGTGCCGCTCATGATGACGACGCCCTGCACGACAGGGAAATCACGAAAGCTGATGCCCTCGTACAGCAAGCGGCCGACGCCGGGCCAGGCGAAGACGGTCTCGACCACCACTGCGACGTTGATCATCAGCACCAGGTTGATGCCGGCCAGCGTCAGGACCGGGATCAATGCATTCTTGAAGGCGTGCTTGGCGATCACCAGCGCTTCCGGCAGTCCTTTCAGGCGTGCGAGCTTGATGTATTCCGACCCGAGCACTTCCAGCATCGACGAACGCGTGAGGCGCATGTGCGAGGCGGCGAAATACCAGCCCAGCGCAAAGGCCGGCATGAGAATGTGCAGCACGCCGCCGGAACCGGAGGACGGGAGCCAGCCGAGATAGACGGAGAACAGCAGGATCAGCACCAGCCCGACGAAGAACGAAGGAAGCGACAGTCCAAGCAGTGCGAAGATCTTGCCGGCGCTGTCCCAGAAGTGGCCGACACGCACCGCCGCCAGAATTCCGGTTGGAATGCCGACGAGCAGCGAAAATGCCATGGCGACGCCGGCCAGCAGCAGCGAGTTCGGCAGGCGGTGGAAGTAGAGGTCCGCGACGGACGTCTGATAGTAGAATGACCGTCCGAAGTCGCCTTGGAACAGGTTGGCCATGAACAGGCCGTACTGAATCCACAGCGGCTTATCGAGGCCGAACTGCTTGTGAATGGCTGCGATGTCTTCGTTGCTGGCACCTGGTTCGACCAGCAATGCCGCCGGATCGCCCGTCACGCGGACGAAGAAGAAGATGGTCAGCGAAAGCACCAGCAGCGACACCAGCGAATAGAACAGCCGCCGCGTGACAAATTGTCTCATGTGGCCACCCTTATGCGCCTTTCAGCGTGATGTCCTCGTACGGCGCGGTGTAAACGAACCCCTTGATCAGGCCGAAGCCAGATTCAGCGACCCGCGGTCCGACGCCGCTGATAAATGCGAGCTGCCAGATCCCGACGTACATCGTCCGTTCGTCCAGCAGCCGTTGCATCTTGGCCAGGATCGCCGCGCGCTTTGTGCGGTCCAGTTCCACTGCCTGCACGGGGAATAGTTCGTCGATCTCCGGGTAGCTGCCATAGGCGTAGTTGCCGCCCTTGACGACGAACTCCTCCAGCCGGGTCGCGGCGTTGCCGAATGCGCCTGATGCGCCCTGGATGATGTTCTTGTATTTCTTGTCGGCGTAGCCCTTGAAGAAGGCAGCGCGTTCGAGCGGTCGCAGCTTGGCGCGGATGCCGACTTCGCCCAGATAGTTGATCGCTGCCTCGCCAAGGTTGGCGTAGGCGGCGTCACAGGTATAGAAGCCCGCGTCGAAACCGCCCGCGTGGCCGGCATCGGCCAGAAGCTGCCGTGCCTTGTTCGGATCGTAGACCGGTGCCGAGAGCTTTTCGTAGAACTCGAAGTTTTCCGGGATGACGCTGCCGGTTATGTGCGAATAGCCGAGCGTCAGCGCCTTGTTGATGGTGTTGTAATCCAGGGCGTATTTCGTCGCCAGTCGGACGCGACGATCATACCAAGGGGACTTAGGGTCCCATTGCTCCGGGAAATACAGATAGTAGGGCGCGGACCCCACGGTCGGGCGCAGGGTCAGGCCTGGGGTACGTTGCAGTTCCTCGGCGAGTTCAGCACGGATCGAGTAGGCGATGTCGACTTCGCCGTTCTTCAGCGCGGCCAGCCGGGTTGATTCATCGGGGATCACCCGCAGCACGATGCGCTTTATGGCCGGTGTCTTGCGCCAATACTGGTCGAACGCTTCGAGTACCAGCTCGACGCCCGGTGTAAAGGACACGAATTTGTACGGCCCGGCACCGATGGGTGCTTTCTTGAAGCCGTCGTCGCCGACTTTCTCCACGTATTTGCGTGGTACGACCCAGCCCGCGCCCGAGGCGACGGTGTAGAAAGTGATGAAGTCGGGCCATGGGGTCTTCAGCTTGAACACAACGCGTTGCGGATCCGGGGCTTCCACGGATGCGACACGCTCCTTCAGCAGGCCGTGCGCCGCGCCGCGATAACGCTCGAAGGAGAACTTCACGTCATCGGCGGTGACCGGCTCACCGTTGTGGAACATCGCGCCCTTGCGCAGCACGAATTCGTAGCTGAGGCCGTCTTCGGCAGCCGACCAGGATTCAGCCAGGGATGGCGAGGGGTTGCCCTGCGGCATTGGCTTGGCAACCCCATCGTGCAGCGCGTAGAGCACCATGAATGGTGTGATGATGCCGGCAGTTTCGGCGGGATCGAGCCATGTCGGCGCCAGCGTGATATGCACACCGACGGTAAGCTGGCCCGATGGCGCGGCAGCTTGCGCCGGGCGAACAGCGCTTGCCGCCATGCCGAATGCGGCCAATGCAAGTATATCGCGTCGTGTCGTCATCTGCTTGGCTCCGTCAGGCACTTTTCAGCGTCAGGTCTTCGTACGGCGCCGTGTACGGGAAGCCGGCGATGCGGCCGAAGTTCGACTCGCCGACGCGCGCCCCGACGCCGTTGATGAACGCAAGCTGCCAGAGATGCGTGCTGACCACTCGCTCGTAGAGGATCTGCTGCATCTTCGTCAGGATGTCGGCACGCCTGCCATGATCGAGCTCGACCGCCTGCTGCTGGAACATCTCGTCGAGGTCGGGATAGCTGCCGTAGACGTAGGCGCCGCCCTTGACGATGAAGGTCTCGAAACGCGTGGCGGCATTGCCGAATGAACCGCTGCCGGTCTGGATGATGTTCTTCAGCTTCTTTTCCTGGAACTGCTGGTTGAACGACACGCGTTCCAGCGGCCGCAGCTTCGCGCGTATGCCGACAGCGCCAAGGTAGTCGTTCGTCGCTTCTGCCAGGTTCGCATAGGAGGCGTCGCAGTTGTAAAAACCGGCATCGAAGCCGCTTGGATAACCGGCTTCGGCGAGAAGGTGCTTCGCCTTTTCGGGATCGTACACCGGCTGTGGCGGCTTCCAAAAGAACTCGAAGTTGTCAGGGATCATGCTGCCGTGGACGCGCGAGAAGCCCAGCGTCAGCGCCTGATTGATCGTCTTGAGGTCCAGCGCAAGTCGCGCCGCCTGGCGCACCCGCACATCGTGCCAGGGCGACTTGGCATCCCACTGCTCTGGGAAATACAGCCAGAACGGCGATTGGATCACCGTTGGTTTCAGTGCGAGACCCGGGGTTTTCGGAATCTCCTGCGCCAGCTCGCCACGGATCGAATAGGCGATGTCGACCTCGCCATTCTTCAGTGCCGCCAGGCGCGTCGCTTCTTCCGGGATCACCTTGAGCACCAGACGCTTAACGCTGACCGGCTTGCGCCAGTAGCTTTCATTGGCCTCCAATATCAATTCCACGCCCGGTGTGAACGACACGAACTTGTACGGTCCGGCGCCGATGGGGGCCTTCTTGAAGCCTTCGTCGCCGACTTGCTCGAGGTACTTCTTCGGCACGATCCAACCGGCACCGGTCGTGGCGGCGTAGAAAGTGATGAAGTCAGGCCAGGGGTTCTTGAGCCTGAAGGTGATGTGCCGTGCGTCGGGGGTCTCCACCGACGCGACACGGTCGTGCAGCGGGCCCTTGGCTGCGCCGCGGTAGCGTTCGAAGGAGAACTTCACGTCCTCCGACGTGACCTTCTCGCCGTTGTGGAACGTGACGCCGTCGCGCAGCACGAAGCTGTAGCTCATGCCGTCCTCGGTTGCCGACCATGATTCCGCCAGGCTGTGCGCCATCAGCTCGCCCGGCATGGGCTTCAGCATCGCGTCGTGCATCGCATAGTACAGCATGTACGGCGTGACCAGCGACGGCGTTTCCGCGGGGTCGAACCAGGTGGGCGCGAGCGAGATATGCACGGCGAAGGTGAGCTGTCCGGTTGGCGCGGCCATCGCTGGCTTCACACCGGCCATGCCAAGCGCCGCGAGGACAAGCATCTGGCGGCGAGTTGCGGACAGCCCGATGGGTGAAGGTTCGGACGTCACATTGCGGGGCATCGGTCGTCCCTCCGTCAGTGGTTATGCCGTCTTCTGCGTCAACTCCTCGTACGTGCAGGGACGGTGCCGAAACCGGACAGGGGCGCATTCCACGGCCACTCGCCGCTGCAAGCGGCGGACGCCAAAACACTCCCGTGCGTCACCCGGACGCGCAAAGCTTCGGACAAGGGGATGGACGCTCCCATGCCGGCTCCCTGATGGCTCTTTGTTCAATAGCCTTGCGAATAGCCTATAGGAGCCATGCGGCCCTGTCATCAGAAGTTTGCGTAATGTAACCCGCCGCCCGAGGCGAACGTGCGGACCGCGACTGCTTTCAGATTGCGTCCAACCGGACAGGCGGATCTTCGTCGCCGAAAATCAGGATGGCCCGATATGCGCGGCTTCCCTGGTTCTTTGCGCATCCTGCTGCAGGAAATCGAACGCGGTCTTGCCCGGTTCGGCGCGGAAGCGCTCTTCCAGCACCTTCAGTTCGGCCATGCGATCAAGTCGAAATGATCGGAAATCCTGACGTGATTCGCACCAGGCGGCGAGGAGCCAGATCGGCCCGAAGAATGCCATCACGAGCGGCCGTACCTCACGCTCTGACAGGCGGCCGTTGAGATCGCGATAGATGAAGCGGATCTTCCTGTGCTGCCGCATGGCCACGCGCAACGCGGCCTGATCGATCGTGATGGGTTCGCGGTGATGGTTCTCCGGCGCCCACAGGGTGAGGGCGTCGACATTCTGCCGTAGAGCGTCGGGTAACACGTCGCGGACCTTCGTCATCACGTCGGCGGCGGCCTCGGCAAGTTCCGGATCGGCCCAGGACTGCACGATGCGGGCGCCGAGCAGCAGCGCCTCGATCTCGCGTTCGTTGAACATCAGCGGCGGCAGGTCGTAGCCGGGCCGGAGGATATAGCCGACGCCGGCCTCTCCATCGATCGGCACGCCTGTGGCGATCATGTCGCTGATGTCGCGGTAGATGGTGCGGCGTGAGACTTCCAGCGCTTCGGCGATGTCGGCCGCCTTCACCGCCTTCCGTCGGCGCAGGATCTGCAAGATCTCGAACAGGCGGTCGGCGCGGCGCATGGGGCAGGGTACACCGGCCGTGCGGCTGCTGACACCATGCTGGCAACAGGGGGCGGGTAGATTGTTCCGCACACTGGTTCGGAGGGGATGGCGATGGTGACGACGAGGATCGGAGAACTGGAGTTCGACCTTGGCGTGCCGACGCCGGGTACGGTCACGACGCTGTACGATGCGATGGATTTCCAGCGGGCGGTGCTTTGCTATCTATGGGCCGCGCCGATCGTCGGGATGCAGAGCGTGAAGGTCGCGCTGGCGGACAATGCCGGGGCCGGGAACGGCGATCCCGTGCT
>DATJJM010000180.1:0-2573 GCA_035492535.1 Acetobacteraceae bacterium | reverse complement strand
TGCGCATCGGGCCCGCGGATGTCGCTCAGGCCTGCGGAGCTGGAATCCGCGTCGTCCATGTGATCCATCATGTCCGCGACCTCCTCGACGCGCTCGATGCCGTCCAGGCTCTGCAGCAGGTTGATCACGGCCCGGACATCATCTTCGCTTCCGGTCAGGCGCAGGCGCAGTGTCGGCATGGCGGTATCTCGTGACGGGAGGCGCAGAGCGTAGGCAAGCCCAGGCCAAAGCGGCGTGACGACGCCGCATTTTCATGTCGCGGCAGTGAACCCGGTACCGTTCTTCAAGAATCGGGAGCACACGATCAAACGGCGGACAAAGGCCGCCGAGGTTCCGACATCACGCTCAGGAACCATGCCCTCAGGGCAACGATATCGGGACGCGCCTCCAGGTCCGGCGCGCAGGCGAAGTGATAGGTTTCGCCACGCAGAACCGGCGCGAACGGCGCCACCAGCAGGCCGGCGTCCAATGCATCCGCGACAAGGACCAGACTGACGATCGCAACGCCGTGACCCGCGATGGCAGCCTGCACCGCCAGCGTGCTGTCGGGAAAGCGCACTCCTGCCTGCGTATCCACATCGCTAAGACCTGCCTCGGCGCACCAGCGCGGCCAATCGGGCGACGGCACCGGCACCTGGCGGCCGTCGACATGGATCAAGGCGGCCTGTCGCAGATCGCCCGGCTTCGCCAGTCCCAGCCCGGGACTGCAGACCGGAGCAAAGTAGTCATCCCGAAGCGGGATGCTGGCGACGCCGGCGAACGGCCCCTTTCCGTAGCGGATGGCAGCGTCCACGCTGCCCGATCGCAACTCGACGATCGCATCCGACGCGTGCAGGCGCAGATCGACGTCAGGAAAAAGACGGTGCAATTCGGCCAATCGCGGAACCATCCAGTGGCTCAGGAACGCCGTGGTCGAGGTCAAGGTCAGGATCGCCGGGTGCTGCCGCCGCTGCAGCTGCGCCACCGCCCTGGCGATTTCCGCAAAGCCCGACGCGGTGGCCTCATAGAGCACGCTGCCTTCCGCCGTCAGCCTGACGGCGCGAGGCGTGCGCTCCAGCACACGAAGGCCCAGATGCGCTTCGAGTTGCCGGATCTGATGACTGATCGCGGTGGGTGTCACGAACAGCTCTTCGGCCGCGGCCTTGAAACTGGATCGCCGGGCCGCCGCTTCAAACGCACGCAGGGAGGTCAGCGGCGGGAGACGGTGACTGACCATGCTGAATCCATCTCATCCAAAAGATGAGAATTACGAATTTGAATCAGTTATTCAAGCGAATTAAGTTGACGGCCAGCTTTGACAATGATCTGAATTCACCTAAAGAGATAACGGAACATGGCGCAGTTCACAGCCGGCTTGATCGACGTCTTCGCCGAGATTCCCTTCGGTGGAAACCCCCTGGCGGTAGTCGAGAATGCCGACGGGCTGTCGGACGCGCAGATGCAGCGCATCGCCGGCGAGTTCAACCAGGCAGAAACCACGTTCCTGCTGCAAAGCGACCGGGCCGACCGCAAGCTGCGCTCGTTCACCGCCAGCGGCGCGGAAGTGTTTGGTGCAGGCCACAACGCGCTTGGCGCGTGGCTGTGGATGGGCGAGCACGGCCAGCTGGGATCGCTCGACACGCCCACGACGTTCCGGCAGGAAATCGGCGACGACGTCCTGCCCATCACGCTGGTGAGCACAGGTGGCCGTATCCACGGCCGCATGCGGCAGGCAGCCTTGCGGTTGTCGGCACCTCTGGCCGCGACGGACGCCCTGGCTGAAGCCCTGGGACTCCCCCCGGATGACCTTGCGCCGTTTCCTGCAGCGCGCGCCGCCGATACCGGGGCAGCGCATCTCATGGTCCGCCTGCGCGATGCCCGGGCAGTGGACCGCGCAGCGCCTTCGGCGCCAGCTCTCCTGGCGGTCCTCGGCAGCGCCGGCGCCGAAGGCTGCTACGTATACGCGTTCGACCCGGCCTCGCCGGACACCGCCTGCGCGCGTTTCTTCAACCCGACCGTAGGGCTGTGGGAAGACGCCGCGACCGGCACGGCCGCCGGCCCCTTGTGCGCGTACCTGGATACCGAAGGCCTGTTGAATCCCGGGAAAACCCTCGTCGTCGAGCAGGGAGTGAAGATGGGCCGGCGCAGCTTGCTGCAGGTCCGCCTGACGCCCGATCCTGAATTGTCGGGAACAGGTATCGTTGCATTGCGCGGGACACTCACGCTCTAGTCCGTCGGGATTTCCAGCCAACGGATCGGAGTTGTTTCCTGCAGGGCAAGCCCGACGGCAAGTGGTTCCGACCCGGTTGGTTCGCCATACTGGGCGCACATCAACCAGCGCCACGACCGGGTGCCACGAACCCGGCAATTCCATGATCCCGAAACTGCCTCCCCTTGCCGACGTGCTCAACCTGCTGCCCGACGCGGCTTGCGTCGTCGACGCCGAGGGCCGTTTCCTGTACGTCAGTGCGAGCTTCGAGCGCATCTTCGGCTACACCCCCGGCGAAGTGCTTGGCCGGCGAATATTCGACCTGGTCCATCCCGACGACCGCGCCGCAACCCTGCAGCAGGCCGAACAGGTGATGGACGGCGCG
>DATJJM010000179.1:0-11838 GCA_035492535.1 Acetobacteraceae bacterium | reverse complement strand
CGTGCGCGCCCATGCCCCATCCCACGGCTTCAGGAACCGCTCTCCCACCAGCCCTGCGCCATGCAGTGCGCCCCAGCCAACGAACTTCCACGCCGCGCCATGCCAGATGCCGCCCAGCAGCATCGTGATCATCAGGTTGCGCGCGGTGAACCAGCCGCCACCCCTGCTACCGCCCAACGGCTTGTAGAGATAATCGCGCAGCCACGATGACAGTGAGATATGCCAGCGCTGCCAGAAATCGCGCAGGCTCTGCGCGCGGTATGGCTGGTTGAAATTGATCGGAAAGCGATAGCCCAGCAGCGTGGCAAACCCGATCGCCATGTCTGTATAGGCAGAAAAGTCGCAATAGATCTGCACCGCGTAACCATAGGCCGCGAGCACCAGGTCCAGCGGCCGGTAGCGCGACGGATCGAAGAACACCGGATCGACCAGATCGGTTGCCAGATAGGTCGCGATCACCACCTTCTTGAACAGCCCGCCCAGGATCAGCAGCACCGGTTCGGCGATCGGCACCCGCTCCAGCGGCGGACGCGCAAGCTGCGGCAGGAAGAACGACGCCCGCACGATCGGCCCGGCCACCAGCTGCGGAAAGAACGAGAGATACAAAAGTATATCCACCAACCGCCGGCACACCGCGACGTCGCCGCGATACACGTCCACCAGGTACGAGATGCCGTGGAACGTGAAGAACGAGATGCCGACGGGGAGGATGATCTCCATGAACGGCAGCTCGCGCCCGGTCCCCAGCGCATGCAGCAGGTGGTTGGCCGACCCCACCAGGAAATCGAGATACTTGAAGGTGGACAGCAGCAGCAGATGCCCGCCCACCGTCACGCCGACGATCCACTGTCGCGTGCGCTGCACCACTGCGCGATCGATCAAGATCCCACCCGCATAGGTCAGCAGCGAACTGCCCGCCAGCAGCAGGCAGTAGTGCCAGTTCCACTGCGCGTAGAAGAAATAGCTGGCCGCGGTCAGCAGCAGTTTGCGTAGTTCATGCAGCCTTGTGCATGGCGCCAGCATCGCCAGCACCACGATGAAGAACAGCAGGAAGTCCAGCGTTGGGAAAAGCATCAGGCGCCAGGCAGCAGCGACCGGTAGCGCGCGTAGCCGTCCATGATCGTGCGGAACAATGCCTCGGCGGTTGCCTGGTAGCCGGGCGCGAACATGTGCACATGGTCCGGCGCGGCATAAGGCGGATTGGTCGCCGTCCAGCGCATCATGGTGCACGCGCCACCCATCGCCGCCTGCCAGTCCCAGAACCAGGCATGCTCGCGTGCTGCCACGCTGCGCTCCGCCGCGCGGATCGCGCCCAGGTTCGGCGGTTCGGTCCACTTGGGATCGCCGCAGGCGATCGGCGCCCCGCTTCGCTTTGCGCGCCGGCGATAGCCATCCGGCGGCCCGAGCACCACCAGCGCGGCACCTGGCGCCGCCGCACGCAGATCGCGCAACCGTGCAGCGAAATCGGCTGCAAATTCGGTCGGGTCGGTACTGTCGCGGAACCCCTCGTTGGTGCCGAACGCCACCACGATCATCGAGGGGGCCAGATGCGCAATGTCCGCGTGCAGGATCGATTGGTCCCACTGGTCCATCAAGTCGGCGCTCGCGCCGATGGTCCCGAGGTTGGCGTAGATCACCCCCGGCCGTCCGCGGCCGACGCTCCAGGCCAGCAGATCGACCGGCCCATCGCCGCGCGCACTCACCGTCAGCGTGGTCGTTCCCGGCGCCACCGGGACCTTCAGCCACACGGCCTGCGGCGCCGGCGCGGCCGTCGGAATGGCCGCGCCATTCACATCCAGCGTGCCACCACCCGGCTGGCGCAGCACTTCGATCTCGGCCTGCGCCAGTTCGCCCGGGTCATCCACCGACAACGTCATCTGCGCCGGCAGGTCCGCATGCTGCCGCAGTCCGGTGATCCCGTATGGCCCCGGCTCGCCGTGGTAACTGCTGACCACGCTCCAGCCCTGCGTGTACACCGAGACCCGCGCCGGCCGGTAATAGGGATGCGGCACGCCGGGCGGCAGCACCCCCCGGCCCGCATCGCCGAACTGTGCCTGGAACAGCTCTCGCAGCCGCCCCGAGAAGCTGTCGTTGGCGGTATGGCTGTCGCCAACCTGGAGAATGACGACGGGAGCGCTGCGCTGCCCCCGTTGCTCGGACAAAAG
Organism: Acetobacteraceae bacterium; assembly: GCA_035492535.1. Taxonomy (GTDB): domain Bacteria; phylum Pseudomonadota; class Alphaproteobacteria; order Acetobacterales; family Acetobacteraceae; genus JAMXLO01. The sequence continues at coordinate 9,673 of DATJJM010000179.1, read as the reverse complement.
TGCCTGATACAGCGGCGCCAGCGGAGCCATATCGCCCAGGGCGGCAGCGACGTGGGGGTCGGGAGGCGCAGGTGTCGGGGCTGGGGCACAGCAAGCGAGCAACAGCGCGATCGCGCTGGAATGAATCAGGCGACGGCACGATGACAACAAGGCTTTGGTTGCTCCCGCGAATCCGTGCTGTTAATTTAGCACGATCAAGCCGCTGAAATTCTACGGATCCCGACCATGCAGCGACGCCGCCTGCTGTTTGCCCTTGGCCTCGCCGCGCTGCCGGTCCGTCTGGCATCCGCCGCCGACACCAGGATGCGCATTCTCGTCGTGGGCGACTCCCAGGCCCAGGGCCTCGCCGCCGGTCTGCAGCGGCAGTTCCGTCGCGACACGACCTGGCGCGTGGTCGACCGCTCGCGGATCGCAACGGGCCTCTGCTCCCCTACCCGCTTCGACTGGCCGGCCGCGGCGCCCGCGATCGGTGAGGGAGAGCGTGGCGCCATCGCCGTCGTCATGTTCGGTGCCAACGACCGCCCGCCGATCCGCATGCATGGCCAGATCAACGAGAAACTCGCGGCGAATTTCTGCTCCACCTACGGCGCCCACGTGCACGCCATCGCCGCGGCGCTGAAGCGCTCCTGCGCCGGCGTCATCTGGGTCGGCCACCCGATCGTGCGCGACCCGGTCTATGCCGACGACATGGCGCTGCTGAATCGCCTCTACGCCGAACAGTCGATGGCGGCCGGCGCCGACTGGTTCCCGTCCTGGTCATTGTTCACCGACTCAGCCGGCAACTTTGCTCCCTACGGCAAGGGGACGGACGGTGAGACGACCCGTCTGCGGGCCGATGATGGCGTCCACCTCACCGGCCCGGGCTACGACGTGCTGGCCAAGGCATTGCAGCCGGTCATCGAGCTGTACGAGCCCGTCGCCTCGCGCGCGCCCGCGTAGCCGCTTGCTCGACTGTCTCGTTCTCGGCGACAGCATCGCCGTCGGCGTGGGGCAGGCCCGGCCCGACTGCCAGACAATCGCGGTCTCCGGCATCAGCTCTGACCATTTCGTGCAGATGTTTCCCGGCACGCCTCAGGCCCGCACCGCGGTCATCAGCCTTGGCGTCAATGACGGTGACGGTATCGCGACTGCCGACAACCTCGCGAAGCTGCGGGGGCGAGTGGCCGCCGATACCATCTATTGGCTGGTGTCCGGGACAAACCAGCACATCCGCGATGCGGTCCGCGCGATTGCCGGCCGCTTCGGCGATCGGCTGATCGACGTCTTACCGCTGGCCGGCGCCGACCATATCCACCCCGACCGCACCGGCTACGCGCGGCTCGCCGCCGAGACCGGCGGCACGGGCGCCGGCAGTGCGGCCTCCGGCACTCGCACCGCATACCAGGACTTCCAGCCGCAGGATCAGGTCTACCGCGCCTTCCCGGGTCTGAAAGTGTGGAATGGACCCGCAAATCTGAATGGCGTCCCAGTCAGGCAATAGGTTTGCCCGGCCGCTACCGCGCGGCGGTCGTCATCCCGCAAGCGGAGCCGCCCGCCGATGCCGCCTGCTCACCCGCCCTCACCAGGCGTGGATAGCGGCCTGCCGCCAGCGCATCCAGGCTGGTCGCCGGCAGATGCATGGCGGCAGCGTACTGCCACGAATACACCAGGGAATCCTGGATGAATTGACGCGTGCCCTGCGCGGGGATTGCCTCGACGAACATCAGCGGATCACCGTTGTCGCTCACGTTGTCGACCCATTTCCGCAGCGCCCCCTGCCCCTGGGCATAGCCGGCCATCAGGCGGATCAGGTCGCCATCGATCACGTCGTCGTCCGCCAGCGTCAGCATGTACTTCTGGCCGATCGACAGGTTCACGGCCGGATCCTCCAGCCGTTCGGCAGCATTGCCGGCAACGGCATGCGCCGTGCTCGGCATGATCTGCATCAGGCCGAGCGCGCCTTGCGACGACACCGCCCCCGGATGGAAGTTCGACTCATGCCGCACCACGGCATAGACCAGCGGCGGATCCACCAGGAAACCGCTGGCAGGCTGGAGCCGCGTGGGCATTCCGACAGTGCGCCGCGCGGCGCTGCTCTGCTCGACCTCGGCGGCCAATTGGCCAAAGCCAAGGGCTCCCGCAGTCAACGCGAGCGACCGGTGGAAGACACCATCCTGTTTCGTATCCACCCACAAGGCGCGCAGTTCGGCCTCGGCCCTGCGCATCTCGCCCACCTGGATCAGCGCGAAGGCCCGTTTGCCCTGCGGCGTGGCCAGCAGCGCCTCCACGTCGGCGTTGCCAATCGTCGCGCCGGACGCGCAGGCTGCCGAAGGACTCAGCGCGCGCCGTGCGATCATGGCGTAGAACGCATCGCCCTCCAGCGCGGCACGACGCATCCACACGGCAAAGGCGCCCCGGTTGCCCAGGCGCTGCTGCACATGACCCGCCCAGAAGGCACTCGCCGCACGCAGCGCCGGTGAGGACGCGCCACGATAGGCAGCATCGAAAAAGGCCGTCGCGGTGTCGCTCTTGTCCTGCCGCCAGGACGCGAGGCCGCCAACGAACAGCGCCTCGGCATTGGCGGGCGTCGCGCGGGGCAGGAGGGCGGTAGCCTCCTGCAAAACCTGCGCGTCGCGGTTCTGCACGAACTGGGCACGCACCTGGGCGGGCCCGGCGCCGCCCCTGCGGGCCGCCGTGGTCCCACGTCCAGTCACCCCGGCCGCGGCGATTGTGGCACCGGCACTGGCCGGCGACAGCCGATCCAGCAGATCCCGGATGCCGGTCGCCTCAGGTTGGTCGCCAAATCGCGCAAGCCAGGCGGTCAACTCCGCCGGCGTGGCGTGGTAGGACGTGTGCAGATAGCGATCCGCCAGGATCGACCCCTGCAGGAGGTTGCCCTCCAGTCGAGCGGAATCCCGGATCGCATCGGATAGATTGCCGGTATCCTGGAGGGAAAGAACCTTCCGCGCGAGGATCGCCTCGCTCGGCGAAAGCGGTTGCGGCAGCCCCACACCTGCTGCGCCGTGCAACCCCAGCCGCGGCACCGCCATTGCTGTCTGGTCGCCTGTTTCGCCCGTTCCCGGCGTCTGGGCAAAAGAATAGTGCCCCGATGCTGCAAGAACAACACCGACCATCCCCGCCCAATTCGCCAGAGCACGGGTCCGTAGTGACCCTCGCCCTTGCATGAATGTCCAATACACACCGAATTCCTGATTGGCAACACTGCCTCAAAATCTGACAGAATGATGGCAGACCGCTTGCGTATCCACATGCTCTGGCAACCAGTTGAACTGACTACGGTGGATCTTGGGGGTTTTATTTGGAATTACTTTAGCGCCAAGAACTTGTGCCGACGGTTCGTAAACCGCTGTGGTAATCATGCGCTGCGGGAATTGACCTTCCGGGTACCGTGACCGCACATCGGGACATGCGCCTGCTCCGCCTGACGCTGACTGACTTCCGCAGCTATGCCGCGCTGACCTGGCGCCCGGCGGCGCGCATCGCTGTGCTGTACGGGCCGAACGGCAGCGGCAAGACCAATCTGCTGGAAGCCGTGTCCCTGCTGGTCCCCGGGCGGGGCCTGCGCAATGCCCGCACGGCCAACCTGGCGCGACATGGCGGCGCCGGTGGCTGGGCCGTCGCCGGGCGCTTCGCCACAGCCGATGGCGACGTCGATATCGGCACCGGCAGTGCTCCGGACGGTGCATCGGATCGGCGCGTGTTCCGTTTGGATGGCGCAGCGCCACGCGGTCAGGCGGAGATCGCTGCCCGCGTCTCCGCCGTCTGGCTCACCCCGCAGATGGACAGCCTGTTCCAGGAAAGCGCCTCCGGCCGCCGCCGCTTCCTCGATCGGCTGGTCTGGGCACTGGAACCGGGCCACGCGCGCGAGGTCGCCGCGCACGATGCCGCCATGTCACAGCGCAATCGCCTGCTCGCGGGAGATCGCGCGGACCCGTCCTGGCTCGCCGGCCTCGAGGATGCGATGGCCCGCCACGCCATCGCGGTCACCGTCGCCCGCATGACCCTGGTGGCGCGCATGAACGCCGTGCCCCCCATGCCCGGCTTTCCGGCGGCACGCATGACACTGGCCTGCCCCATCGTCGAACAGCTGGAAACGATGCCGGCGCTCGCTGTGGAGGATTGGATGCGCGCCAGCCTGGCCGCGGCGCGCGCCCGCGATGCCGCCGCAGGGTCCTCGTCGACCGGCGCGCATCGCTGCGACATGGTGCTCGCCGACGCGGCCACCGGCGTGCCGGCGTCGCTGTCCAGCACGGGCGAACAAAAGGCCCTGCTCACCGGCGTCATCCTGCGGCACGCCACCCTGATCACCGACGCCCGCGGTTTCCCGCCCCTGCTGCTGCTGGACGAACCCGCGGTGCACCTCGATCCGGACCGCCGGACCGCCCTGTTCGCGGCCCTGGAGAAACTGCCCGTCCAGACGTTGATCACCGGTACCGATGCGGACACGTTCCTGCCTCTTGCAGGCATCGCCGAAGGCTTTCGCGTGCATGCCGGAAAATTACTGCCGGATGCGCGTTTTCCGGCGCCAAAATCGGCCGATGCCCCTGTGCCGGACACGCCATAGCAGCTATATAGCTAGAGTATCCAAACAGCTTCCTGGAGTCGCCCGTCGGCATGTCCGAAGACACCGAGCCGCAGCCTGATTCTGATGCCTATGACGCCGCATCCATTTCGGTCCTGAGAGGCCTCGACGCGGTCCGCCGCCGTCCCGGCATGTATATCGGCGACACCGACGATGGTTCAGGCCTCCACCACATGGCCTTCGAGATCATCGACAACGCCGTCGATGAGGCACAGGCCGGGTTCGCCTCTCACTGCGAACTGGTCCTCAATGGCGATGGCTCGGTCACCGTGCGCGACAATGGCCGCGGCATCCCCACCGATATCCACGCCGAGGAAGGCGTCTCCGCCGCCGAGGTCGTGCTCACCCGCTTGCACGCGGGCGGCAAGTTCAACCAGAACTCCTACAAGGTGTCCGGCGGCCTGCACGGCGTCGGCGCCGCAGTGGTGAACGCGCTCTCCGAATGGATGGAAGTGCGCATCTGGCGTCACGGCGACGAGCACCTCATCCGCTTCCGCAATGGCGACGCCGAGGCGCCGCTGGCGATCGTCGGCCACTCCGAGCACCGCAACGGCACCGAGGTCACGTTCAAACCCAGCCCCGTCACCTTCACCCACACGGAATTCGACTACCCCACGCTCGAACGCCGGCTGCGCGAACTCGCCTTCCTGAACTCCGGCCTCACCATCGTGCTGCGCGACGAACGCCATGCGCCGGCGGTGGAAAGCGTGATGCACTACGAAGGCGGCCTGATCGCCTTCGTCGAATGGCTCGACCGCGGCAAGACCGCGCTGTTCACACCGCCGATCGATCTGCATGCCGCCGAAGGCGCCGAGGGCATCCGCGTCGAGTTCGCGCTCTCCTGGAACGACAGCTTCCACGAGACCATGCTGTGCTTCACCAACAACATCCACCAGCGCGACGGCGGCACGCATCTCGCCGGCTTCCGCCAGGCGCTGACCCGCGTTGTCACCAAATACGCCGAGGGCATGGGCAAGAAGGAGCAGCTCCAGCTTGTGGGTGAGGACATGCGCGAAGGCATGACCTCGGTGCTGTCGGTGAAGGTCCCCGACCCGAAGTTCTCCTCGCAGACCAAGGACAAGCTGGTCTCGTCCGAGGTGCAGCCCGTCGTCCAGGCGGCCGTCGCCGACGCCGTGGCGCACTGGTTCGAGACCCACCCAAAGGAAGCCAGGAACGTCGTCCAGAAGGTGATGGACGCCGCCGCCGCCCGCGAGGCCGCCCGCAAGGCACGCGAACTCACCCGGCGCAAAGGCGTGCTCGACATCTCCACCCTGCCCGGCAAGCTCGCCGACTGCCAGGAGCGCGATCCCCGCAAGTCGGAGATTTTCATCGTCGAGGGAGACAGCGCCGGCGGCTCCGCCAAGCAGGGCCGCGACCGCAAGTTCCAGGCGATCCTGCCGCTCAAAGGCAAAATCCTGAACGTCGAGCGCGCCCGCTTCGACCGCATGCTGGGCAGCCAGGAGATCGGCACGCTGATCACGGCCCTCGGCACCGGCATCGGCCGCGGTGAACCGGACCAGGGCGGCTTCGACATCAACAAGCTGCGCTACCACCGCGTCGTCATCATGACCGACGCCGACGTGGACGGCTCGCATATCCGCACGCTGCTGCTGACGTTCTTCTTCCGCCAGATGCCCCAGCTGATCGAGCGCGGCTATCTCTACATCGCCCAGCCGCCGCTGTACCGCGCCAAGCGCAGCGGCGACGAACGCTATCTGAAGGACGATGACGCGCTCGAGGCGTTCCTGCTCGACAAGGCGCTGGCCGAAGCGCGCCTGACCTATGTCGACGGCGAGGTGTTCGAGGGCGACGAGCTGCGCGAGCACGTCCGCTGGCTGCGCAACGTCGCCGGCCTGCTGCGGCGGCTCTCGGTGACGGCGCCGATCGCCTATCTGGAACAGGTGGCGATCGCCGGCGCGCTCAAGAGCGATCCGCAGCGCGCGATCGAAGCCGGCCCGACATTGGCGGCACGACTGAACGGCGTCTCGCTACCCACCGAGCAGGGCTGGGTCGTCAGTGCTGACGGTGGCCTCACCATGTCGCGCATGGTGCGCGGTGTGGCCGAACGCTACACGATCGATGGTGCCGCCCTGCGCAGCGAGGACGCGCGGCGTCTGGACGGCTTGGCCGCAGAGCTGGGGCGGCGCTTCAGCGGACCGGCGAAGCTGAAGCTGGACGCGCAGGAAGTGAGCATCGCCGGCCCAGCCAGCGCCTACGACCGCATCATCGCGCACGGCCGCCGCGGCCTGACCATCCAGCGATTCAAAGGCCTGGGCGAGATGAACGCCGACGAACTCGGCCGCACCACGCTCGATCCCGGCGAACGCACGCTGCTGCAGGTGAAGGTCGGCGATACCGAGGACGCGGCGCAGGTGTTCTCCACCTTGATGGGCGACGTGGTCGAGCCCCGCCGCGACTTCATCGTCGGCAACGCCCTGAAGGTCGCGAACCTCGACGTGTAGTCACCTTTCACCTCGCCCACGCAGTGGGAGAGGTCAGCACGCACAGTGCGCCGGATAAGGGTTCGACGCGTCGCGCTTGCCTCTCTCGCGGTTGGCGAAGCGAGTCTGTCCCCAAACGGACGCGGAACGACCGGCTCCAACGCATCTGCATCGCTCGCGTGCCACGGGCAACTCGTCGAGGTCGGTCTGGCGGCATGTTTGCGTCGCTGTCAGCAAGCGAGCGAAGTCACTCACATCGCGTTGCCTCTATCAACGATACCGTTGAAAAACTGGGCTACCGCCAAGGAACCAGGAGATCGATGCGTTGACTGAACCTGGAGGAACCAATGATTGATGAGTCTCATATCAGGGTCGCGAGGGTTGCAGACTTCGATGCCACCGGTGCCTTGCTCGCAGCCAGCTATTCCAGCTTGCTCGCAGTTCGCTATGACCACCACCTGCTGCGCCGTGCTCTGCCGCACATCACGCGTGCTAATCCGGCCTTGCTGGCGTCCGGCACTTATTATGTTGCGGAGATAGAGCCTGGCAAACTTGTCGGCTGCGGCGGTTGGACGACAGCGAACCCAGAGAATGGCGAGATCATTGATGGCGAGGCGCACATACGGCACTTCGCAACCCATCCCGGGTGGGTGCGACAAGGCGTCGGAACTTCCCTGCTTTCCCGTTGCTTCCGCGATGCCCGGTCACTCTCGATACACCATCTGCACTGCTTCTCGACCTTGAACGCTGAGCGCTTCTATCGAGCGTCGGGCTTCGAGACGGTCAAGGGAATCGACATTCCGGTGGAACCCGGCCTGACATTGCCGGGTTTTCTAATGGGCCGCGAGCTTACGTAGTGGGCCTTGTGGCGTCTACTGCACCACATCGCAGAACTCGAGATTCATGCAGCGCGCGGCAGAGTGAGAAATGTCGATCAATCGAGTATTGAAAGCCACGGCCAACGGGATTGATAGCTCTCGGCCTTTTGGCGAAAGAGGACGGGATCGCGATTGAGAGGGTTCATCCTGAGCACGCCATTGGCGAGATCGGTCAGGCCATTGGGCGCGTAGACGGCGTCGCTGCACACTTCAATGCCGACACAGGTGCAGGAGATCAAATAGCGGTCGATGCCCTCCGGCGCAGATTGTAATGGCGGATACGCGCGTCCGAAGCGCTCGTGATACCAAACATGAACCCTGGCTTGGTTTTTGACCTCGACGGTGATTGGCAAGTCTGAAGTCGTGGCGGCAACCTCACGAATTGCACGGTCTTCAGCGTCCCAGGATGTATCGGCGTCAAAGTAGAAGACGTCATAGTCTTTGATGCCCCACTCCGGAGGTTGGCCGGATTTCGTGTTCCAGACCGTCTGAAAAAGGCAGCCCGCCGTCAGGTAGCAATCGGGCAAGCCGACGCTGCGCAGTCGCCTCAGCAGCTCCGTGTTGGCTCTGTTCGTCAGTGCGCAGTCGAGAAACTCGGCCTCGGTCATACAGCCAACCTTAGTGTCGCCGGCCCCGAAAGGCGCCCTCTTCTTTCGGTGCAAATCTCAAGAATTTTGCAGCGCCTCGGGATGGCGGAAAAATGCCACGTCGCCGCCGCCCATGCCGATGACTGATATCTAGTCGCCGGAGGCGTGGAACATTGCCTGCCATCCTTCGTAGCCCGAAGAGTTGTTGAACACGTCGAGGCGCATGTTGCCATCGAACAGCAGATGGAAATGGGCTGTCATGCGATCGAACTTCAGGCGCTCAAGACGCTTCCCCTGCAACAGCCCGTTCACCCGTTCCTCACCATTCACTGTATGCGGCAGGCCAGCTACTTGCCGCCAAAGGAGGGCACCGCCCACCTAATCCAGTTGCGCAAGGAGTGCGAAACTTAAGGTATTTGCAACGAGGAGATTGACTGCGTCGAAGCGATTTGGCCGTGTCCGGGGAGCCATCTGCTGGCCCCCCAGGCCGGGGAGAATCTCAGAGCAGTCAATTCCAGGGTTCGCCCCTGCCGAACGACCAGTCCTCCTGTTTGACGAACACCATGTTGATGGTGAGGTCGTCGGGGCGCACGCCGAGCTTGCTTTCGAGTTCATCCGCGATCTGACGGTAGAAAGCCAGCTTCTGGTCCTTGGTGTTGCCGACGGTGCTGGTGACCTGGATCAGCATGAAGTCGGGCGAGCGCTGCATGCCGAGGAAGGTAGGATCGTAGATCAGGTTCTCGGGCTTGTGCTCGTTGACGACGATGAAGCGGTCACCATCCGGAGCCTTGAGGACACCGACAATTCCTTGATAAACGATGTCAGCGACAGCGGCGCGATATTCCTGGGTCTTTCCTTGAGCCAGATCGATGCGTGCAAACGGCATGATAATCTCCATTGTTTTGGTTGGTTCGGCCGGGGCAGGGATCGTTGCTCAGCCCGAGTAGGCTACCAATCACTTGGTAGGGACGCTACTAGGCCATCAAATCCGGGCTGTCAATGGCTACCTTCCACTTGGTAGGATGGTCGACGAAAACGTGAGATGGTGCAATGAGTGCAGGATCAAAGGAAGAGATTCTGGCGGCAGCGAAGCGCGCCGCCATGGCGCATGGCTACAATGGCCTGAACTTCCGCGACATCGCCGGCGAGGTCGGCATCAAGGCGCCGAGCATCTATCACCACTTC
>DATJJM010000178.1:0-2813 GCA_035492535.1 Acetobacteraceae bacterium | reverse complement strand
TCCTCCGGCAGATCATCGATGGCCGTGCGAAGCTCCTGGAGCACGGCCGCATCCTCGTATTCGTTTTCCCTCTCGCGGAGCGCGTCGACGTCCTGGGAATCCAGTGGAGCGGGGTCTTCCGCCGGTTCGGCGAGCATGTCCGTGCTGTCGTACTCGCGGAGTTTCTCGATGATGAAGCAGACGGTGTCGACCGGTATCGACAATGTCGGCTCGGGCGTGTTCGCCGGTGGTTCGGCCGTAGGTTGGGTCATGTGGTTCTTCCGGTTCAGCTGGCCGGATCGGTCCAGCCTTTCGGATAGCCGACCGTCTGGACGAAGGTGATGAACTGCCGGTCATCCAGTTTCATGGCCTGTGCCAGTTTCTTCGGGTCGAACGCGCCGCGGAACACCGTGCCCAGACCTTCGGAGGCGCAAAACAGGTAGACGTTCTGTCCGATGAAGGCGGCATCGACCGAGGCGTACAATCGCCGCTCCTCGGCGACCACGTCGCGCATGCGCTCGCCGTGCGCCACGTAGACAAGTTCCACCGGAGCTTCGCTGACGAAATCCTGCAGCCCGGTCGCCGCCCGGATATCCGTAGCCAGGCAAGGCAGCAACTCATGCTGTCCCGGGGCATAGATCCACACGCCATCGGCCATCGCGACATATATGTCGATGACCATGACATGCCGCCAGTAGGGCGCCGTGCGATCGCCCGTTTCCGAGCGATTGATGCCGAACGCCGCCCACAACAGTTCCGACAGCAACCTGACGGGCAGGGCACGGTTGTCGTATTCACGTGTCGAATGGCGCAATCGCAGGGCATCGATCAGCGGCAGTCCACCATGTGTGCGTATCGGTGGCAGCACGCGAGCCTGCGATGGTGTCGATGCCGTATCCGGCGTTGCGCCTACCGCGCCGGCGGTTGTCACGCCTTTGTCGATCTTTTGCTTGAGTGCCATGGCCCTGACTCCCGTTCTCGGCCGCGCGTCGCATCAACCCACTGGGATCGTGGAAACGCAAGGGATGTTTACTACCCCATGCGACCGCACTTGTTGGTGTGGCTCAATATCCCGCGTCGGGCAGTGGCGCCGCGACCGGCTCCAGGCATGGTCCGTAGGCGGCGTGATCCTTCCGGCTGCACTCGATCGGCATCAGCGGCTGCCTCCCATTGACGAAGATCAAGTCGACCGATGCCGAAGCGGCGTAAACGAAGAACGCCACTTATTGCCGGGCCGGCCGTCCATGTCCGCTGAAACCACAGGCTTCGAAACGTTTCCCCGGCCGCGTCTCGAACCGGACCACTTGCGCCGGCTCGGCATCGATACCGGGCATGAGCTTGTCGTCTACCTCAATCGTGATTCGCCGATCTGCCGCAGCGAGGGTTTCGGTGCGCATTCCCGTCTTGAGCTGCGCGTGGGCACGCAGCGGGTGCTGGCGACGCTGAACATCGTGCAGGACGGCTTGCTGGGCGCGGACGAGGCCGGGCTGTCCGAGTCGGCATGGCTCGCCGTGCAGCCTGGCGCCGACGAGCGCGTGATCATCGCCCATCCGCCCAGCGTGGATTCGCTGGCTTCGGTGCGGGCGAAGATCTATGGCAGGGAGCTGGATGGGCCCGCACTGCACGGGATCATCCAGGACATCGTCGGAAACCGGTATTCCTCCATCGAAATGGCTGCGTTCATCACCGCCGCCGGCGGCGATCGCCTCAGCCTCGGGGAAGTCGTCGCGCTGACGAAGGCCATGGTGCAGACCGGCGCGCAACTGCGCTGGCGGCAGCCGCTGGTGGTCGACAAGCACTGCATCGGCGGGCTCGCCGGCAACCGCACCACGCCCATCGTGGTGGCGATCGCGGCGGAACTGGGCCTCACGATACCCAAGACGTCCTCGCGTGCGATCACTTCGGCGGCGGGTACTGCCGACACCATGGCGATGCTGGCGCCCGTCGATCTGGACGAAGCGCAGATACGCCGCGTCGTGGAAACCTGCGGCGGCTGCATTGCCTGGGGCGGCGCCATGAACCTGGCTCCCGCCGACGACAGGCTGATCCGCATCGAGCGCGCACTGGACATCGACAGTGCCGGTCAGCTGGTGGCGTCCGTGCTGTCGAAGAAGATCGCTGCGGGCTCCACCCACGTGGTAATCGACGTGCCGGTCGGGCCGACCGCCAAGGTGCGCGATCATGCGGAGGCGGAGTCGCTGGCCGCGTTGCTGCAGCAGGTCGCGGCCGCATTCGGCCTGCAGCTGCGCGTGCTGTTCAGCGACGGCAGCCAGCCGGTGGGGCGGGGCATCGGCCCCGCGTTGGAAGCGCACGACGTGCTGGCGGTGTTGCGCAACGAACCTCATGCACCGCCCGACCTGCGCGCCCATGCCCTGGCTATCGCCGCCGCCGTACTGGAGCTGGCCGGCGTTGCGGATGCCGATGCATCGCTGGCGATGGCGACCGCCTGCCTGGAGACGGGCAGGGCGTGGCAGCGCTTCCAATCCATCTGCGCTGCGCAAGGTGGCATGCGCACGCCGGGGAAAGCTGCCTACCAGCAAGCTGTTCCGGCCGCGCAGCCGGGGCATGTGACGGCGATCGACAACCGCCGCCTGTCCCGCGTCGCCAAGCTGGCCGGCGCGCCTGCCGCGCCGTTGGCTGGGCTGACGCTGGATGCGCATCTCGGCGAGACGGTGGCGGCCGGGCAGGCGCTTTTCACGCTCCACGCGCAAAGTCCCGGCGAGCTGGCTTACGCCATGGAATACGTCTCCCGCCATCCCTGCATCGTCTGCGTCGAGGCGTCCGCATGAACACCCTTGATGGGAGCACGCTCTACGCCATGCCCGGCAACGAGG
>DATJJM010000177.1:0-4940 GCA_035492535.1 Acetobacteraceae bacterium | reverse complement strand
GCACCATGATTGTCGATCTCCTTCGTTTAGATTTGAGGTTTGAACTATTGCTAAATTTGGAACAGGTGATCGCTCGCGCCCTTTCATTTGAAGGGACGGCGACGGGGATGTATTTCGGTGAGCCGACCGTGCCGAGGTCTCTGTTCAGCTCCCGATTTCGCCCAATGCGGCGGCTATGGTTTCGTGAAACCGACGCACATTGTTTTCGAACCGTCCCAGCACAAATTCGCCGCTCTCCATCGCCGGCAGGCCGAGCTGGATCTGTTCGCAGATGAACAGGTCTTCGCTGCTGAAGACCTGACCGTCGATCAGCTCGAATGATCGATCCCAATGCGCCTGCGCCTTTTCGTCGGCGGGCGGCTCGGGGATTAGCACTGTATGGACGAAGAGCGACTGATCGATCGCCGCGGGGAAAATCACCATGTGGCTGATGTAGTCAGGATGCTGCACAACGATGCTGTTGGGGAAGATGAAGTGGACCAACGAGGCATGGTGCCGCGGGCTCCATTCTTCAGGCGGCAATTCCCGCGTCGCCTCGAAGCCGTCACGCGCGACCAGCATGCGGAGATGGGGACCCACACTGTCCGCCGCTGCTTTGGTGTCGGCGAAAAACTGACCGATCGTGGACGCATGCAGGCGCTTGATGTGATAGAACTCGACGAATGCGTCGATGACCAGCTTCCAGTTTGTCTGACGCAGGACCGAGTTCTGCCGGAAGAACCGATGACCACCGATGCCGAGTTCCACCAGGTCATCATCAAGTCCGGCAAGATATGTAGCGACGTTTGGTTGTTTGTCGCTGTGTGGATCAAGAACCGTCCAGATCAATCCGTGGCGCACGGTTGATGGAAGCTTCCGCAGCCCATGCGTAGCCGGATCGCAGGTCGGGAACGCGTCCCTTCTCGGCATATTAAGCAACTGACCATCGAGGCCATATGTCCAGCCATGATACAAGCAGGACAGGCTATTGCGATGGCGGACCGCATCACCCGCCAGCAGCCGCGCCCCGCGATGCCGACAGGCATTAAGCAGTACGTGCACCTCGCCGTCCGCATCACGGGTCAGCAGCAATGGTAGGCCCGCGATATCGCGTGCCATCACACTGCCGGAAGCCAGCTGATCGACGTGGCCCAGGCACAGCGGCAACCGGCGGAACAATGTGCTCACCTCCGCCTGGTAGCGCTCTGGGTTGGTATACACAGACGACGGTAACCGGCTTTCTACGTTGTCCGAGTCGGAGCCTTGCCGTCCGTCCCAATTTGACAGCAGTCGCTCGAACAACCCGTGCCAGGGCTTCTGGTGAACCTTCTCATCCGTAAACATTTTGGAATCCTTCAATGCTCGGCGTTACGCCGTTTTCTGTTCCCGTACGCCCAGCACTTCCGACATGGCCTGGCGCATCACGAATTTCTGGATCTTTCCCGTCACCGTCATGGGGAATGCATCGACGAAGCGGACGTAGTGCGGCACCTTGTAGTGAGCGATACGACCTTGGCAGTAGTCGCGAATCGCTGCCTCGTCCGCGGTCGTACCCGGACGCAGTTGGATCCAGGCACACAGCTCCTCGCCGTACTTGTCGTCCGGCACACCGAACACCTGGACGTCCTGAACCGCAGGATGACCGTAGAGGAATTCCTCGATCTCGCGGGGATAGATGTTCTCCCCGCCGCGGATCACCATGTCCTTGATGCGGCCGACGATATTGCAGTAGCCCTCTTCATCGAGCGTCGCGAGGTCACCGGTGTGCATCCATCCGTCGTCGTCGATCGCCTCGGTGGTCTTCAGCGTCTCGTCCCAGTAGCCTTTCATCACTGAATAGCCACGCGTGCACAGTTCGCCTGCGACGCCATGCGGGACAATGCGACTCTGTTTGTCGACGATCTTTACCTCAACATGAGGATGAATGCGTCCGACAGTCGAGACGCGCCGCTCGATTGTATCGTCCGGCCGCGACTGAAAGCTGAGCGGACTGGTTTCCGTCATGCCGTAGCCGATGGTAATCTCGTGCATGCCCATTTCGCCGATGACGCGGCGCATCACCTCGATTGGGCAAGGTGATCCGGCCATGATGCCGGTGCGCAGCGTACTGATGTCACGGCGGCCGAAGTCGGGATGTTGCAGCACGCTAATGAACATCGTGGGCACGCCGTGCAGGGCCGTACAGCGTTCGAGTTCGATCGCCTCCAGGACCGACCGTGCATCGAAGGACTCACCGGGGACGATCATCGATGCGCCGTGCGTGACGCAGGCGAGGTTCGCGAGAACCATGCCAAAGCAATGGTAGAACGGCACCGGAATGCAAAGCTTGTCATCAGACGTGAAACCCATGAGTTCTCCGGCGAACAGTCCATTGTTCAGCAGATTATGGTGGGTGAGTGTGGCACCTTTCGGCGAACCCGTCGTGCCGCTGGTGAACTGAATGTTGATCGCGTCGTCGAACTGCAAGTTCCTGCTGACATCGGCAAGCAGCCGGCGCTGTTCCGCGGTGCCGCGCTGTAGGACAGCATCATAGGCAATCGCACCACGATGGATTGGTCCACCGAGCTGGAAGACGGCGCGCAACTCAGGCAGCGCTTTCAGATGCAGATCCCCCGGTGTGCCGTCCGGAAACTCCGGTGCAATGCTCGTCAGCATTCCGAGATAGTCACTGGACTTGAATGCCGTTGCCGTGATCAATGCACGGCATCCGACCTTGCGCAGCACATACTGTAGCTCGACCGGCCGATATGCCGGGTTGATGTTCACCAGTATGAGCCCGGCCTTTGCCGTGGCAAACTGAGCAACAACCCATTCTGCCCGATTGGGTGACCAGATTCCGACGCGATCGCCAGGACGTAATCCGTAGGAAAGCAGACCTGCCGCAAGCAGATCAACCTGTTCGGCAAGCTCGTCATAGCTCCAGTGTATGTTCTGGTGGCGTACAACCAGTGCACTGCGATCGCCCCATTGTGCCACGGAGCGGTCGAAGGCGGCACCGATGGTCATCCCAAGTAGCGGACGAATCGACGTGCCACTAACATAGCTCAGGCCCTTGGACAGGGCGCTGGCTGCGGTGTTTGCGGTTGCGAGATCCAGAGGGCTCATGACACAGCTCCAATTTGCTGTGCCGAGATCTAACGGACGGTTGTTTCCTACGTTTTTCCCGCTTGCATGCACGATGTATCAGTTGTTCCGGACATGGCGCTAAACAAGGGCAACCGCAAAAGGAAGCGGGCGCCTTGGGCGGATGGCGCGAGCGTCAGGCTGCCGCCATGCGCCTCGGCGATGCCACGCGAAACAGCGAGACCGATGCCGGTACCCGCACCCGGCTTCTTGGTGGTAAAGAACGGATCGAAGATGCGGCCGCAAATATCGTCCGGCACCCCTGGCCCATTGTCGCTCACCGCTATTTCCAGCGTCGGGCCGGCAACGATCGCGGTGACCCGGATCTGTCTCGGCAGTGGCGCATCTTGCAGTGCCTGTCGTGCATTGACGATCAGGTTGGTGAGCACGTGATGAAGCTGGTCCGGATCGCCCATGACGGCGGGCAGTCCGGCAGACAGTTCGCAAACCAATTCTATGTCGCTCGCTGATTGGTCGTCGTCCAGCAGATCCAGCACCGACCGTAGCATCGCACCCGGCTTGACCGGTTCACGGCGGATGCCGCGATGGCGCGCCATGGAAAGGAACGTTGACACAGTTTGACCGCATCGTTCGGCCGCCATTCTGAGCCTCTCGGCACGATCGACCAGCGCATCTATACCGACGTCCTGCGCTTCCTCCTCCAGCAGAACGGCGTGGCCGATCACGATGGATAGTGGATTGTTCAGTTCGTGGGCGACGCCGGCGAGCAGGGAACCAAATGCGGCAAGCTTCTCACTCTCATGCAATGCGTCCCGTTGTCGCTTGATCTCTGCCTCGGCTTCCTTCCGCGGGGTCAGGTCACGGAGGTAGGTCGCGAGCAGCCGACGCTCCGGCAGCTTCACCTCGCAGACTGCCAGTTCGGCCGGAAAGGTGCTACCATTTGAACGCATCGCCTCCATCTCGACACGCCGGCCAAGCCATCGTGCCTCGCCTGTCATGCGGTATCGCTGCAAGCTCGCCGCATGCGCCTCACGCTGTTGCGGCGGCACGATCAAATCTGATATTGATTTGCCAATGGCATATGTCTTCGTATAGCCGAATGTCGCTTCGGCGGCGGGGTTGAACGAGACAACGACACCGGCTTCGTCAACGACAATCACGCTGTCCAGCGCAGCTGTGGTGATGGCTTCGGCCAAGGCCTGGCTCGCATGCAGCGCCGTCAGTTGCTCGGCCAGGCGCTGTTCGGTGCGCTTCAGTTCGGTGAGGTCGCGTGTTAGAATGAAATAGCCTTGGATTGAGCCGCAGGCGGCTCTGTAAGGCACGTAGAACCGCTGAACGAACAGCGGCTCCTTGGTTTGATGGTGGGGCATCCAGCCCTGCCAGTGCACGACCTCGCCTGCTAGGGCCCTCGCGCCCAACGGCTGCAATTCCACATACGGCCCCGCGCCGATGATATCCTGCACGGTTCGGCCGAGGATCTCCGCGATGGGCCGCCCGACGAATCGGGCATAATCCTGGTTCACGTACCAATGCCGCCGATTGCGGTCGAGCAACACAACCCGCGCGGGCACGCTGTCCAGCAACATTCGTAACTCAGCCTCACCGGCGACCAACCGGGATTGGCCTGGAACCTCTCCCTCCATCACTTTGGACTGACGAACATGTAGCCGCTGCCATGGATTGTTTTGATGACCTGCGGCTTGCTGGGGTCAGGTTCGATCTTCCGTCGGAGTCGTGCGATGCGGATATCGATGCTTCGATCAAATGGTTCACTACCGCGATGGTGCGCGAGGTCAAGCAACCGATCACGCGTCAGCACACGATTGGGATTCCGAGCGAAAGCGTTCAGCAAATCGAATTCCATGCTTGTCAGTGCG
>DATJJM010000176.1:0-17254 GCA_035492535.1 Acetobacteraceae bacterium | reverse complement strand
AAGGCGGCGGCGAGGTTGGCCGCGAGTGTGGTCTTGCCCGTGCCCCCCTTCTGCTGCGCAACTGTGATAACAATGGCCATAGCCGCCCCCTGTCATTGCAAGGAGCGTAGGCGACGAAGCAATTCCGAGCGAGTCAGCGCTCAGACACATTGAGCGACGGAACAAGAA
Organism: Acetobacteraceae bacterium; assembly: GCA_035492535.1. Classification (GTDB taxonomy): domain Bacteria; phylum Pseudomonadota; class Alphaproteobacteria; order Acetobacterales; family Acetobacteraceae; genus JAMXLO01. The sequence continues at coordinate 17,086 of DATJJM010000176.1, read as the reverse complement.
CCATCCTGTCGCGATCGATCGCATGCACCGTGCGATAGGCTTCGGCCGCGCTATCGAACGAAAAGCGCGCTGACTCCTTCACCGGGAATGGCCGCAACGCTCCGCTGACGAAGCCCGGCAGCAGTTCGCGCAGCAGCGCCGCCGACGCACACGCATCCAGCGCCAGCGAATCAATCCCGAAATAGCTGTGCCGCCCGCGATAAAACGCGAAAATGTCGAACGGCACCGGCCGCTCGATCGTGGCGATGAAGATCTGTCGCCCGCCGTGTGCCATCGCCGCATTCGCCGCGGCAAAATACGGACTGCCGACAGTGTTGTAGACGATATCGGCGCCGTGCCCATCGGTCTCCGCGCGCACCACCGCCGCGACGTCCTCGCTCGAGCCATCGATCATCCGCACCGGACAATGCGCGTGCGCGAACGGCTCCGCTCGCCGCGACACGCCGAACACCCGGGCGCCAAGCATTGCGGCGATCTGCGCCGCCGCCTGCCCGACTTTGCCGTTGACCGCCATCACCAGCACCACATCGCCGGGCTTCGGCATGCCCGCTCGAACAAAACCTTCCTGCGCGGTAACGAAGGGCACGCCCAGCGCGCCCGCTTCGGCCAACGTCAGCGCTGCGGGCCGCTCCACAATCGCATTGCAGGGCACAAGCAGATGGCTGGCATGCGTACCGTCACGCGTGATGCCCAGATCCCCTCCCGCGCCAAAGACTTCGCGGCCAATCAACCCGGACGGGCCCTCGACGACCGTCCCGGCCCAATCGCGCCCAGGCGTCCGCGGCCAAACCGCCTGGGGCATCCGCCCTATTGCCGCCGAGACATCGCTGCGGTTGATGCCGGCGGCATGGATTTCCACCAGCACCTCATCTGCACCAGGACGCGGCGGATCGCATTGTTCCACAACCAGTTCCAGCTCATCGGCCGTGTCGGCCTTTCGCAGCACGCGCAGGCGTCGCATGGTGAGGTCCTTCCTTCGGTGGAGCGTCACGCATGAACACCCCGCTGGCCGGTATCACTGTGATCGACTTCGGGCAGATATTCCAAGGCCCCTACGCCTCGCTGCTGCTGGCGAAGGCCGGCGCCAACGTGATCAAGATCGAGCCGCCGCACGGCGAACCAGCCCGGCGTCGCGCCCCGCCCGGCAAACACACAACACTGCCGGTGGCGATGCTCAACTCCAACAAGCGTGCCATCACGCTGAACATCAAGTCGGAACGCGGGCGCGAACTGCTGCGCGAGATGGTGCGCCGTGGCGACGTGCTGCTGGAGAATTTCTCTCCCGGTACGCTGGATGGCCTGGGGATCGGTTACGAGGCATTGAAGCAGATCAACCCGCGGCTGATCTACGCCAGCGGCTCTGGCTACGGCATTACCGGACCGGACCGCGACAACCTGGCGATGGATTTCACCATCCAGGCGCAGTCCGGCATCATGAGCGTCACTGGCTTTCCCGATGGCCCTCCGGTGAAGGCCGGCCCCACGCTGGTGGACTTCATGGGTGGCATCCATCTCTACGCGGCGATCGTCACCGCGCTGCTCCATCGGGAGCGCACGGGCGAAGGACAGATGGTCGAAGTGTCGATGCAGGAGGCAGTGTATTCGTCGCTCGCCTCCAGCATGGAGTATCATGTTCGCACTGGGAAAGAGCCGCCGCGCACTGGCAACCGCCAGTCAGGCCTGGCGAGCGCTCCCTACAATGCCTATCCGACGGCGGATGGCTGGGTCGCGATCCACGTCGTGACAGAAGCGCATTGGAAGAACCTGGCACAGGCGATGGGGCGCCCGGAACTCGCCGACGATCCGCGCTTTGCCAACAACGCGGCGCGCACCGCCAATCTGGAAGCAACCGACGATGTCGTGGCGGCATGGACAAAGACACTTGGCAAGCACGAGATTTTCGCCATCGCCAAGCGCTATCGGATTCCGTGTGCACCGGTGCGAACGGTGCCGGAGGTGATGAACGATCCACACATGCACGGCCGTGGCATGCTGGAGCGGATCGATCATCCGGAGCTCGGCAACATCGTCGTACCGACCACGCCGCTGCGGCTGCACGGTGCCGAGAAGGTGCCGACCACGCCCAGTCCCATCATCGGTCAGCATAACGAGGCGATCTATGGTGGCTGGCTTGGACTGTCGGCCGATGAGATACTGGCGTTGAAGCAGCAGGGCGTCATCTGACGTAGGGAGTGAGACATGACCAAGGTAGCAGTGCTGGACGATTGGCAGGGTGTGGCGCGCGGCAGCGCGGATTGGTCGAAGTTGCAGGCCCGCGCCGAGGTCGTGTTCTTCGCCAAGGCATTCGACAATGAAGACGATGCTGCCCGCCAGCTCGCCGACTTCGACATCGTGCTGTCGATGCGCGAGCGCACGCCGTTGCCGGCGTCGCTGATCAACCGGCTGCCCAAGCTGCGCATGCTGGGGATGACCGGCGCGCGCAATGCCTCGCTGGATACCGCGGCCTGCACCGCGCGCGGTGTCGTGGTGTGCAACACCACGGGTGGCCAGAACAACGAAGCGGCGACGGCTGAACTGGCCCTCGGCCTGCTGATCTCCGCGGCGCGCTGGATCGCAGCCGGCGATGCGAACATCCGCGCCGGGAAGTTCCAGGAAAGCGTGCCTGTTGGCTATGCGCTCGCGGGCAAGACGATCGGCCTGCTGGGGCTCGGCAGGCTCGGTTCGCATATGGCGCGCTATTGCAATGCCCTCGGCATGACGGTGCTTGGCTGGAGCCAGAACCTGACCCCGGAAAAGGCACGGGCAGCGGGCGCCACGATGGTATCGAAAGAGGATCTGCTGTCACGGTCCGATGCGGTGAGTATCCATCTGGTGCTGTCCGATCGCACACGCGGCCTGCTCGGCGCCGGCGATCTCGCGCGCATGAAGCCGGGTGCCATCCTGGTCAACACGTCTCGTGGTCCCATCGTCGATGAGAAGGCATTGATCGAGGCAGTCCAGGCGAAGCGTATCGTCGCCGCGCTGGACGTGTTCGATCGCGAGCCTCTGCCGCCGGGCCATCCGCTGCGCGGCGCGGCCAACGTGGTGATGACGCCGCACCTCGGCTACGGTGTGAAAGAGACGTGGGACGTGTTCTATCCACAAAGCATCGAGAACGCGCTGGCATTTCTCGACGGCAAGCCGGTGCGCGTGACCAATCCGGAAGCGCTGAACAAGTAGGGTTGATGACGCTGCCCCTCGTCATTGTGGGTGGATTGGCAATTGTGTAACGACGTGTCTGTTGTCTAGACTCGTCGCAAGGCAATCGAGCAATCCATCCTCGTGGCGGAGGTGAACCATGAACGACGTGCCGGCAAATCAAGCCGCCATATCCGATCGCTCCGGCATGGTGACCGTCGTATATATCCTATATCTTGTTGGCTTGGCTGTTGGGATCACGCATCTGATTGGCGTGATCACGGCCTACGTGAACCGAAGCGGCGCACCAGACTGGGCGCAGAGCCACTACCAGCTGCAGATCAGAACATTCTGGATCGGTCTCCTGTACGGTGTGATCGGCTTCGTGCTGGCATTCGTTGTCATTGGCTGGCTGCTGCTGCTCTTCACCGTGGTGTGGTTGATCGTACGTTGTGTGACGGGGCTGAAATTCGCGTCCGCGATTCAGCCCTATCCCAGCGCAACAACCTGGCTGTGGTGACTGTCCGTGGCGGGTTGACGCACGGCGTGGCTCGTGTCCCCTTGCCGACCCGCGAGGTCGATGAGGGAGATTGAATCATGCGCGCCTGGGCCGTGGTCGAGAATGGCAAGCCGTTGCAGGAGCTCGAATGGCCGACACCGGAGCCGAAGGGCACCGAGGTGCTGGTCGAGGTGACCCATTGCGGCGTCTGCCACTCCGACCTGCACATCTGGGAAGGCTTTTACGACCTGGGCGGCGGCAAGCACATGTCGCTGAAGGATCGCGGCGTGGTCCTGCCGCTCGCCATGGGGCATGAAATCGTCGGCCGGGTGGCAAAGCTTGGCCCCGACGCCAAGGGCGTGAAGGTAGGCGACCTGCGTATCGTCTTCCCCTGGCTCGGCTGCGGCACCTGCGACAAGTGTCTCGCGGAGGAGGACAATATGTGCCTCACGCCGCGCAGCCTGGGCGTCTATGCCAACGGCGGCTACGGCACGCATGTGATCGCGCCGCATCCGCGGCACCTGGTCGATCCTGGCACACTCGATCCGGCGGTTGCGGCGACCTATGCCTGCTCCGGCATCACCGTCTATTCAGCGATCCGCAAGGCCATGCCAGTGCCGCCCAGCGAAGCGATCGTGGTGGTGGGCGCCGGCGGCCTCGGCCTGAACGCCATCGCCGTGCTGCGGGCGATGAAGCACCAGAACATCGTGGTGGTGGACATCAGTGCCGAAAAGCGTGAGGCCGCACTGAAGGCTGGTGCGCACAAGGTCGTGGATGGCAGTGGCGAGGGCGTCACCAGGCGCATCCTGGAAACCACGGGCGGCCCTGTGCTGGCGGTGATCGATCTGGTCAACGGCACGGAGACCGCGCGCTTCGCCTTTGAGGCACTCCGCAAGGGCGGCAAGCTGATCCAAGTCGGCTTGTTCGGCGGCGAGCTGACGGTGCCACTGCCACTGATGGCAATCCGCGCCCTGACCGTGCAGGGCAGCTACGTCGGCAATCCCAAAGAGCTACGCGAACTGGTGAAGCTGGCGCAGGAGGGGTCATTGCCGGCCTTGCCGGTTGCGACCGTGCCGCAGAACCAGGCCAACGATGCGCTGATGCGGCTACGCGATGGAAAGGTGACCGGGCGACTGGTGCTGCGATCGGACGCTGCCTGATCGCGGTCAGTTCGCCTGCTTGCGATCGGCGGCCTCATCGTCCGCCATCGCATCGGCCAGCACCTGCGCGATGCGCTTCTCGTCCTCGGGTCGCGGCTTGGCACGGCAGTCGAACCACACACGGGTGCGGCCATCCGGCTGAATTGCAACATCGATGACGGCCATGACGGTCTCCTCGGCGCACTGGCCCCGCATCTATGAGAGGGGGATATTTGCAGTGCGGTTGCACCACACTCCATCTCTGTGGCGAAATTGGGAATAATCCGTACGGAAAGGCACACCATGAGCCAGAATTCCGCGATCCGCCGCTCGGTGGTGCTGAAGCATCGCCCCTCCGGTGCACCTCGGCGGGAGGATTTCGAGGTGCGCGAGGATGCGATCCCGCAGCCCGGCCCCGATCAGGTCATCACGCGAACACTCTGGCTGTCGATCGATCCCTACATGCGCGGACGCCTGCGTGAGCAGCAATTGTACGCACAGCCAGTGAACCCGGGCGATGTGATGACCGGCGAGACGGTGGGTGAGGTGATCGCCTCGACACACGCCGACTTCGTGCCCGGCGACGTGGTCGTCGGCCCGCGAGGCTGGCAGACGCATTCGGTCAGCCCCGGCTCTCAACTGGTCAAGCTGCCGCGGCATGGCGCGCCGTTGTCGGCCTATCTGGGGGTGCTGGGCATGCCGGGTGCCACCGCCTATCGCGGCATCACCGAGATCTGCCAGCCCAAGAAGGGCGAGACGGTGGTGATCTCCGCCGCCTCCGGCGCCGTTGGCTCGGTGGCAGGCCAGCTTGCCAAGCGGGCCGGTGCACGCGTGGTTGGCGTGGCCGGCGGTGCGGAAAAATGCCTGTGGGTGCAGGACAGTCTGGGCTTCGACGATTGTGTGGATCACCGGTCGATGGACCTGCACCGGGAACTGGCGGCGGCTTGCCCCAATGGCATCGACGGCTATTTCGAGAATGTCGGCGGCGCGGTGCAGGCGGCGGTGTTCGACCTGCTCAACCCGTTCGCGCGCGTTGCGATGTGCGGAATGGTCTCGCAGTACAACGAGGCAGAGTTCCCGCCCGGGCCAAACCTCGGCTTCGTGGTCGGCAAGCGCATCCTGATCCAGGGGTTCATCGTCTCCGACAAGCCGGAGAAGCTGGTGGAATGGCGCCAGCTCGCGGCCCCCTGGGTGGCGGATGGCAGCCTGATCTACCGAGAGGATATCGTCGAAGGACTGGACAATGCGCCGGACGCCCTGGCCGGCATGCTGCGGGGACGGAACTTCGGCAAGCTGCTGGTGCGCGTCGGCGAAGTGGCGTAGCCGCTACCGCCTGATCCCTAGTGTCACTTCCCGTTGCCAGATGTAGAGACCCGAGGCGATCAGCACCACGATGCCGACCAGGCTCCAGATGTCGGGCCATTCGCCCCAGATCGCGATGCCCAGTACGGTCGCATAGATGATGGCGCCGTACTCGAACGGCGCCACCAGCGAGGTTTCGGCCGCGCGATAGCCTTCGGTCATCAGCAGTTGCGCAATGCCCGATGTCAGGCCGGCGCAGACCAGCGTTCCGAATTGCCAGGGCGTCGGCGTTACCCAATTGCCGATGCAGCCAATTGCCGCCAGCGACGCCGTTCCCAGGCTGTACCAAGCCACGATGGTGACGTTGCGTTCCCCGGCGTCGCCCATCTGACGAATGTTGATCATCGACAGCGCCCAGGTGAAGACGCCGGCCATGACGATGGCCACGGCGCCAAGAGGCATGGCATCCGCTCCCACCTGCCACGGCCGCAGCATCAACAACACGCCGCCCAACCCAACCACCACCGCCGTCGCGCGTCGGGGGCCAACTCGTTCGCCCAGCAGTGGGATGGACACGATCGTCAGGATCAGCGGCATGGCAAAGCCAAGGGCCGTGACTGTGACCAGTGGCAGCACGCCGAAACCGTAGACCGACGTGATGGTGCCGATGAAGCCGTAGATCGTCCGCAGCGCGTGGCCGCGCGGGCGCTGGGTGCGCATGGCCGCCCACCCTCCCGACCGGATGATCGCAGGCAGCAACAACAGGAAACCAATCGTCGAGCGGAAGGCGACGATCTCCATGACGGGGAAATCCGCGGTCAGCGCTTTCACGATGGCCGAACCGAAGGTGAAGGTCGCGGATGCGCTCAGCACGAACAGGATAGCGTGACGGCGCGCGGCGCGTATATCGGCGCCGGGGAGCCTTACGGCGGACGTTCCCATCGGGGAACACTACTCCAGCGCGAGCCGTGCTTCCATAACGTCGGGCTCTTCCGGCATGCGGCGGACGCTGAATCCGAGGTGGCGCACAAAGGCGAGCATCGGGGCGTTATCAGCCAGGACCTGACCGATGACATTGGACAACCCCCGCACCCGCGCCCACGCGATCAGCCGGTGCATCAGATGCGATGCGACCCCCCTGCCCTTCATGTCCTGTTGCACGATGATGGCGAATTCGCCGTCGCGCTCACTCTCGCACACCAGACGCGCGACACCGACGGTCTCCCCCGTCGCCTCGCGGATCGCGAGGAAGGCCATCTCGCGGTCATAGTCGATCTGGGTCAGGCGTGCCGTCTGCTCGGGCGACAGCTCGCGCATCGCGGTGAAGAAGCGGAAGCGGATGTCCTGTGGCGACAGCCTGCCGAAGAATGCGCCGTGCTGTTCGGCATCCTCCGGACGGATCGGACGGACCACGAGACGCTCGCCATCGGATGCAACCCAGCGTTCGACGAGTTCGGCGGGATAGGGCGAGATCGCCAGACCTCCGCCACGGTCGCCGGAGTCGCGCAGGCAGATCCAGGCATCCGCGGCGACCACCCCGTCGGTATCGACGATCAATGGGTTGAGATCGAGCTCGGCGATCTCGGGGAAGTCGACGATGAGCTGGCTGACGCGCACCAGCGCCTCGGCGACCGCCGTTTCGTTCGCTGGCGGATTGTCGCGGAAGCGGCCAAGCGTCGCGGCCGCACGGGTGCGTCCGATCAGCGCATGGGCCAATGGCAGATTGAGCGGCGGCAGATCGGCTGCGATATCGCCGACGATATCCGCTGTGGTGCCGCCCTGGCCGAAGTTGATGATGGGCCCGAAGGTTGCGTCATCGGCCACCTGTATCCGCAGCTCGCGCCACCGCACCGCCTGGCGCTGCACGAGCAGGTGGTCGGCATTGGAGCCGATCAACCGTCGCGCTGCCTCGACGATTTCGTGCGCGTCGTGGAGGTCGAGCGCGAGTCCGCCGGAAGCGCGCGCGTTCGGGCGAACGCTCTGGCGCAGCTTCACCACCGCGGGGAAGCCGAGCAACGAAGCTGCATCAGCCGCATCATCCGCCGAGGTCACAACGCGGTTGGGTACCGACGGAATGCCGTAGGCATTCAACACGGCCAGTGCCTCATCCTGCATCGTACCGAGCCGGCCAGCCCGACGAACCGAGGCAAACACGCCGCGCACCGTGTCGCGGTCCGCAGCGGCGCTCAGCACGTCACTGCCTGGCAATTCCCGCGCGGCGGCGCGGTTGCGGCGATCCTGCACCAGGTGGCGGAACCCTCGCACAGCCTGTTCCGGTGCGGCGAAGACAGCGAGGCCGGCCTTCGCCAATGTCTGGCGATGCGCCGCGCCGGTCGTCTCGCCCATCGCGCACACCAGCAGTGGCAATTTCATTTTGTCGCGGCACGCGGCCAGCGCGGCAATCGCGGTGTCGTCCGTGTCGCCGGCGGGAACATGCACGACCAGCACGCCGCCACAGTCCGATGCCGCCAGCGCATGCGCGGCCAGTTGTTGCGATGCCTCCGGCGCAACGCGCACGATATCACCGGCCAACTGCATGCCGTCGCGCAGCACCGCGTCGGCCGCAAGTTGGCCGGCGCTGACGGCATTGGTGACGATGCAAAGCGCCTCGCTCCGCGTTGGTCTGGCACGCGCCAGGGTCTCGGCGGCAGCCAGCAGGTCCTCGAGATGATCGACGAACAGTACGCCAGCGCGACGCAAGGCCGCCTCGAAGGCACGATCGGTCACGCCGCTTGGATCGGCGTGCAATGTGCCGGGACGGATCGCGACGACCGGGCGCAACTTCGCAGCGGCGCGTGCGGCGGACAGGAAGGCGCGGCGGCTGCGAAGTTCCTTGATCTCCAGCAGGATCGCGCCTGTGCCGGGGTCGCGCGACAGCCAGTCGAGCACGATGCCGAAGCCGATGTCGGCGCGGCCGCCAATGCCGACGATATGGCTGAATCCAATGCCGTTCGGCTGCGCCCAATCCAAAATGGTGCGGCACAGTGCCGAAGATTGCGAGACCAGTGCGACACGCCCTGCCGGCAAGGGCAGGTGCGCTCGCGACGCATTCAGGCCGATCCCAGGCACCGCGATGCCAAAGGAGTCTGGCCCCAGCATGCGGACGCCGCTCTGGCGCGACAGTTCGGTCAGGGCATCGGCTGGGCAAAGCACCGCCGCGGCGAGCGTCCCCTTGGACGCCAGCGCGCGAAGCACGTCCAGCGTGGGCTGCGTCGCGAATAACGCAAGGTCCGCGGCCGCCGGCAACGCCTTGATCTGGTCCGGCGTCTCAACTGTCAGGATCTCGCCCTGGAACGTGCCCGAACCAAGGTTCGCCCTTGCCTGGCGACCGATGACGGTGTCGCCGCCGACAACGACGACGGACTCAGGACGGAACAGGCAAGCCGGACTGAAACGGCCGGCGGGCTTATCGCGCATCAGATGCATGGCACCTGCCATCATAAACCGGCAAGATGAACCAGCGAATAAGGGGAGAATGCCATGAGCGATCGGTCGCGCTGGGATCCGGAAATGGTGGCCTACCAGCAGGCCGGCGAAGCCATCGCGGCCAAATTCCCGCCGGTGAAGCTGGAACTGCCGCTGGAGCCGCATCGGGCGGTGAATGACGCGATCACGCTGGCGCGCATGGTGCGTGGCCCGGACATGGCGGAGACCACGGAGCGCTGGATCGCCGCGCGCGGGCGGCGGATCTATTGCCGCGTGCATCGGCCGCGCACCGATCGGCCGCTGCCGGTGCTGGTGTATTTTCATGGAGGCGGCTGGGTGTGGGGGTCGGTGGATACGCACGACTGCGCCGCACGGTCGCTCGCTGCCGGCGGGGAGGTGGCAACCGTCAGCGTCGATTATGCGCTGTCGCCGGAGGCGAAGTTTCCGCAGGCGCTGGAGGAGTGTGCGGCGGTGGTGCGGCATATCTCGCGCGAAGGTGCCGCCTGGGGCTTTGATCCATCGCGCATATTGCTGGGGGGCGATTCAGCCGGTGGCAATCTGGCGCTCGCGACGGCACTGCTGCTGCGTGACACCGGCGGACCGGCTCTGGCCGGCATCGTCACGGCCTATCCGGTGTGCGACAGCAGGCTCGATACGCCGAGCTATCGGGAATTCAGCGCCGGGCACGTGCTGACACGCGACAAGATGGCGTTCTACTGGGATTCCTACGTGCCGCATGAGGCCGATCGTGCCCATCCGCTCGCCGCACCTTTGCGCGCCGATCTGACGGGGTTGCCGCCGGTGCTGGTGCTGCTGGCAGAACTCGACGTGCTGCGCTCCGAAGGCGAAGCGCTGGTGGCCAAGCTGCGCGCTGCCGCCGTGCCGGTGGAAACGGAGACCTACGCCGGCGTGCTCCACGGCTTCTTCCGCGCGACCGATGGCTTGCAGAAGGCGCGGGATGCAGTCGCCCGGGCTGGCGCATGGGTCAAGCGCGTCGCTCATTCGTCACGCTAGGGCCGATGGAGCTCTCGCCATCCGTTGCGCCGCGAACTCCCGCGGGTTCAGACGGACGGAGACACCGTGCCGCCTCTTAGCCTCTGCTTAAGCTGATGGGTTGCATAATGTGCGGCTGAGCCGATGCGGATCAGGAGAATGCAGCACGGACTCATAGACGACACATCACTTCAGCGCATGGTCTACGAGACGTTGGACCATTCCGACGACTGCGTTCTCGTTTTGGAGAAGGCGAGCGATGCCGCGGACGATCTCACCGTCATCGCGGCCAACGATGCCTTCTGCCGTGCCAGCGGCTTCGGCCATGAAGAGCTGATAGCGCAGCAGTTGCGGGCATTGGCGGCGGATGAAGTCGGGCAGTCGCGCTGCGACGAACTCGAGCAAGCCGCGCGGGACAGGCGCCCTGTTCGCTGTGAGTTGCTGTGCCGTCGAAAGAACGGCAGTCCCTTCTGGTTCGGCCTTCACATGATGCCCGCCCGCGACCACGCGCCCACCAGTTTCGTGGTACTTGGGCGCGACATCACCGAGAGCCTGCGTGCCAGGCAGCAGCAGGCGGCCATTCAGGGGCTGCTCGCCAAGGTGTTCCTTGCTGTGAAGGCGCCGGTTGCCATCATCGCACATGACGGATTGATCCAGATGAGCAATCCGGCGCTCGACGAGCTCCTGGGATATCCACCTGGCGGCCTGGTCGGCAAGAGTGCGATGGAATGCAATGCACCAAGCATGCGGCCATCGATCCAGGCGGCGCGTGAGCGTCAGATCGCCGATGGCCGCGATTACACGGCTGCAACCAAACTGTTGCGTGCGGATGGCAGCGAGGTCTCCGTCGAGATCACGTCGACGACCGTGCAGCGGGAAGATCTGCGCCGGTTCCGTATCATCACTGTCTTGCCGCGACCGGAGAGCGGGCCGGCGATGTCGGTACGGGTTGCCGGCAAGATCAAGATGATCGGGCTGGAGGAAGTGAAAGAGTCACTCGGCCCGCGCTGGAACGCGATGGCCGAACGCGCGATGGCGAGCGCGGAACACGTCATCCGTCAGCGTTGCGGCCCGCGCGACATCTGTACGCGCACGGCCGATGGCGGCTTCCTGATCTGTTTCAGTGATTGCAGCGAGGACGAGGCCGCCTTGCGCGCCGCGGCGATCGCGCGGGACGTCCGCAACAAGCTGATTGGCGAAGGAGACACGCCAGCCGCGGCCAACGTGTCATCGATCGCGGCGTCGATCGAGGTACCGGACATCCCAGGGCAATCCACCGATGCGATTGCCGCGATCATCGACGAGCGCATCAACACGAGGCTCGCCCAGATCGAGGCTCAGGCCAGGGACACCTTGAAAGCGGCGCTGCAGAACAGGACATATCGGTTCGAGCAGGTCCACAGCCGGCGCACGCGTGATGTCGTCGCCCAGTTCGTCAAGTTGCAGGTTGACGAGGAAAATAGGGTCCTTGCCGCGTATTCGGCCCTGTCGACGGCTGATCGGCAGAACTTCGATCTCGATCTGCTGGTGCTCGGCCATGCGGCCGACCAGGCGTTGGCACAGATCGCCTCGGGCGGGTCACGGCTGATCATGGTGAACCTGGATTTCGATGTGTTCCTCGATCGCCGGCGGATCGAGCGTTACATCGGGGCCTGCGCGGCGCTGGATCCGCGGCTGCGAGAGCGACTGGTTCCCGTGCTGTATGGAATACCGAAAGGTCTCCCAAAAAGCCGGATGCTGGAATGCGTGCTGCGGATACGCCCGTACTGCCACACCGTCGGTTTCGAGGCTGACGGACTGGAGACTCCGCCCGTCGACTTCTCGCTGTTGAGCGGTGCAAATGTCGTGCTTCGGGGCGAGCGACTTGCACGGCCTTCGGCCAGGGACATGGAGCGCCTGCGTCAACTGAACGACGAACTCCACATGCACCATGCGCATGTGCTGGCACGCCAAGTGCCAACCTGGAGCGATGTGCAGCAACTATCCAAGGCTGGCATTGATATGGTGTCGGTCGTGACCGACGACCGCGACGCGGGTACCCACGTCTGAGCGGACGTGGCATGGCCGCGTTTCGATACTGCATTGGCTCTGGATGAGCGGAAGGAATACGTCGTTCAGGTGAATGGTAAGCTGCGTCATCGCTTTCACGCGGCAGCAGGGTTGGATCGAGCGCAGCTTGTTGCTGCGGCGAAGGGCGAACCGCAGGTTGCGGCGCTGTTGCATGGCAAAACAATCGCGAAGGAGGTCGCAATCCCCGGGCGGCTGGTGAATTTCGTCGTTCGAGATCAGCTCGAGACGTGACCCGCCTGTGCGGTTGGCTACAGCGCCAGGCGTAGCTTGCCGCCGAGTTCGCCGATCACGCCGCGTCGGAATGCCAGCACGCACAGCATGAAGATGACGCCCTGGGTCACCGTCACCCACTGGCCGAATTGCGCGAGGTAATTCTCCATCGTCACCACCAGGACGGCACCCATCGTCGGACCGAATACGGTACCCAGGCCGCCGAGCAGCGTGGTCAGCACCACCTCGCCGGATGTCGAGTAGTGCACGTCGGTCAGTGTAGCGATGCCGAACACGAGCGCCTTGGTGCCGCCTGCCACACCTGACAGCATTGCCGATAAGGTGAAGGCTATCAGTTTGTAGTCGTCGGTGCGGTAGCCGAGCGATGTGGCTCGGGGTTCGTTCTCGCGGATTGCCTTCAGCACCTGACCAAATGGCGAATGGATGATGCGGTGGATCAGCAGGAACCCGCCGAGGAACACCGCCGCGACCACCCAGTACATCGCCATGTCATTGTTCAAGTTGATCACGCCGAACAGATGGCCGCGCGGCACCTGCTGGATGCCGTCCTCGCCGCCGGTGAACGAAGCCTCGTTGCAGAAGAAGTAGACGAGCTGCGCGAGCGCGAGCGTAATCATGGCGAAGTAGATGCCGGAGCGACGGATCGCCAGGTAGCCAAGGCACGCACCCAAAACCGCACCGGTCAGTCCGCCGAACATGATCGCGACCACGGCATCGACGTGCCAGAACTTCATCGTCCATGCGGCGATATAGCTGCCCATGCCGAAGAACGCAGCATGGCCGAAGGACAGCAACCCGACATAGCCGATCATCAGGTTGAAGGCGCAGGCGAACAGCGCCATGCACAGCACCCGCATCAGGAACACGGGATACAGGATGTAGGGACACACCACGATCAGCACGACCATGATCAGGAACGCGATCTGCTGGGAACGGGAAAAACCGAACATGTCAGGCGCGCTTTCCGAACAACCCGTGCGGCATGGTCAGCAGCACCAGCACCATCACCAAGAAGACCACGGTGGCCGAGAACTGCGGAAGAAACACCTTGGTGAGGCCCTCGATCACACCCAGGGCGAACCCGGTCACGATGGCGCCCATGATGGAGCCCATGCCGCCGATGACCACGACGGCGAACACGGTGTTGATGAAGTTGTCGCCCATGTTGGGGTTCACCGAGTAGATCGGCGCGGCCAGCACACCGGCGAACGCGGCAAGGGCGACGCCGCCGCCGAAGGTCAGCGTGATCACGCGCGGCACATCGACGCCGAAAGCCTGGACCAGCGATGCGTTCTCGGTAGCGGCACGCAGCGTGGCGCCAAGCGGCGTCTTCTCGATGATCGCCCAGGTGGCAACGCACACGATCAATGCCGCGACCACCACCCAGCCGCGATAATTCGGCAGGAACATGAAGCCAAGGTTCGTCGCACCCTGCAGGACCGATGGAATCTGGTACGGCAGACCGGAACTGCCATAGTAATTACGGAACAGCCCCTCGATGACCAACGACATGCCGAAGGTCAGCAGCAACCCATAAAGGTGGTCCAGCTTGTAAAGCCGGCTGATGATGGTCTTCTCCAGCACGACACCGATGGCGCCGATGACCAATGGCGCCAGGATGAGTGCCGGAAAGTAACCGATGCCGGTGTATTGCAGCAGCATCCAGGCAGCGAACGCGCCCATCATAAAAAACGCGCCGTGCGCGAAGTTGATGATGTTGAGCATCCCGAAGATGACGGCCAGGCCGAGCGACAGCATGGCGTAAAACGCGCCATTGATCAGGCCCAGCAGAAGCTGGCCGAACAGCAGCGGGCCGGGGATACCGAAGATCGTCATCATCTTGTTCTCTCCCCGCCCCGCCGTGCGCCGATCAGGCTTTCACCAGCGGGCAGTGCCCGTCAGCGAGCGGCCTGTATGCCTGGTCGCCAGGCGTAGATACGACCAGCTTGTAGTAGTCCCAAGCTCCCTTGCTTTCCGACGGCTTCTTCACCTCGAAGAGGAACGCAGGGGTGAGGTTGCGGCCATCCTCGCGGATCGTGGTCTTGCCGAAGCAGTCATCCTCGACCGGCATCGCCTTCATGCGGGCGACCGTCGCGGCGCCGTCCTTCTTGGCTTCGGCCGCGCCCATTTCGGCAACGATCTTCAGATAGTGCAGCGTCGCGGAGTAGCAGCCTGCGTGGATCATGTTGGGCCAGTTGTTCGGCGTCTTCGGCTTCACACGGTTGGTGAAGGCGCGCGTGCGGTCGTTCAGGTCCCAATAGAAGCTCTCGGTCAGGTTCAGGCCCTGCGCGACGTCGAGGCCGAGTGCGTGCACGTCGGTGACGAACATCAGCAGCGCCGCGAGCTTCATCGACTGATTCAGGCCGAACTCACGGGCCTGCTTGATCGAGTTCACGGTGTCGGCACCGGCATTCGCCAGGCCCAGCACCTTCGCACCGCTGGATTGTGCCTGCACCAGGAACGAGGAGAAATCGCTGGTGCCGGGGAACGGGTAAGGCGACGCGCCGCGGACCTTGCCGCCCGCGGCCGTGACAAAGCCCGTGGTGTCCGATTGCAGCTGCTTGCCGAACGCGTAGTCGGCGGTGAGGAAATACCAGGAATCGCCGCCCGCCTTGACCATCGCGCCGCCCGTGGACTTGGCAAGCATGTAAGTGTCGTAGGTCCAGTGGATGAAATTGGGCGAGCACGACTTGCCGGTGAGATCGGACGAGGCGGCGCCGGAGTTCAGGTATACCTTGTTCTTCTCGCGCACCACCGATTGCAGGGCGAGGGCCACCGAGGACGTCGGCACGTCGAGGATCATGTCCACACCATCGCGATCGAACCACTGCCGGGCGATGGACACGGCGAGATCCGGCTTGTTCTGGTGATCGGCGTTGATCACCTCGACGTTGATGCCCTTGCCGGAAACTCCGAAATCTTCCAGTGCCTGCTTGCAGCAAACGATCGAGGTCGGGCCGCCCGTATTCATGTACGGTCCCGACATGTCGTTCAACACGCCAATCTTGATCGTGGGAGCACCCTGGGCGCGCGATCGCGCCAGCGGCAGAGCGCCAGCCGCGACGGCAGTGGTCAGCAGCGTACGGCGAGAGATAGTCATGACAGCCAGTCCTTCCAGATTTCAGTGATCAAGCGTCCCGGCGCCTCCCCCGTTGAGGGTCGTGCTTCGCCTCATACCCCCAGATACTCGTGCAGCTTGTCCATGCTCGCTTCGAGACGATGGTTCGGGATCATATCGATCACCTGGCCATGCTCCATCACGTAGTGACGGTCCGCCACGGTCTGGGCGAAGCGGAAATTCTGCTCCACCAGCAACACGGTGAAGCCGCGTTGCTTGATCTCGCGGACGGTACGGCCGATCTGCTGGACAATGACGGGAGCCAGACCTTCGGTTGGCTCGTCGAGCAAAAGCAGCTTGGCGCCGGTACGCAGAATGCGGGCGATCGCCAGCATCTGCTGCTCGCCGCCGGACAGCCGCGTGCCATGCGCCGTGCGGGCGCGTTCCTTGAGGTTGGGGAACAAGGCGTAGATCGTGTCGATATCCAGACCGCCAGGCGCCACAATTGGCGGGAGCACGAGGTTCTCGGTCACGCTGAGCGAGCCGAAAATGCCGCGCTCTTCCGGGCAGAAGGCGATGCCCGCGCGCGCCACGTGGTTCGGCATGGCATTGATCAACTCACGACCGCGGAACTCAATGCTGCCTTCGCGCCGTGGCACCAGGCCCATGATCGACTTCAGCGTGGTGGTCTTGCCGGCACCGTTGCGGCCCAGAAGCGTGACCACCTCACCCTCGCGCACCTCGAAATCGACGCCATGCAGAATGTGGCTTTCGCCGTACCAGGCGTTCAGCCGCTTCACCTCAAGCATGCGGTGTCCCCAGATAGGCGGTGATCACATCGGGATTTTTCGAGACGGTGGCGTAGTCGCCTTCGGCGAGGATGCGGCCGCGCGTCAGCACGGTAATGGTGTCGCACAGACCTTCCACCACGGAGAGATTGTGCTCGACCATCAGGATAGTACGGTCACCGCGAATGCGCTGGATCAGTTCTACCACCCGGGCGACGTCTTCGTGACCCATGCCTGCGGTGGGCTCGTCCAACAGCATCACCTCGGGGTCGAGCGCGAGCGTGGTAGCAATCTCCAATGCGCGCTTCTGGCCGTAGGGAAGCTGGGTCACCACGGTTTCGGCCTCGCCGGTCAGGCCGACATCGAACAGCAGCTGGCGCGCGCGGTCATCGTATTGGCTCAGCGCCTTTTCCGAACGCCAGAAGTCGAAGCTGGCGCCGCG
>DATJJM010000175.1:0-2264 GCA_035492535.1 Acetobacteraceae bacterium | reverse complement strand
GGGCACAAGCCGAAGCAGGCCTTCGCCGAAGCCGCACTTCGCATGTTCTGGCCGGTGCTCAGTTCCACCGCGACGATGATCGGCGCCTTCCTGCCGATGCTGCTGTGGCCCGGAGTCGCGGGCAAGTTCATGAGTTACTTCCCCATCACCTTGATCATCATCCTGGGCGGGTCGGTGGTGGTCGCATTGATCTTCATGCCCGTGCTGGGCGGCATCTTCGGAAAGCAGCCGGCCCATGACGAAGAGCATGAGCGTGCGATCGAAGCGTCGGAGACCGGCGATTGGCGCGATATTCCGGGTATCACGGGCTGGTATGCGCACTGGTCCGAGCGGCTGACGCGTCATCCCGGCCGCGTCATTGCGGGGGCCGCCGGCATCGTGTTCGCCGTTTTCACGCTCTTCACGGTCTTCAATCACGGCGTCATCTTCTTCGCCGACGAGGACCCGGACTTCACCCAGGTCCTGATCTCGGCGCGCGGCAACCTGTCGGCCGATGAAAAGCGCGACATCGTGATGGGCATCGCCAATATCGTGCAGACCATCCCTGGCATTCGCGCGATCAACGCAGGCTCGGGTGGCCAGTCCAACAGCCTCAACAGCCAGGGCGGGTTGCCGGTCGACAACATCGGGCGGTTGAGCATCGAGCTCAAGAACTACCGCGAGCGGCATCCCGCCAAGTGGATCGAAGAACAGATCCGCGAGAAGACAGCGAATGTGCCAGGCGTGCATGTCGAGGTACGTCCACCGCAGGAAGGCCCGCCGACCGGCAAAGACGTGATGATCGACGTCAACTCGGACGATTACGCGCAACTGGCGCAGGTGACGGCGGCGATCCGGGCCTACATGGACAAGCTGCCGGAGCTGCGCGACGTGGAAGATACGCGGCCGCTGCCCGGTATCGAGTGGGATCTGGACATCAACCGCGAGGTTGCCAGCCGCTTCGGCGCGAACGCGCAGACCATCGGCACCGCAGTCCAGCTCGTCACCAACGGCATTCTGGTCGGCAAGTACCGGCCCGACGATAGCCAGGACGAGATCGACATTCGCGTGCGCTACCCGAGCGAGGCGCGCGGCATTCATGCGCTCGACAATCTGCGCATAACGACGGCAGACGGATCGATGGCGCCGATCAGCAACTTCGTCACGCTGAAACCGGCGCAACAGGTCACTTCGATCGAGCGTGTCGACGCCCATCGCGTCTATCACGTGCGCGCGAACGTGAAGCCCGGGACCAACGCGACGGCGGAGATCAACAAGATCAAGCAGTGGCTTGCGACACAGACCTTCCCGTCCGATGTGCGCGTCTCGTTCAAGGGCGGCAGCGAGCAGCAGGATGAGTCCGGCGCGTTCCTGGTGGTTGCGGCCGGCCTGGCGCTGTTCCTGATCGCGATCGTGTTGCTGGCGCTGTTCAACAGCTTCTACCACACCGTGCTGATCCTCGTGGCGGTCGTACTGGCGATGATCGGTGCGCTGCTCGGCATGGTTGTCATGCAGCAGCCCTTCTCGATCATCATGACGGGCACGGGCCTGCTGGCGCTGGCGGGCATCGTGGTGAACCACAACATCGTCCTGATCGACACATTCCACCGTCTGCGTGACGGCGGCATGGACCCGATCGAGGCGGTGATCCGTTCGAGCGCACAGCGTCTGCGTCCGGTGTTCCTGACCACGATCACGGCCATCGGCGGACTGCTGCCGATGATGTTCGCGATCGAGATCAACTTCTGGACGCGCGAGGTTACGGTTGGCGGCCCGAACGAACTGATATGGGTGAGCCTGTCCACGGCGATCGTGTTCGGCCTGGCATTCTCCAAGCTGATCACGCTGGGACTGGTGCCGGCGATGCTGGCCTTGCCCTATCGCATCCGGGAGCGTTTCGGCAGCATGGCCGCTTTCTACCTGTGGCTGCTGCTCTGGCCGGCGCGTTTCGTTCGCCGCTTCCGCGGCGAGCGCGACCTCGCGCCGGAAGCCCAGCCCGCGGAGTAATCAACTCGCCGCAACCGGCGTGGCGCGCGCCACGCCGGGCACGACGTCCGGATCGTTTTCGACGGCCTTGAGCTTTTCGAGCGCTTCTGCGGCCTGCTTCTGCTTGTTCCACATCGACGCGTAGGCACCGCCGCGCAGCACGAGTTCGGCGTGACGTCCGCGCTCGACGATCTCGCCATGGTCCAGCACCAGGATTTCGTCGGCGTCGACGACGGTCGAAAGCCGGTGCGCAATCACCAGCGACGTCCGATTGCGCGACACCTCGGAAAGGGCACCCT
>DATJJM010000174.1:0-20982 GCA_035492535.1 Acetobacteraceae bacterium | reverse complement strand
CTAAACCGGGATGCGGTGCTGTCCCGGCTGAGGCTGGCGACAGTTCGACCGCGGGCAGACCGGCGTGCGGTTATGGCACACACCATCAGTTAGCTGAGACGTGGCTGTGGGCGCCTCACGCTCGCGGCGATCGAAGCAGAGGCGAGTCAGCATGCCCCTACCAGCATCGCCGTGACGTGCGGCAAATCGTCGACGGAAGTCGCCGATGAAATCCTCGGCCGGGCGTAATGGTCGGCTAGGTCCCAAGTCGTGAAGCCGGCCTCGTGGTAGGCGGATCGCATCGACAGCGCGCACCGGTTCTATTGCGCCATGAGCGCCGGAAACCTGCAACATCCCGTTCAAGATGCGGCATACCGTGAGATCGGCAGCAATTTGAATGCGGCTCGATGCTGGTAGGGGCATGCTGACTCGCTGCGAGCGTCAACCGGGACGGTACCGCATGCGGGTTTAGTGCGGGTAGACGATCGTTCGCAGCATCACCCGTCGTTCCTCGGGTTTTGCGTCTCCAGCGCCGCGATGCATCGTCGCGCGCTCATCCCACATCAACACATCGCCCACGCGCCAGTGATGGTAGTAGACGAACCGGTCGTCGGTGGCGACCGTGGTCAGCTCATCGATCAGCAACCAGGCTTCCTCCTGGGTCATCCCCTCGAAACCATGGGTGTGCATCGGGTTCACAAACAGGATGGGCACCCCGGTCACTGGATGGCGGGAGACCGCCGGCCACCGCTTTTCCTTGTATTGCTTGTCGGTGGTCCCCTTTTCGCCACCATAAAGCTGGTCGCCGGCGGGGCCGCTCTGTCTGCCGTGCAACGCCGTCATTGCCGCGAGCTGACGTTGACGTTGCTCTGGCAAACGCGCGTAGGCGGCGCGCATGTCGGCGAAAATTGTGCCGCCTTTCTCGGACGGAACCTCCCTGGCATGCAGGATGGCGAGCAACGGCAGTTCATCCTCGAAGGTCGAATCGGTGTGCCAGTCGGTCGCCCGTTTGACGCCGAACCAGTCGATCTTGCCGTCGGCGTCGACGTTGGTGATCCAGGAGACGTCCTCATTGTCGGCGTGACGGTACTTGACCAGCGAGTGCTTGCGCGGGACGCCAAAGATGCGGCCGAAATCCGCCAGCTCGTTCGCGCCGAGATCCTGGTCGCGGAACACCAGCACCGGATGGTCGGCGAAGCTCTCACGGATCCAGGCGAGGGTGGGCGCGTCGAGCGCCGTGGCGAGGTTGATGCCACAAACCTCGGTGCCGAGCGTCTCACCGAGCGGGCGAAGGGTTGGGGTTGGCGACATATCTGTCCTCCCATTGACCTTCCCACAAGTATGCTCACGGCCTGCTGGACGTCGCAATGTCCGGGCGCGGCAGGCCACGGCGATCGATGTCAAGCGCTCCTGCCCGCAGACGTGGGATCAACTCACGGCCGAACTCGATTGTGTCACTGACCGGATCGAAGCCGCGCATCAGGAATGACGAGATGCCGAGGCGATAATAGGCAAGCAGCGCATCGGCAACCTGTTCGGCAGTGCCCACCAGACAGGACGTGTTGCCCAGCGCGCCGGTCGCCTTGGTGATGCCCATCCACAGTCGCTCGTCGTGCACATCCTTTTCCTGCGCCAAGGCGAACTGTCGCTTGCCCGCATTGTCGACGGGTGCGCGGACACCCTCGTGCTCCTGGCGGGACCATCCCAACGTGCCTGTCATACCGCCAAGGATATGCCTTGCCTTGTCCCAGGCCTCACCTTCCGTCGCGGCGATGATGGGCCGGACCGACATGTTGAAGCCGACCGTGCGACCGTGCTTGGCGGCACGCGCACGGAATTCGGCAATGCGTTCGGCAGTCGTCGCGCGTGGTTCGGCATAGATGGCAAACACGTCGCACTCGGCTGCACCCATCTCGAGCGCGCCCTCCGAGGCACCACCGAACATGATCAACGGATGCGGCGTCTGCAGGGGGCGCACGTCGGAGTGGGCGCCACGAACCCGATAGAAGCGGCCCTGGAAGTCGAACGGAGCGTCCGATGCCCAGGTGTGCTTCATCAGGTGCAGATACTCCTGCGCCCGCTGGTAGCGTTCAGCCTTGGGTGCGAAGTCGCCGTCGCCTTCCTGTTCGGCATCGGTCTTGCCGGTGATGACGTGCAGCGCGACGCGGCCGCCGGTGAGCTGGTCGAAGGTTGCCACCTTACGCGCGAACAAGGTGGGGGCGACGAAGCCGGGACGATGCGCAACCAGGTACGATAACCGTTCGGTGCGAGCGGCCGCGTGCATTGCGACGAGGAAGCCCTCGGCCGATGACGTGGTATAGCCGACAAGCACCATATCGAAGTCCGCGGCCTCATGGGCCTGGGCAAAGTCCACGATGAACGAAGGCGAGATCGCACCCTCGATGACCAGCAGCGTCGCGCTGCGTGCCGGCGGTGTGACACCGATCATTCCGATGATGCGGACGGGCATGGTGACCTTTCCGATTGAACTTGCGGGGCTATCCGCGCAGCGTATCTTCAATCCAGCCGGCCATCGCGAACAGAGTCGCGTCGCCCTGCGGGAAGCCCAGCACCTGTAGCCCAAGCGGCAGGCCGTCATCGTCCAGCACGGGCAGGCTGACACCGGGAGCGCCCAGCATGGAGCCAGGCACGACGAAGATCGGGTTGCCCGTGGTCTCCAGGCCGATCGGCGCGGCGCCAGGTGCAGTGACGCTGACGACCGCATCTGCCTGTGCGGCCAGCGCCGCGTAGGCGGCCCGCCCCTGCTCGCGCCGGACCAGCAGCGCCGCGTACTCCGTCTGCGCCATCGCCTGCGACCGTGCATGCCGCTCCAGCGCGCTGGGGCTGAGTACCGAGGCATCGCGCGCCACGAAGCTGCCCAACGGCCAGCGCCATTCCCAGGCGTTGATACCCATGGTGATCTGCTGCGCCTCCGTCGTCGCGGCTTCCACCGCGGCGAGCGCGGGGCAGTCCTCGGGAAGCAGCACTGTCACGCCGGCAGCGCGCAGACGGTCCAATGCAGCCTCCAACGAGGCGAGCGCCGGTGCGGCCAGGATTGGCCATCCGGCTGTGCGCAACAGCGCAAGCCGTTCGGGCCGCCGTGATGGCGGCAGGGTTGGTGGGCCGACCAGGCCGGGATATCCTGGATCGCCGCCTACCCGGTCGGCAACGGCGCGGGCCATCGCCCAGGCATCTGCGAGGCTCGCTGCGATCACACCGGTGACGCTCTGGCTGAGGTAATCCAGGCTGCCGCCGCGATTGATCGCACCCACCGAAGGCTTGAACCCATAGGCTCCGCAGTAGCCCGACGGACGCAGGATGGAGCCGACGACCTGCGTGCCGAGGCCGCCGCACAGCATGCCGCAGCCAACGGCAGCCGCCGAACCACTGCTGCTACCGCCGGGCGTACGTGCGAGGTCCCAGGGGTTGCGCGTGCCTCGGGGGTGGGCGGAGGCGAATTCGGTGGTGACGGTCTTGCCGAGGATGACAGCGCCGGATTCGCGGAGCCCCTGCACGCTGGCAGCGTCGAACAGCGGGCGGTAGCCGTCGAACAGCGGCGAACCCATGCCGGTAACCATGTCGGCGGTGTCGATCATGTCCTTCACGCCGACCGGCATGCCATCGACTGCCGAGAGCGGTGTGCCCACCCGCCAGCGCTGGGCCGAGGCAGCGGCTGCAGCGCGGGCGGCGGCTGCGTCGATCACGGTGAAGGCGCCGACCGCAGCCTCCCGCCGGTCGATTTCGGTCAGGCATTCCTCCAGCACCTGCTCCGGCGAGTCGGCGCCGCTGGCGAAGGCAGTGGTGCGGCTGACATAGGGACGGCGCTGGGGTTGCTCGGTCATGGCGAGTTTCATTCCAGCAGGCTGAGATTGCAGCGTCCAGCGGGATCAGGGATCTGCGCTGGTCACAGGTCCTTCTCGGCAAGCTCGCGAAACTCGTCCGGGACGGAGCGGGACAGCTCCAACGCGACCGAGCCGTAACCGATGGCCTGCCATCCGAATCGATCGCGGATCCTGTCGATGGCGCGATCGGCGTTCCAGCGAGCCAGGCCGCTTCTGGTGCCTGGTCTGCGCTTTTCATCTGCGAGACCCAGTGGGAGATCCAGTTGCAGCCCTGCGCGTTCTTCAAGATGCGACACGGAGATCGCCAGCAGAGATATCGTCTTCTCGTGCGGATGGTCCGCGAGGGCTGCGCGCACGAGTTCCTCTGCGACTTCAGCAAGGATCGCAGTTGCCGAAACCGGCGCATCGAGCGTGATCGAGCGTGTCACCGCGTGGAGATCGGCGAAGCGAACGCGGACCGTCACGGTTCGGCCTGGCCGGGATTTAGCCCGCAATCGGGTTGCAACCCGGTCCGCGAGGTGCCGCAGCGTAGGTCGCAGGATGCGCTCTTCCGCAGGTTGCCTGCCGAGTGCCGATTGGGCGCCGGCAGAATGCGCGCGACGGTGCGTCTTGATCTCTCGTGGATCGCGGTTCCACGCCAGCGCCGACAGCTTCTCGCCTGCCGCGTGACCCAGCAGTCGTTCGAGCGAGCGTCCCGGCATCCTGGCGAGCTGGCCGATTGTATATACATCATTCTCGGCCAGACGCGCGCTGGTGACCGGCCCCACGCCCCACATCAATTCGACAGGCAGGTCGTGCAGGAAGTCGAGCTCGGTGCGTGGATCGACCACCACGAGCCCGTCGGGTTTGGCGACCTGCGAGGCAATCTTCGCAAGATGCTTGGTGCGCGCCACGCCGATAGAGATCGGCAAGCCAAGGTCGCCCCGCACGCGCCGGCGGATGGCGGCTGCGATGTCTGCCGGGGGACCGAAGAGATGCGTGCAGCCGGCGACATCGGCAAAGGCTTCGTCGATGGAAATGCGCTCGACGAGCGGCGTGAAGTCGTTGAGCACCGCGATGGCTGCATCGCCCAGCCGCTGATACTCCTTGAAGTGGCCGCTGACGAAAGTTAGCTGCGGGCAGAGTTCACGCGCGTTGTGACCGGACATGCCGCTACGGACGCCGAAGGCCTTGGCTTCGTAGGAGGCGGCAAGCACGACGCCGCCACCGACCGCGATGGGCTTGCCGCGCAACGACGGGTCAAGCAATTGCTCGACCGAAGCGTAGAACGCATCGAGGTCAGCGTGGAGGATGGTGGCTGCTGTTTCCATCCCAAGCGTTCGCCTGCGCGGTGTCAGGGGGGCTGTTCTTGTCTCGAACATAACAAGAACATCGAGCCCGGTCAATGGGCCGCGGTCCGCTGGCGCAGACCTCGACGCACTTCGCCGGAACGAGCGTAGACCCATGGATGCGGCGAGGTTAAGTCTTGGTTGGAAGTCATCAAAGAAGAAGCCAAGGCAGGAGGAACGCGATGAAGATGCTGGCTGCAATGTCGCGGCGGCGTGCACTGCAAGCCGCTGGTGCTGCGGGCGTTCTACCGCTGGTGCACATCCGCACTGCCGGTGCGGCCGGTAGGCTCAACCTGGCGTTCTGGGACCATTGGGTGCCCGGCGGCAATGATATCATGACCCGACAGGTCAATGCGTGGGCGCAGCAGAACCATGTCGAGGTGACCGTCGACTATATGAGTGCTGGCAACAAACTGCTGGTGACCGCGGCTGCCGAGGAACAGGCGAAGACCGGCCACGATGTGATCGCTCTGCCGGTATGGGAGATCCATAACCATGCCAGCGCGCTGGAGCCGGTGGACGATGTGATGCAGCGTCTGGTCACGAAATACGGCCCAACCAACGAGTCCAACGGCTATCTGGCAAAGATCAAGGGCCATTGGATGGCGGTTCCCAGCAACTCTGGCTCGCAGAATCAACCGCCATGCGGCCGCATCAGTATCCTCAAAGAAGCAGCCGGCTTCGACGTGCTGGCCGCCTATCCGGTCAACGATGATTACACGCCTGGCGCCGACGCCTGGACGTGGGAGCTGCATCTGAAGGCGGCCGAGGCGTGCGCGAAAGTCGGTAAGCCCTTTGCGCTTGGCCTTTCCAATGCCGGCGATTGCGTTGACTTCTGCGGGGCACTGTTCGCGGCCTATGGCGCGCAATTGGTCGATGCCAAGGGTAATATCACGGTGCGCTCCAACGCGGTCCGGGAGGTTCTCGAATACGGACGCCAGCTTGTTAAGTCTCTTCCCGCTGCCGTGCTGAGCTATGACAGTGCGTCGAACAATCGCGCGCTGATTTCCGGTCAAAGTGCCTTGATCTTCAATCCACCATCGGCCTGGGCGGTCGCCAAGCGGGATCAACCTCAGGTCGCCCAGGACTGCTGGACTTTCTCCGCACCCAAGGGTCCGAAAGGCAGGTTTGTCGCATACAATCCATACTTCTGGGCATTGTGGTCGTTCAGCCGCAACAAGACGGCGGCGAAGGAATTGCTTGAGTACCTGAGCGAGCGGCCGCAGGTACAAGAGCGCACAACGGCGGTTTCGGGCTTCGACATTCCGCCCTTCGACAGCATGCTCGATTTCAAGGTCTGGGAAGAAGTCGAGCCACCGCGTGGAACGATCTACCACTATCCTATCCGTCCATCGCACCATGCGATGCCGAGCGTGGCTGGTGCGCCGGCACCACCCGAGATCGCCGTGCAGATCTACAATCGAGGCATCATGCCGTTGATGCTCGGCAAGTTGTTCAAAGAACAGTCAGTCGATGAGACGGTCGCCTGGGCTGAGGAAGAGCTGCAAGGGTTCATACGCTGAACCCGGCTATGAGCACGCCGCACCGCTTGCGATGATGACGAGGCAGCCGGGGATCGCGACATCATCAGGCACGCGTCATTGTCTGCTACTTGTCTCCATGATAAATTTAGCTGTTGTTATCGGCAGTCCGCGATCGAATACGCCTACTGTGCGTACGGTGGCCAGGCGACAGGGACGTGGTGGCATTGCGCCGAGCCGAGGCCTGAGAAGCGCTGGAATCCATTCATCCTTCAGCAAACGAGGGGGCAGAAATGGCCGGTACAAATAAGACCTTCGATGCCGTGGTGATAGGTGCGGGGTTTTCCGGCATGCACATGCTGAAATCCCTACGTGACAAACTGGGCCTGAATGTACGCGTTTATGAAAGTGGCGATACTGTCGGCGGAACCTGGTATTGGAACCGTTACCCGGGTGCGCGCTGCGATTCCGACGCCTACATCTATTGCTTCACCTGGGACAAGCAACTGTTGCAGGATTGGAACTGGACCGAACGCTATCCCGAGCAGCCCGAAATTCTCCGTTATCTCGAGCATGTTGCTGAACGCCACGACCTGAAGCGCAATATGCAATTCAATACGCGGGTGATTGGCGCCGAATTCGACGAAACAACCGACATGTGGCGGGTTCATACCGACAAGGGCGATGACGTCACGGCGCGGTATCTTATCACGGCTGTAGGCAGCCTCTCGACAACCAACATTCCGCACTTCGAGGGTCTGGAGACATTCCAGGGCAAGTGGTGTCACACGAGCCGCTTCCCGCGCGGTGGCATCGACTTCACCGGTAAACGCGTCGCCGTGGTCGGTACCGGCGCCACTGCCGTGCAAGCGATTCCCGAGATTGCGCAGCAGGCGAAGCAACTCACCGTATTTCAGAGGACCGCCAACTACTGCGTGCCAGCCCGCAACGGCAAGGTCGATCCAGAGGTCGTGAGAGCACGCAAAGCCGATTACGATGGTGTCATCGATCGTATCCGCAAGTCATTCTTCGGCTTCGAATACGGGTTCATTGAGAAATCCGCCCTTGAAGTTACTACCGAGGAGCGGGAGCGCGAATTCGACCGGATGTGGGACGCCGGGGGTTTCGCCTTTTGGCTGGCCAACTATCAGGACATGTTCTTCATCCAGGAAGCCAACGATTTGTGCGCCGACTACATCAAGCGCAAGATCCGAAAGACGGTGAAAGACCCGGTCGTTGCCGAAAAGCTCATTCCCAAGGGCTACGCCTACGGCACGAAGCGCCAACCGCTGGACACCAACTATTACGAGACGTTCAATAAGGACAACGTGCTCCTGGTTGACGCTACCATCGATGGACCGATCGAGAGAATCAGCGGGAGGGGCATTCAGGCCGGAGGCAAGGAATACGAATTCGACATCATCGTCTTCGCCACAGGTTTCGATGCCATGACCGGCCCGTTAAAGGCCCTGAACCTGAAGGGCCGTGGCGGCCGCACGCTCGACGAACAATGGGTACATGGTCCACAGACCTATCTTGGAATCTCGGTCGCCGGATTCCCCAACTTGTTCACCCTTACCGGTCCGCAGAGCCCGTCGGTACTGTCGAATATGCCGGTGTCGATAGAGCAGCACGTCGAGTGGGTCACCGATTGCATCGCAAAGATGCGAGAAGCCGGCAAAACCACCATCGAGGCAACGGGCGAGGCGCAGGAAAAATGGGTCGCGCATGTCAATGAGGTCGTCAGCGGAACGCTGATGCCTGGCGCCAACTCTTGGTATATGAGCGCCAACATCGCCGGCAAGCCCCGCGCCTTCCTGCCATATCTGTGCCCGGAGGGCGTCGGCGGTTACCGGAGGAAGTGCGACGAGGTGGCGGCGAACGGCTACGAAGGATTTGCCTTGGCGTAGACACGCGCCTGGCGATGAGCGCGGGCGATCTCCTTCGCCCGCCAATCCGACTGGCATAGGCGGGCGATGATAGAAAACAGCTATTATTCGCAGGACCAGCACGGTCCATATGAGTTGTACGACATCGGCAACCTCGAACTTGAGGAGGGCGGCACCATCCGTGCCTGCAAGCTCGCGTATGCGACGTTCGGCCGGCTCAATGAAGCCAAGGACAACGCCATCCTCATCCCGACCTGGTACTCCGGCACAAACAAGATCATCGAGCAGGTCTATATCGGAAAGGGCCGAGCGCTCGATCCAGACAAGTATTTTATCCTCATTGTGAACCAACTCGGCGGCGGCCTTTCCTCCTCGCCCCACAACACGCCGCCCCCGGCTGGGATGAGGAATTTCCCGCATGTGCGGATCAGTGACGACGTACGCGCGCAGCATCAGCTCGTCACGAAGAAGTTCGGACTTGAGAGTCTCGCGCTGGTTGCCGGCGGCTCGATGGGCGCGCAGCAGACCTACGAATGGGCAGTGCGCTACCCCGATATGGTGAAGCGCGCGGCGCCCATCGCCGGCACGGCGAAAAACACTGTTCACGATTTCCTTTTCACCGAAACTCTGGTCGAGGCGATCATATCCGATCCGGGCTTCAACAATGGTTTCTATTCGTCATCGACGGAGGTAAGAGAAGGCCTGTTGCGTCATGCCAAAATGTGGGCGGTGATGGGCTGGAGTACGGAGTTCTTCCAGCGAGAACGCCATAAGACTTTAGGGTTTTCATCGCTGGATGATTTCATCATCAACTTCATGTATGCCTACTTCAGCGTAATGGATCCGAACAACTTGCTCTGCCAGGCGTGGAAATGGCAACGCGGCGATGTAAGCCGTCAAGCGGGTGGCGACCTGAGGACTGCATTGCGCAGAATCAAGGCCAAAACATTTGTGATCCCAATGTCGTCCGACATGTTCTTCCCACCAGCCGATTGCCAGCATGAGTGGCGCCTCATACCAAACGCCGAGTTTCGGCCGATCCAGACGATCGATGGGCACCTCGCGCTGTTCGGCGCAGATCCTGATGCGCTACAACAGCTGGATAAACACCTAGGTGAATTGCTGGCGGTCGAAATCTAGTGGTCGTCCGCCGGGTCATGACCCATTACCATCGGTCCCTAGGCCACAGCCCGGACGAACCGTTCGATTTCCGCTTCACTATTGTAATAGTGCCCGCTCGCTCGCACGACGGCATCCAGACCACGGACGGATAAGGGGCGAGCGCAATACGTGCACATTCAGTTCATGGCGCGCAGCCGGGCGCGGATCTGATCCGGTGATTCACCGTCCTTGACGTAACTGACGATGCCGCAGCGCTCGACGCCAAGATCATGGACGGTGATCCCGGAATGCCGGGCCGGTTCATGGCGCAGCAATGCGGCCAGTGCCTTCACGCGGGCTTTGATCGCATCGATACCGACTCCTTCGGCAATTCAGCCGCAAAGCACCCAACAATGTCGATGATGCCGCCGGGCGATGGCAGTTCGAAGGCGGCACTGCCGCCGAAAGCAAGAGGCATGTCGCCAATTATGCGAGCGTCGAGCGAGTGACCTTCCACGGCACCGAACAGGACGGTCATACTTTTCGTCGGCAGTCATCCATCCGAGTCCATCACTTTGGAAGGGGCACACGACCTCAACTCCGGCAATGAGATCGGCAGTGTCAGCGCCGCCTCAAACAGCCAATCCTCTCACATTGGCAAGCAGTACACGCGGACCGGCATTACAGATCTGATTCACTTCGGCTGACTTTCACAATCTGGCCGGAGCTGACACGTAGCGTCGTCTTCCCGTCTTTCCTGCTGCTTTCGACCAGTCATGACAACCGGCAGCCATTGCTAAATGTCAAACCAATAAAGCCAGATTGATGCAACGCAGCCGTGATAAACGGCATTCGAACGACGTTGCGATGGTCTCCACGTAATTCTTGCATTATCGGAACGGAAATTGATGTATGCACTGATCGCCTGATATTGGCAAACGGCGCGTATTTACGTTAATGATCCGTGAGGCGGGCCGTGCCAGTTCGTGTTTGTCAACTGACTTCATAATCTGGCGTCATCTCTTCGCAACCAGCCATTCGAACCTGCACCCGGTAGAGGCCCACTGCTTTATTATCAACGCCGTGATGATATGATAACGAAACATAACAATGTGACTTATATAAAGGTCAAGTGCTCCAAAGAACTCCAAGACTATCAAGGGTACTGTTACTTCGTCCGGAGCACAGGGGACAGGACCACAGAGCCAGGCAACAGATCGGAGATAAAACATGAGCGGCAACGGCACGGTGAATTTCGTTGGTCAATGTGGCGAGTGCTCAAAACAAGGCTCTTACTATAGCGCCTCGTGCAGCGGAGGAATGCAACCCGGCCAGTCAGCCGCGGTTAACGGCGGGCCACCGCAAAATTGCGTCATCGCCAATGACGATGGAACGGTCTTTGGGATTGCGCTCGCGAGAATCGCTGGCATCTACAGTTATCAGGTGCGCGTTGATGCTCAGGGGCCGAAAGGGGCTGGAAGCGGATATATGTGGTTGGCCTTCGAGGATATGACCGGCGATGTCTATTATCTGAAGATTTTTTCTTCCACACGGGAGGGGCACGAGGTGTCGTACAACAGCAGCTCGCCTGCCATCAAGACGATTTACTGGAGCGATTACGACTTCACCGTCGGCAGCAGTGATACAGGCAGGGCGAAACCCCGCTACCAGGTGCTGAGTCCTACCGAGGCAGCCGATTAGTCTTCACCCGGCGGGGGCGGCTGAGGCGAGGCCGCACCCGCCCCTTCATCCAACTGCGGGCCTTGCATCTGACCAAGGGGCGTTGCCAAGTTCTACCGCGCAACCAGGGCCTGAAATGACCACAGCACGCCTGGCACGGGCATCCGATCTGCATGGCTTGCTGGAACTGTTCCGCGTCTCGGAGGTGAGTGCCATCGCCGAGCCGCTCGAGCGTGCCGTGCGCATCCTGGCGGAGACGTTGGCGCGCGACGATCTGGTCCTGTTCGTGTCGGAGGCGGAGACACGGGTTGCAGCGACATGCCTGCTGGTCACCGCGCCTAATCTACTGCGCGGCGGACGCAGGCATGGGTTTCTCGAGAACGTCGTGACACATCCAGAGCATCGCGGTCAGGGTCACGGACGTGCAGTGGTGCAAGCTGCACTCGCGGAAGCATGGGTACGCGATTGTCATCACGTGCTGTTGCAGAGTGGCAGACCGGACCCGCGTGTGCACCTGTTCTACGAGTCTCTGGGGTTTGAGCCAGGCATCCGCACTGGCTATGTCGCGCGGCGCCCTGCCGCACCCCCTGCCCGGCCAGCAGTCAATCGCGAAACGCAGTGATATCCGCCTTGACGAATGGTGCGTAGCCAGGTGCTACCCCGAGGCCGCCGATCGCTGCGTACGAAGGATGGCGCGACGGCGACTATCGGACGCCTGAGAAGAAGCCGCACAGAGATGCTCGACGGACCGATCCTCGGGCATGGAATTACGCGCGCGCGAGCATTGTTTCGTGTGCCGCCATCCGGCGGTGCAACAGGAACATCGGCAGTGCCAGCACGGAAATCACGGATGCAGCGAGCAGGGCTCCCTCTGGACTGCCGTACAGGTCCGCAGCGTGACCGCACAGCGCAGGCACAATGGCGCCGCCCGCGTAGTACATCGAATAGAACAATCCCATGCCCACGGCGCGGTTCTCTGGCCGCGCAGAGAGCGTGCCGACGGCCATGATGACGCCGGGGTGCAGCGAGCCGGCGATGCCAATCACAATGGCGAAGGTCACCGGCCAATCGAGCACCGCTGCGCCGCCGATGCCGAGCACGAGCGCGCAGGTACTGAACAGGAAGATGCGGAAGGCGCCCAGGCGTGTGGCCAGGCCAGCACCCAACATGGTGGCGGGCACGTTGCCCCAGGTCGCGATCGTCAGCACGACGCCGGTCAGCACCAGCCCCTCCCCGCGCACCGCCATCAATGAGGGAACGTAGTTCAGATAACCGGAGTAGCCGGCGGTGTAGGCGGTCCAGATCAGGCCGGCGATCGCCAGCAGCAGGCACTCGCGCGCGCTGGGCAGCGAGAAGGTGCGCGGTTGCGCCTGGGCGTGCGGCGATGGGCGGTGGCTCAGCAGGAACAGCAGCAGCGACACCGCCATCGGCAGGCTGTCCGACAGAAAGCCTGCCTGCCAGCCATAGGCATCGGTCAGCGGCGGCAGCACGAGTTGTGCCAGGCCGACGCCGACGGGATAGGCAGCGGACGACACGCTGAGCGCCCACATCAGACGGTGGCCGGTGAACCAGTCGGCGATGATCTTGTTCTGGAGCACGATCATTGCGACCGCGCCGATGCCGGCGATGCCGCGGCCAAGGCCGATACCGCCAGGGCCATCGGAGACCATGCTGATCAATGGCCCAGCGACCATCAGCAAAAGGCCAGCGCCCAGGACGAGGCGATCGCCGAAGCGGCGGCCGAGCAAGCCGAGCGGGAGTGCCAGAAACGCACCGAACAGCATGAATGCGCCGATCAGCGTGCCCAGAGTTGCATAGTCGAACTGGAACAGACGCATCAGCCGGGGGCCGAGCGAGGCCACGGTCTGGTACTGATAGCCGAAGCCGATGCGGGCGAGCGCCACCGCGGCAAGAATCAGCCAAGGGCGGCTGCCCATGTTTCCTCCCAAACGACGACGCTAGTCTAGCAGCCGCTTCTCCATCTGAACCGAGGTCGGTTCGGCATAGCCGGGATGCGCCTCACGCGTCGTCTCGACGAAGCCGCAGGCCGCGAACAACTGGCGGTTGTCGAGTAACGGGATGCGGGTGCTGAGATGGATGCGCGGCAGTTTCTTCTCCCGCGCCGCTGCTTCGGCGGCCGCAACCAGCGTCTTGGCGATCCCCCGGCCGCGCCAGGCTGGCGCCACAGCGAGACGGGACAGGTAGAGGCCATCATCCTGCTCGATCCACAGGACGGAGCCGACGATCTCGCCATCGGCCTCGACCACCGCGCCGCCGCCGGTTCGTAGATGAGTGGCCACGTCGGATTCGGTGACGCGTAGCGCAGAGGGGAGCGGATCGGTGACGACGGACTGGGCGGCGAAGGCGGCCCGGACCAGCGTGGCGACGGAAGCTGCGTCCGCAAGGGCGATAGGGCGGGGGTCAACGTTCATATTACCGTGGACGGTAGCCCGCGCGGCCAGCCATGCCTATGTTGGGGCGATGTCCGAAACACCCGCCTTCCTGGACGGCGACCGTCCGCCGGTGCCCGATATCGTCGTGCCGCGTGGCGTCACGCCCTTCTACCTGCCGAAGCAGCCTGTGCGCGGCCGGCTGGTGCGGCTGGGCCCGCTCGCCGATGCGTTGCTGACCCGGCATCCGAACCACCCCGCGGTCACGCGTCTCGCCGGCCAGACGCTGGCATTGGCGGCGGCGCTGTCCACGGCCCTGAAATTCCGGGGGTCGTTCAGCGTGCAGGCGAAGGGCGATGGGGCGGTGCCTATGCTGCTGGCCGACTGCTCCGACACCGGAGCGCTGCGCGGCTACGCGCGCACCAAGCAGGAGAAGCTGGACGCCCTTCTGGAGGCCGATCCGGTGCCGGGTGCCGGGCAACTTCTGGGCGGCGGGTATCTTGCGTTCACGGTCGATCAGGGACCGGACCAGAACCGCCAGCAGGGTATCGTCAGCATCGAAGGCGGTAGCCTGGCGGAGATGGCTCTGCACTATTTCCGCACCAGCGAGCAATTGCAGTGCTTCGTGCATCTCGCCTGCGAGCAGATGCCTGATGGCTGGCGCGCGGGCGCGCTGATACTGGAAAAGATTGCCGGCGCAGGTGGCATCGATCCCTCGCTGGATGAAGAAGCACAGGACGAAAGCTGGCGAACGGCCACTGTGCTGGCGGCCACGGTGACCGATGGCGAACTGTTGGACGATAACCTCTCGCCGGAGCGCCTGCTCTACAGGCTGTTCCACAGCGAAGGTGTGGCACTCGATCGGGCACGCG
Organism: Acetobacteraceae bacterium; assembly: GCA_035492535.1. Taxonomy (GTDB): domain Bacteria; phylum Pseudomonadota; class Alphaproteobacteria; order Acetobacterales; family Acetobacteraceae; genus JAMXLO01. The sequence goes on along the minus strand of DATJJM010000174.1, from coordinate 6,420 downwards.
CATTGTCCTACGGCTGCCGCTGCTCGCGCGCGCGCCTGGTTGGCATTCTGGAAGGCTTCCCGCCCGACGATCTGGATCACATGGTAGTGGACGGCGACATTGTGATGACCTGCGAGTTCTGCAATTACGACTTCCGCTTTGCCCGCGACGATGTTCATGGGCGGAGCACCGCCTCCTGATGCTGACTCGCCGGACGTCCTTGCTGCTGCCCTTGTTGCTTGCTGCCTGCGGCGGTCATGAGCAGCAGCATGATTTTATGCCGCTGCATTATGGCTACCTGCTGCCTTTGGGGCTGAATGTTGCGCAGATCCGCATCGAGCAGCGCTACATGCCATCTGGTGTGCCGCCCGATGTCAGCCAGCTCGACCCGGTGCGTCCAGTAGATGCGCTGCGGAGCATGGCAACCGATCGGCTGCAAGCACTGGGTGGCAGCGGGGTCGCAGTTTTCTCGATCGTCAATGCCGCGCTGACCCGGAAGCGCGATACGCTAACCGGAAGCTTCGAGGTCGAACTGGACATCTACACCGGGCCCGACACGCGGGCTGCCTACGCAACGGCGAGCGTCACTGGCAGCTACACGGGCGACATGGATGACATCCGAGCCAGGCTCTATGACATGACGCGGAGCCTGATGGACCGGATGAACGTCGAATTCGAATACCAGGTACGACGCTCGCTGGGTAATTGGCTGGTATCGGCCGGCGCACCGCAGGCACCGGTACAGCAGCAGCCTCTGATCGTATCGCCGCCGCCTTCGACACCGCCGCCGCCCATGCCTCCGGCACCACAGCCCTGACGGTGTCGTCTGCTTGACGCGATGGCGGCGCATCGTCATACCCCGCGCCAATCCCGCGCAAACTTCGGAGGATACGGCCATGTCGCAGGGCATCTCGCGGCGCGCATTGACTCGCGGTTCAGTTTTGACACTTGGCAGTTTTGCTATTCTGCGCCATGCGCGAGGTGACGCACCGATCGAGCTGCGCTGCTCGCTGGACACCGCGCCGTCACATCCCCGGAACGTTGCATTCCGCGAATTCCTGAGCAAGATCGAGCAGGAGTCGGGCGGGCAGATCAAGACCAAGCTGTTTGAGAGCGGCTCGCTGTTCCCTGATCTCCAGGTGTTAAAGGCGCTGGTACAAGGCCAGGTTGAAATGGCATGTCCCGGCACGTGGACGATCACCGGTTTCGTACCAGATGCCGACTACTCGCAATTGCCGGCGTTCTATGGGCGGCCTGCCGAAGTCTTGCACAAGGTGGTGAATGGCGCCGCTGGCAAGTTCGTCAACGACGAGATCCACAACAAGCTGCATGTGCAAGTGATCGGCGGTTGGTTCGATCTCGGCTTCAACGAGTGGTTCTCCACGCGCAAGCCGCTCGAGTCACTGGCGTCGCTGAAGGACATGAAGCTTCGCAGCCCGGGCGGCGTGTTGAATTCGTTCCGTATCCGCTACTTTGGCGCTATCCCGAACGTGACCGCGTGGCCCGACGTGCCGCTGGCGATGTCGCAGGGCACGTTCGATGGGCTGATCAGCAGCAACGAGAGCGTCAACAGCTCCAAGCTGTTTGATTCCGGCATGCGGCATTCGCTGCAGGACCAGCAGGGGATGGGCCTGTATGTGCCACTGACCAACGCCGACTTCTGGCAGAAGATCGGGCCGAAGCTGCAGGAGATGATCCAGAAGGTGTGGGCAGATAGTCTGCCGACGTGGCGCGACAACACGCTGAAGCTACAGGCGAACGCACGCGGTATCCTGACCAAGCAGGGCGTCACCTTCGTCGATGTGCCACAGGCCGAGCTGGATCGCGTACACGCCGACATCGTGAAGCAGCAGGACAAGGCTGTGGCCGACGCGCACATCTCGCCCAAGCTGATCGAGCTGGTCATGGCGGATGTTGGCGCCTGAGACGGCCCACGCGAAGGGTCCGCTCGCGCGTTGCCTTGCCGCCTGGGACTGGATCGAGCGGATTGTCGTCGGTCTGCTCGGTGCCTTCGCGCTGGTGATCGCGGTCTTGCAGGTGTTCGGCCGCTATATCGACCCGGCCGACGCGATCACCTGGGCGGAAGAAGTCATCGTCTATGTGGCCGTATGGGCGGTTATGATCATCGCCAGCGACCTGGTGCGCACCAATGGGCATGTGCGTCCCGACCTGGTGCTGCGGCTGATGGGATCGCGGGGGCAACGCTGGGTGGAGTCGTTCAACTGCCTGGTCGCGCTTGCCTTCACGTTCGGGATGGTGTGGTACGGGTGGGACGTGGTGAGCACCGCGCTGCTGCTGGACCAGCGGAGTTCATCCGATCTCCAGTTCCCGATGTGGATCTATTACCTGGCGCTGCCCGTTGGCGGCGGCCTGATGTTCCTGCGGTATTGCGTGCGGCTGTTCATGTATGTGTTCCGGTTTGATCCGCGCATCATGACCATTGGGCATTCGATCTCGCACGAGGCGCCGGACGAGCTGACGAAGCTGCCGGCGGCCGAGTAGCACACGCTCCATGTGGACCGTCGGCTTCCTGGTGATGTTCTTCGGCCTGCTTGGCGCAGGCATGCCGATCTTCCTGGTGCTGGGCGTGTGTGCCGCGGTGCTGTTCTTCGTCTCCGGCCAGCCAATGATCGGCGTGGCGCAGAACATGATCGACCAGCTCAATTCGACGACGCTGATGTCGTTGCCGCTGTTCGTCATGGCGGCGGCGTTCATGCGGCGGGGCGGCGTGGCGCAGGCGCTGGTTGATCTGTCGGCCGCCTGGCTGGGCGGGATCAAGGGATCGCTGGGCCTTGTGGCGGTGGTGTCGTGCGCGCTGTTCGCGGCGATCTCCGGTTCGTCGGTGGCAACGGCGCTGGCGATGGGCACGATCCTGTTGCCGGCGATGCTGGAGCGCGGCTATCCGCGCGGCTTTGCGCTGGGCGTACTGGGGGCGTCGGGAACGATCGGCGTGGTGATCCCGCCGTCACTGGCGCTGATCCTGTATGGCATCGTCACCGAGCAGTCAGTACCGCGCCTGTTCCTCGCGGGGATCCTGCCAGGGCTGTTGCAGGCAGGCGCCTTCTTCGTGTGGGTGCTTTACTACGCGCGCATCAAGAACTTCCCGGCGGAAACGCCGCTGCCATTCCGCCAGCGGCTGAAGGTGACGCTGCGCGCGGCGCCCGCGATGCTGGTGCCGGTCGTGGTGCTGGTGGGTATCTACGGCGGTTTCATGACGATCACCGAGTCAGCCGCACTGGCCGCGGTGACAGCGTTGATCGTCAGTGTTGGCGTGTATCGCGGCTTCCCGTTCAGCCGCACGCTGGAGGTGATCGCCGAGGCACTGCGCAGCGCCGGCGTGATCATGCTGATCATCGCGACGGCGCTGGTCTTCGGGCACTGGATGACGGGGTCCGGCATTCCGGGGCAGATGGTGGATTTCGCAGCGCACCGTGGGTTTGCGACGTGGGAATTCCTGCTGACGATCAACGTGCTGCTGCTGATCATCGGCTGCTTCCTGGAGGTCGTCAGCACGCTGCTGCTGGTGATGCCGATCCTGGCGCCGGTGCTGATACCGCTGGGCGTCGATCCGGTGCATTTCGGCATCATCTTCACGCACAATATGGAGGTGGGTCTGGTGCACCCGCCCGTCGGGCTGAACCTTTATGTGCTGTCAACGATATCCGACGCACCGGTCGGCGAGGTGATCCGCGGCATCCTGCCGTTCCTGATCATCCTGCTGGTCGTGCTGGGCATCATCACGTATGTGCCCGAGCTCACACTGTGGCTGCCGCGGCTGGTGTACGGATCGTAGCAGCAACGAAGCAATCCCGCATGGGATTGCTTCGCTCGCAAAGACTGTCAGTGCAGGGCGTAGAAGCCCTTTGCGCCGCCTGACATCACCTGATTGATCGTGGCCTGAGGCGCGCCCTCGATGAGCTTGCGCACCATCGCCGGAGCGCCGGGGAAGAAGCCGTCGGGATGCGGATAGTCCGTCGCCCACAGGATCTTGTTTGGGCCGACATAATCGACCAGCGGCTTCAGGCAGTGCTCTACCGGCTCGAACGCGATCCAGCAGTTGCGCTGAAATATTTCGCTCGGCCGCGTCTTCAGACCGGAATCGTTGAACCCCTTATCGTCGAAGTGGCGATCCATGCGATCGAGCCAGCCGGCTATCCAGCCGCCGCCTGATTCAAGGAAGGCGATGCGGATCTTCGGATGACGCTCGCACACGCCGCCCCAGATCACCGCCATGCAGGCCAGCATCATTTCCATGGTGTGGGTGATGATGTGGCGAGCACCTCGCTCCTCGAAGCGATCCATGCCGACTTGCATCATGCCGCTGTTGCCACCTTCGTGGAAGCCCACGGACATGTCGAGCTCTTCAGCCATCGTCCAGAACGGCTCATAGTCCGGATGATGGATCATCTTGCCGTTGTACGGATTGGGTCGCAGGAACATGCCGCGGAAGCCGAGCTGTTCGCGGGCGAATTTCATCTCCTGGATCGCGGCGTCCACCGACTGCATCGGGATCATCGCGACGCCGTACAGCCGATCGGGATAGGGCTTGCAGTAATCGGCAAGCCAACGATTGTAGGCACGCGACATTGCAGCGGCGACTTCCGGATCGTCCACCGCGCCGGCGAACAGGCCGATACTGGGGTAGAGGAAGGCTGCGTCGATGCCGTCGAGGTCCATGTCGGGGATACGCGCGTGCGGATCGAACCCGCCCTTGCGGCCTTGCTCGTATTCCAGGGCATCATCCACCACCGTGCCGTCGCGCGCGCCGACACCGCCGATGGCACCGATCCCCTTATTGCTGCCGAGCAACTTTTCGCCAATCTGCAAACGTTGCTTCCCGTCCTTGTCGCGGATGATCTTCGGTGCGGCATCCCGATGTTTCGGATCCATGTAGTCATTCCACAGCGTCAATGGCTCCAGGATATGGCCGTCGGCATCGATGACGTTCAGTGCTCGGGTCATGGTACGTCTCCTTTGTGTTTTAGTGCTTGATCCACTCCTTCATGTAACGGGCGTAGCAATCGCGTTCGCCCGGCATCTTCGGCCAGCCAGCAAGCAGACGCGCGGTCGCCAGCAGCAGGCGATCGCGCATGTGGGTCGAGTTGTGGCCGTACTCCTCGAACGTCGAATGACTGATCTTCTGGTTATGCGGGTCGTCCTGGAATTTGCAGGCCGTCACCGCCAGAGTTTCCTACAGCGCCCGGCGATCGGCGCTGGTCTGTAGATACGCATTCGCCACCGCGGTCGCGCGCGGGAAGTCGAATGCCATGATCGCCTCGTCCTGTTCGCGCAGCAGCGCCTCCGGCGTGCGGCCGGACAGGTCGTGCTGGGCAAACTCCGCCTCGATCACCGAACTGAAGAGCTTGTTCGCGCGCGCCGCGTCATTCACGAAGTTCGCCATCAAATAGAGGATGCGCGGCTGGTACGGATTGTCGGACGTGCGGAACCAGTAGTTCGCGGTGTTGCAGTAATCGAACGGATGCTGGCCCTCGGTGAACTTGCGCCCGACCGTGGTGCGCAGCACGAGTTCCGCGGCACCAAGCTGGATGGCGTCGCCCAGGCTGCGGACTGAAATGCCATTGCGCAGATGCGTGGTGATCTGATCCCACACGACCTGTGCGTCGGCCTCCATCAGCAGGCGGACCATGTCTTCCACCTGCTCGGGCGTCAGTGGTGTCTTGTTGGCCTGCTTCAGGCTCTTGCCGGCATCGGGTGGGAAGGCTTCGGTGACAACGACGCAGGCTGCATCGTACAGCGAATAATACAGCGGCCCGACCGCCATATCCGGCACGCCCGTATAGAAGACGCCGTGCGCGCGATCCCAGCCGATGTGGCCGGCGAGATCGACCACGGCGCGCGCCCGCAGCGCCTTGTGCCCGGTGTTGCGGGCCTTGCGGCCCATCACGGTGTCCTGCAAGTCGATCAGTCCCAGGAACAGCAACTGGTCGCGCAGCTTAGACCGTGCGGCTTCATCGGCGGCAAGGCCCAGAAACAGGCCATAGGAGCGCTTCACGTCACCGCTCATTGTCGCGATCATGTGCGCGTGCAGGCGCTGATCGATCGTGCCTGGTTCGATGATTGGCTCGATGTCCTCGTTCCACACGACCGGGCCATAGCTCGGCGGCGGTACGTTCACGCCCTTCATCGTGGCGTAGCGGCCGGGATATTTCCCGAGCAACTGGTTCCAGATATCGAGGCCAGCCGGGATGTACCAGACGCTCTGCAGCATGCCGAGCATGCGAAATTGTTGCGGTAGATACGACGTCAGGTCGGCCGAGGTGCGCAGGCCGAGGATGGTGTGGTCGTTATTGATCAGCGTGATCTGCCCGTCGCGCACATCGACGTGATTGGGGACCTGGACGAAGGGGGCTTCCGCTTCGGTGACCAGACTGAGCGCGTCGCCCATCGAGCGGCCATCGCGTACCAGGTTGAAAAAGATCT
>DATJJM010000173.1:0-57134 GCA_035492535.1 Acetobacteraceae bacterium | reverse complement strand
CGGGGTAGTACTCAACCCCAGTAAGGGAGGAACCTTCGAAGCAAACGTAATCAACGAATGTCCCCATGACACCATGATCAGCGACGCTATCGGCGCGCTACTCGCCACATGGCGGGCGGCCGGCGAGCGGAAGAATGCGCTTGAACTCCAATTGGTCCGTCTGGCGCGCAAGATGGACGCATGTCGGCGAATGGCAACAGTCCCGGGTGTCGGGGCCATTACGTCATTGACCTTCGTCACCACGATTGACGATCCGAGCCGCTTCCGTCGGTCAGCTGACGTTGGAGCCTACTTAGGTCTAACACCTAAACGCTATCAATCTGGTGATGTCGACATTGCTGGTCGTATCTCCAAGGCAGGGGATCGCGACGCTCGCAGTTTGCTCTTCGAGGCCGCAAATGCGTTGATGACCCGAGTCCGGGTTGACAGTGCATTGCGGCAATGGGGCCAGCAATTGGCCGCTCGGGTTGGATCTCGCAAAGCCAAGACGGCCGTCGCCAGAAAGTTGGCGATCGTCCTGCACCGCATATGGCTGGACGGCACAAACTTCAATCCCAAGCCAGCCATCTAAACTCCCGCCTACAGGCGAGGGTTCGTCCCCAGGAGGACGCTGGCCAGGTCATTCCGCACCCGCTTATGCGGCTCCAAGGAGATCGCGTAAATCACATAGGGAGACCTGCTGGCGAGGGCCATGATGAGGCGACTGCTCTGTCGACCTCGAAGACGACAAGGTCCGCCGCGCTATAAGGTCTGGGGCTTGACTTACGATTAGACGATCAGCGGCTGTTTCGGCTCTACCGTGAAGAACAGCTGGCGGTGCGTCGTCGCCGCGGTCGCAAGCGGGCCATTGGAGCACGGGCGCCCATGACGATCCCGATGCGGCCGAATGATCGGTGGTCACTCGACTTCGTCGCCGACCAACTGACGAATGGCCGCCGCTTCCGCATCCTCGCCATTGTCGATGACTGTACGCGGGAGTGCCTGGCGCTGGTAGCAGACACCTCACTCTCCGGCATCCGGGTAGCACGAGAGCTCGATCGCCTGATTGTCGAGCGAGGCAAGCCCGGCATGATCGTCAGCGACAATGGCAGTGAACTGACTTCGAATGCCATCCTGGCATGGGCTGAGACCGTCAAGGTTGAATGGCATTACATCGCACCCGGCAAACCAATGCAGAATGCCTTTATCGAATCGTTCAACGGCCGCCTCAGGGACGAGCTGCTCAACGAGACCCTGTTCTCGACACTGTCCCAGGCGCGGATCGCTCTTGCCGCCTGGCGGGCCGACTACAATGGATCGCGTCCGCATTCGAAACTCAGTTGGCTGACGCCTTCCGCCTTCGCCTCAACGTTCGACCCGCGACGGGAGCTGGCGCTGCGCTACGCCAATGGCTCCGCGCCAGCTCCCGTCGCTCGATCCGCCCAACACACCAATTCCAACCCCCAGAGCGAACCCAACGCTGGATAAAAAGTGGGGGCAACGTCAAGAGTTGGCCGCCGCGGCGGTGTGGCAAGAGCCATTTGCAGGGAAGACCACATTTGGCATTGGTCGCGGGCCCGAGTGACCTCATTCTGCCGCGCGCACCATAATCAGCCTCTGCCAGTCCGTGCCGGGAAGGGCACTCTGACCTGATCAACGCCCGAGGCAGGGGGCGTTAAGGCATAAGGCATAGCTACTGATGCCAGGCACTCAATGCACCTGTGCAACTGTTGCCGGGCATTCACGCGTTAATCGCGGATATTGACGAACTCCAAACTCCATATGCGGCTTCAACAATGGACTGGTGTGAGTCACACTGTAGTGAAGCAACGCAGACGCTGGAGATGCAATGGCATACGTCCACACCACGCAAGGATCGCAAGCAAGCGTCCCGCAGCCAGAGTCACAGATAAGTTGGGCAGCAGCTCGCGAGCCGATTGTCGTTGTCATTCAAGATGCTAACGAGCTCGGGGATGCAATAGATGGAATATGTGATTGTCTGGGGATCTTGGTTGAACGAATAACAAGTTATGACGACCTCGCAGCGACGTTGCGCCTCTGCCGGCCGATGGCTGTAGTCGCGGAGATGGATGCAGCAGGTCAAGATGGCTGCCACGTACTTATTACTGTTGCGGCATATGATCAGCGCCTGCCAGTCTTGATGATAACTGGCGACGATCCGACATTGCTCGGCGCGATTGATGCTGTCGAGGAAGTGTGGCAAGTCGGGGCTGTGGTAAAATGGCCGCGGCTTCTCGGGGCCGGTGAAATCGTGAATTTCCTATTCCACGCCGGCCATAGCGGCAACTGTCTCCGGCTAATGCCACTATAAGGTTCAGGCTGCGCTGACGGGGCAGCCCCTACTGGGGCGCTTGCGAGATGCCACCGCGTAGGTGCCAAACGGCCGATCACGATTTTCGTTTGGATCGGCAATAGTGTCTTTATAGGCGTCCCAATCACCTGGCTTCAACCCAGTGATTTCTGGTACAAAATCGGTGGAACAAAGTGTCCTGTCCGCGTACGCAACGCGTGGTAATGGTTGCACTTGTGCCAAAGGAAAGTCATCCTTGAAATGAATCGGTACATGAGTTCGTGTAAGCCGTAGGTTGGTGAACAGCGGACCGAACCAATGATCGGTTTCAATGATGCCCTCGTACATGCAGTACCCCCCAGGAAGCGGGAGGTTTGCTGGCGCCCTGATTAACAAACTCCAGTCGGATATGGTTCGAGCCATCAGACCAGTCCATATTTGCACCGTTCCTGGTTCGGGGAGCGCAGTCAGGAACGGCGGTGAACATCCGGCTAGTGACTGAGGGGCGGTCTCATCGAACTGCTTAGCGAGGTCCGGATATTGCGCCGATGGCATTAGCGGCAGCCAATCATCCCAGCCGGTGCATCGCCAGAATATGTCGTGCCCGTCCCAGAGGAGCATCATATCGGTAGGGGGAAAAACCCACCAGCCGAACGCTGTCGCGGCCGTCACAGCTTCGCAATAGCGATAAGCGCGCGTCGGCAGTGTTCCTGAAGCGGAACGGTCGGCTCGCTGGGGTAGGCGTGCGTCGGCGATTAGCCGGTAAAAGCGGACGATGGGGGGTGATTCCTCTTGCATAGCTGCAAGGTTTCCCTTCTGAGATTTTAAGGAGGCCAGCACCGCCCCACAGCAGGTCCGGGTGCTGTGGGGCGATCTGACGGTAACGGGCAACGCAACGATGCCCGCAGACACGGCGGTTAGCGGGCCGACTTGGGCGCCGGCATGCGCCAGCCGGCACCGAGACGGATCCGTCCGCTGTCTTTGGTCGCCGCCGCAGCAGTTGCGCGAGATTGAATCATTCTGAGATCTCCATTTTCACTGATAACATTGCGTGTGCCCACAGCCTCGAAGTTGGCCGTGCGCGCCAACGAGCGCACAGATGGCCAAGTCTGCTCAGACTACGCACAAGTGTTTCGGGATGGGCCAGGACGCACTACGCCCGTTGGCGAAGCCGATCTATCTCCGCCGCGGGTATCCTGTCAAGGAAAAATTTCACAAAAGCCCTCTTGTGGCTGAACGCGACGAGAGGTAGTTTCTGCTTAATCAATTCTCTTAACGGTTGTAGGCAATCCAGCCTGCTCCCTTATATAGGTCATGTGTCGCCATCTCGCGGGATAGCAAAACGACTGACGGGCCTCCCGCACCTTCCGCCGAGCCGTCGCTGCGCATCAGCCTATATGGCCAAATGCGCGTGGAAGATGCGGCTGGAAGGAGCCTATTGCCTCGTTCGCGCAAGACAAGAGCCGTGCTTGCCGTGCTGGTGCTGGCTGCCCCGCGACCGGTCCTTCGAAGCCAGTTGACCAGTCTGCTTTGGAGCAGGCGAGGCAAGGAGCAGGCCTTCGCGTCGTTGCGCCAAGCTGTGCACGAATTGCAGCGAGCCCTCGGGGAGGACGTGACGAAGTTGTTGCGCGTCGATCGCCATCATTTGGCCCTCTGCGATGCCTCTCTCTGGGTTGATGTCCGTGCGTCAACCACCATGCTAGGCCGTGGAGCTGATGACCCTGGGCCGTTGCGCTCCTCATTGCTCGACGATCTATACGGACTGGATCCTGCTTTCGATCAATGGCTTCTCGAAGAGCGGGAACGTAGCGAGCAACGAGCTAGATCAGTCGAGGAAGCGACCCTGTCTGTAGCTATTGATGTACCCACGAAGATCGCATCGGCCGAACGCCTGCTGCAGATTGATCCCATGCATGAAGATGCCTGGCGCACTCTGATCGCGGCGCATCAGGAATTGGGGGATGACGGCGCGGTGCGCTCGACTTACAACCGCTATGTTGTGGCATTTGCCCGCGCTGGCCTGATGCCAGCCTTTGAGCTGCAAGCGGTCGCGGGCGCATGGCGTCCTCACCTGACGAACCGTGGCAAGTCAAGCTCTCCTGCAAGGGGGGTGAAGCTTGCAGTTTTGCCTATGCGCAATCTGAGCGGTGCACATCCGGATAATCCGCTGCCTGGTCTCGTGGATGAGGTGCAGGCCGCTATATCGCGCTTTCGGTGGATTTCCGCGATCGGGGCGACTGACCACGAACGGCGAGACGTCGACTTTGTTCTCGATAGCGCATGTCAGCGGTCAGGAGCCCAGATCAGACTCATAGTTCGTCTGCTCGATTCAGACGATGGCGGAGCCGTGGTCTGGGCGAAATCGTTCGACCGGGCGGCAATAGACGTATTGTCCGTTCAGGGGGAACTGGCTGCCGAGATCGCAGCTCAGATAGATCCCGAGCTGCTGTTGCGCTATGGCAAGCGGATACCGGCTGCTGATCTGCCGGAGTTGACCTCCTTCGATCTCACAATGCGCGCAATTCCAGCGATCTATCGGTTGGAGCCTGTCGGATTTCATGCAGCGGGCAAGTCGCTTGCCGCCGCCACGACGTCGGATCCGAGCAATGCCGCGGCTCATGCCTGGTGGGCCTATTGGCACGTTGTGTTGGTTGGTCAGGCTTGGGCGAAGGATCCGAAGGCAGCGACCCTCAGGGCTGGTGAATTGGCCGAACGAGCCGTCACGCTTGATCCGGGAGATGCTCGTGCGATCACGTTGGTGGGACATGTTCGCGGCTTCTTACATAAGCGAGCTGAGGAGGCTCTGTCGCTCCATGAAAAGGCGCTGTCATTGAACCCCAGCCTGCCGCTGGCTTGGTGCTACGCCGGTCTGGCGAACAGCTATCTGGGGCGCCATGCTGAGGCGATTAAGCGCATCGACCGTGCGAAACACCTGGCGCCACATGATCCTCATGCGTTCTTTTTCGATATGGCATTGATGATGCCGCATTATCTCTGTGGCGACTACGCGACCGCCGCATCGCTCGGACGGCGAGCCGTTGAGCTCAATCCCGGGTTCAGTTCAACCTATAAGGGGTATCTTGCGGCGCTCGGCCAGCTCGGTCACGAGCAGGAAGCGGCACGGATACGGGCTCGTTTGCTCACCCTCGAGCCGGCATTCTCCATAAGCGATGCCTTGGAACGGTCGCCAATGATGAGGACGCAGGATCGTGCGTTGTACGCAGACGGATTGCGGCGCGCAGGTCTGCGGGAGAACTAGGCCTCGACGTCGCAAACCGAATGATGCACGGTTTCTGGCCCGACGCGGCCGTCCTGCTACAGCTTCATGCCGGAGGTGTTAGGACGGTAACTCGCCTCATAGTCAGGACCAGAGGATCGAACCGTGAGTGAGACTACTGCATCAGCTCATACTGTCGCACACATGGCGAACACCATGGTGCCGCCAATCATTCTCATGGACGCTGTGAACAAGTGGTTTGGCGCTCTACACGTTCTAAAGGACGTGTCCATATCTGTAGCCGAAAAGGAGCGCGTAGTGGTGTGCGGGCCGTCAGGCTCTGGCAAATCGACAATGATTCGTTGCATCAACCGGCTCGAGACTCATCAGCAAGGTCGGATTATCGTTGATGGGACTGAATTGACGGACGACTTGCGTTCGCTCGACACCATTCGCCGCGAGGTCGGCATGGTGTTCCAATCATTCAATCTCTTTCCACACCTGACCATCCTCGAGAACTGCACGCTGGCACCGATCTGGGTGCGAAAAATGCCAAAGGCGGACGCTGATGAGCTCGCCATGAGCTTCCTGTCGCGCGTGAAAATCCCAGAGCAGGCTGCCAAGTATCCCGGCCAGCTCTCGGGCGGGCAGCAGCAGCGAGTAGCGATCGCCCGCGCATTATGCATGCGGCCGAAGATCATGCTGTTCGATGAGCCCACCTCCGCATTGGATCCGGAAATGATCAAGGAGGTTCTGGACGTAATGATCGAACTTGCGGAATCTGGCATGACCATGGTCTGCGTTACGCACGAGATGGGCTTCGCGCGCCAGGTTGCAGATCGAGTCGTCTTCATGGATCGCGGAGAGATCGTCGAAAGTGGACCGCCTCAGACCCTGTTCGAAAATCCGCAAACGGAACGTTTGAAATTGTTTCTTAGTCAGATCCTGCGCGGGCACTGATGCCGATTGGCGGTACGTGGTCCGCGATCCCAGAGAGCACTTCCGCCACATGCCGAACTTGAACACGGTGTCCGTCACGCCGCAGCAGGCCGGCAATGTTGAGCAGGCATCCCAGGTCGCCCGCCAACACCGTCCGTGCTCCTGTCGCCACGATGTCACGCACTTTGTCCGAGGCCATTCGGACTGATATGTCCGGATATTTCACGCAAAATGTACCACCAAAGCCGCAACACACATCCGGGTCCGTCATTTCCCTGACGCCAATACCGGCCGCCTGGAGCAGCTTGCGAGGTTGCACCTTGATGCCGAGTTCCCGTAAGCCGGAACAACTGTCGTGATATGTGACCTCACAACCATCGAGCGAATTGGACAGCCCATTCCAGTGAAGGACATCCGTCAGAAAACTGAGCAATTCGAAGGTTCGTGCGGCCAGCGTATTGGCACGAGAACGCAGATTCGGATCATCATCGAACAGATGTGGCAACTGATGCTTCAACATGCCGCCACACGATCCCGATGGCACCACAACGTAATCGTACCCTCCAAAAGCATCAAGGATGCCTTCAGCCAATTCACGTGCCGTTGCTCGATCTCCTGAATTGCATGCCGGTTGGCCACAACATGTCTGAGCACGCGGAACTTCAACTTGGCAGCCGGCCAGTTCAAGCAGTTTGATCGCGGCAAATCCGACCGACGGGCGGTACAAATCGACTAGGCAAGTGACGAACAGCGCGACGCGCGTCTCTGCGGCCATATTAGAGTTCCGCCATGCGGTACTGCTCACATTGCACCTCAGAAAGACGTCGTCGTGCAACGGCGACGTAGGCTGGATCGCGGTCGATGCCGATGCCAATCGCGTTTTCAAGGGCGGCCGCTAACACTGTCGTGCCGGTCCCCATGAACGGATCCAAAACGACAGCCCCCGATTGACCGTGCAGGCGAATACACCATTGCGGCAAAGCCAATGGGAATGTGCTCGGATGATGGAACTTCTCCGCCTTACTCCGCACTGTATCGTAGGGAATAAACCACGTATTGCCGCGACAGCGCAGGTCTTTCGGATGACCGCGCCGCGCTATGTTCGATTTATCTTTGAAGGGCACGCCAATTGCCAGACGGTCCAGTTTGACGCTGCCGTTTCGGGTAAGATGGAAAATGTGCTCATGGTTGTGATGGAGGAAGCGCTGCCCGCCAACAGGTTTGAAGTGGCCAACAGAGTCACCTTTAGTAGCAATAGACTTGATCCAGACGATGTGGTTCTGCAGCATGAACAGAGAACGGAGTCGCACAATCATCTCAAATGGTACCCATGGTGCGCTGTTCGATCCCGAAATGTTGAGAAAGAATGACCCATCTGGCTTCATGATCCGGTGGATCTGGACAGCGACTCGTTCGAGCCACGAAAGGTACTCGTCCTCGTCGCGTCGGTCATCGTAACCGCGATATGCGAGGCCAAGATTGTAAGGCGGCGAGGTGACCACTACGTCCACCGAGCCCGCCTCTAGCGTGGGCAGAACCGTGAGGCAGTCGCCGCAGATCAGCCGATGCCCCTCGTATGTCTGGAGCTCAGGCTCCCCGGCAAGCCGTTCCATTCGGCGTCGGACCGATAGTTTCAGGCGCTTCGCGCGGAAACCAGGCGCCACACCGGGTCGCGCGTTGAAAGGTCCCGCTCGAACGTCCAAATGTCGGTGATCTCAGTCACGGCATCCGTTCCGATCACCGGAAGCCCGTCCCTGTCCTGGGTAAGACTTGTCTGATCCGAGACAAAACGCACTGTGATGGCTCCAGCCGTGCCCCGCAGATCAGCGCTCTCGATGGTCGCAGAATGAATGGCGTGAATGCTGCTCACTTGCGTCTGTGCAGCCGCCTCGCGGCCCCCGATAGCCTGCTCAAACGCCTTATAGGTTTCGTCATTCAGCAAACCGCGGAGCGTCGCGCGATCACCTGAGGCAAAGGCGGCAACAATGATGCGGAACGCCTTCTCCGCCCCTGCTAGGAAGCCAGCCGCATCGAACTTGGGGTCAACAGAACGCATACGCGCCAACGTCTGCCCGACCGTACCGCTTGGGTCTGGCAAATCGCGAGCAGCGGGCGGTGGTGCTTCAGCTCGTCCTTCTATCACCGGCCCGGCTGGGTTCTGATCCTCTGGCGGCTTGAATGGTGGGGCCTGTCTCTCGAACCCCGTCCGCCGCCCCAGAATACTGCGCAACCGCAGGACCAGAAACGCGGCTATCATCCCGAACAGGATCAGGTCGACCGGGAAACCGCTGCTAGCACCCATCATAGCTCTCCTCGGGTGTCACAGATAAGCACGAGAGGCCCCGGACACAAATCTTTCTCACTTGGTGAGGCGGTTGCAGTCCGGCACACTGGCCTGTATTGGCGCGCCCATGATCCTCCTGCGCCACGGTCAGAGCGAATTTAATCTCCTTTTTGGTGCGACGCGGCGCGATCCGGGCATCATCGATCCCCGATTGACGGAACTCGGTCACTCCCAGGCGGCTGAGGCTGCCCGACAGCTCGTTGGCGAAGGAATCACGCGGATCATTGTCTCACCGTATACCCGTACGCTGCAAACCGTCGTCCCAATCGCTGAGGCGCTCGGCCTGGAGGTATCCATTAACCCCATCGTGCGTGAGCGCTACGCATTTGCCTGCGATGTGGGCAGCCCGCGAACCGAGCTCGAGCAAGTTTGGCCGGAACACGACTTTTCCGGCATTGACGAGGTATGGTGGCCACCGGTGGAGGAGCCCGCCGACTCCGTGATAGGCCGCGCCGCGCTGTTTCGGGCGGAGATGGCGGCATTGCCGGATTGGTCTACGACCCTTGTGGTCAGCCATTGGGGCTTCATCCTGTCGCTCACCGGCAGGAGTATCACGAATGGCCAGTGGCTTCGCTGCGATCCGACCGGTCCAGCGCCCGAGCAACTCACGTGGAGGGCCTAGCGAAGCGGCAAGAAGGATGGCGCAGCCCTCCCATCCATGCTACGCGGCGCGCCGTACGGCGCTCCCACGCTGATCGGCAATGACACGGAGATCGTAATGTCTGAGACGACCACCGCCCAGCCGTCGGCCGGCCAGGCTCAACCGCCCCCACTCGTTGTTAATATTCAGTACGTCAAGGATCTGTCCTTCGAGGTGCCGGGTGCGCCGCAAGTGTACTCGCAGCTCCGGACCCAGCCTCAGGTGAATATTAATCTGGACGTGCAGGCGCGCCGTGTTCAGGACGGCCAAAGCATTTTCGAAGTAGCAATTGTGATCCGGGCAGAGGCTCATGAAGCAGTGCAGGGCGGCAATGGCCAGTCCGCTGCGGTCCCACCGACCGTCTTCGTGGCTGAACTGACCTATGCCGGCGTCTTTACGTTGTCGGGCTTGCCCGATAACGCGATCGAGCCAGTGCTGCTGGTTGAGTGTCCACGTATCCTCTTCCCGTTCGCCCGGAACATATTGGCGGACGTGACCCGTGACGGCGGGTTCCCGCCCGTGCTGTTGCAACCAATCGACTTCGTTGCGCTTTGGCAGACACGCCGAGCTCAAGCGCAATCAGGTACCTCGGCCGTGGCGTGATCGCTCAGGCCTGGAGCCAGATCGGATCTTTCAGTCGACCGACGAGTGCCGTGTGAGCGGCCAACTCATCATCACTTGGGACAATCGGCAGAGGTTTGCGGATTCCATCGTGAGTGTAGATGATAAGCTCCGCCGTGATCTTCTCGGCTGCCAACGACAGTCCTCGCTGACGGCCACCGGTTAGCTCCACATAGACATCCGCAAGCAGCCGGCAATCTAGCAGCGCGTTGTGTGTCGTCCGAGCACTCAGGTCGATCGAGAATCGGCGGCACAGTGCATCCAGACTATTTGGCATACCGGGGAATTTCGACTTCGCCAGCGCAAGTGTGTCGACCATCCGATCAGCAAACAGAATTGGCCGTCCAAGGCGTGTGAGTTCGGCATTCAGGAAGCCGAAATCGAACGGCGCATTGTGAGCGATCAGTTTACCGTCACCGAAAAAAGCCAGCAGATCGTCCACGATTGCGGCAAACTGCGGTTTGTCCACTAACTGGGCCAGGGTGAATCCATGAATGCGGGTGGCTTCCTCAGGAATGTCTCGCGCCGGATGAACCAGCCGATGAAAGTGTTTCCCTGTCGGTAAGTCGTTTTCGAGTTCAAGCGCTGCAATCTCGATCAGCCGATGACCGAGATGCGGCTCAAGTCCAGTAGTCTCAGTATCGAATAAGATCGCCCGCGTCATGCAAGAACTTCTCGGATAAGGCGGCTCAATTGCCTGAGCGAGTAATGCCTGGAAAGACCTGTCCGAATAATCGTGTCGGCACGTCTGCGCTTCTCTTCATCGGGCATCTGGCGCGAAATGACGGCTCGTATGTCCGCGTCGCTCATCCGCCGGCGCTGGCGGATCCGTTGTATTTGCACCGAGGGCGGGGCTGACACCACGATCACCTGA
This sequence comes from Acetobacteraceae bacterium, assembly GCA_035492535.1. Classification (GTDB taxonomy): domain Bacteria; phylum Pseudomonadota; class Alphaproteobacteria; order Acetobacterales; family Acetobacteraceae; genus JAMXLO01. The sequence goes on along the minus strand of DATJJM010000173.1, from coordinate 46,209 downwards.
TCCACGCGCTGATCTCCCCCGGTTTCAAACAACAAGGGAATGTCAAGCACGGCAGCGCGCCTCATTTGACGTCTGGCCCGCGCCACGAACTCATTCTCTTCCTGTTGGACCATTGGGTGAAGAATTCCCTCGAGTCGCTTCAAGGCGTCTGGCTTGCCCAGTACAGCCTGGCGCAGCGCCACCCGATCGACCGCGCCATCCCGGACCGTGCCCGGAAACGCCGCCTCGATCGCGCGCACTGCCCGGCCACCTCGCGCCTGCATCCGATGAACCGTGGCATCCGCATCGAAAACCGGGATATGGGCGCGGCGGAACGCTGCTGCCGCCGTCGACTTGCCCATACCGATTCCCCCCGTCAGGCCGAGAATCTTCATCGCATTGGCAGGTCCGTAACCATGAACTGGCGAAGCTCATCGTCGACGCTGGGTTCGACGCCAAACCATGCTCGAAAGCCCGGAACGGCCTGATGCAGCAACATCCCGAGGCCTTCGACTGTCTTGAGACCGCGCAGTCGCGCGGCGCGAAGCAGAGGGGTCTCCAGCGGCACATACACGTTGTCGACCACCACCAACTCGTGCGGTGCTTGAGACAGGTCCAGGTCCAGAGCTTCGTGTCCGACCATACCGAGCGGTGTGGCATTTACCACCAAGGCGTGGTCCGCCAGCGCCGCTACTTTGTCCTCCCAATCAATGATGCGGAGCCCTGGCAGATCGCGCGCCAAAGCTTCAGCCCGCGAGACCGTCCGGTTCGCCACGGTCACGGTCGTTGCGACCCCCTGTAGCGCGGCAGCCACGGCACGTGCTGAACCGCCGGCTCCTAGCAGCAATGCGGGACCAGCCTTTGGATCGACATCATGGGCGCGTAGGTTTGCGACGAACCCCCAGCCATCCGTATTGCTGCCAGAAACCTTGCCTTGATGAAACAATAGCGTATTCACTGCGCCGGCCCGATGAGCCGACTCATCGACTTCATCACAGATGGCAAACGCCGCGAGCTTGTGTGGGATCGTGACATTCGCGCCGGCGAATCCCGCAGCAACGAGGCCCCGAATGGCCACCGCGAAGTCTTCCGACCGGATGGGGAGAGGGATGTATGCACCGTCTACCCCGTACCGTTTCAGCCAGAATCCGTGGAGCCGTGGCGACCGGGAGTAGGTGACCGGCCAACCGGCGATCCCGGCGACCCGAGCATGACCAGAGAGAATGGACATGACGGCACCATTCCCTGTGCGGCGCTCAATATCAATGCTGGTTTCACCCAAACGCCACATTTACGGAACTTGTCCAGCTTGCCCCGACCCCGGTTAGCTGCGCAGATTGCTGCCGCATTCCGCCTTGAGATGGTCACCATGCCACGCGACGAACGATCCCCTCCCGCGCGTTCCGCCGCGTCGGTCCGACTTGTCAACGTTAGTCGTCGCTGGGGCAATGTAATCGCGCTCGACCGGGCATCCATCGACGTCAATCCGGGCAGCTTTACCATCCTACTAGGACCGTCCGGCTGTGGCAAGACCACGTGCCTGCGAATCGTAGCTGGGTTGGAGACTGCCTCAGACGGGACCGTGGAGATCGGCGGTCGTGACGTGACCCATCTGCCTCCGGCGGCACGCGGCGTCGCCATGGTGTTCCAGTCATATGCTCTTTTCCCCCACCTCAGTGTCGCTGAAAACATCATCTTCGGCCTCAAGGCGCGTCGCGTCCCGGCGCCGGAGCGCGCACGCCGTCTCGCACGTGCAGTCGAAATCCTCGGCATCGGTCACCTGCTCGAGCGCAAGCCCGGTCAGCTCTCCGGTGGACAGCAGCAGCGTGTTGCGCTGGGACGCGCCATAGTTGCAGAGACACCGGTCTGCCTCATGGACGAGCCACTCTCGAACCTGGACGCCCAGCTTCGTGCCGACATGCGCCGCGAGATCTTGTCGCTGCAGCGTCGCCTCGGCATCACCATGCTCTACGTAACGCATGACCAGACCGAGGCCATGAGCATGGCCGATCAGATCGTATTGCTGCGCGACGGGCAGATCGAACAGGATGCCTCGCCAGACGAGATCTATGCCCATCCAGCTACCAGCTTTGCCGCCAGTTTCATCGGCACCCCGCCTATGAACCTGTTCCCGCTTGAGGCAAGCCACGATGGCATGGTCCTGCGCGGAACCTCCGGTCCCATTCTCGCCCCGGTCGTGACGGGCGATGTGCTGGGCGGCATCCGTCCGGAACACTTGCATCTGTCCGACCTTGGTATCGATGCGCGGGTCAAGCACGCCGAATATCTTGGTGCCGACACCGTTGTCGCCTGCGCCGTCGGCCAGACGACACTGCTTGCGCGCCTGCCCGGCCGTGTTGCCTTGCCAGATGGGGCATCCATATGCCTCGCCACAGACGAGCCAATCCACATGTTCGATGCGACAACCGGGCGCCGCTTCGAACGCCAGGTGACTTCGAAGCAGGGCGTTGTCGCATGACCAAGATCACCCGACGCCGCCTCGCGCAGTTTGCTGGCGCTGCACTGACCACGCCAGCCATCTCGCGCGCCGCGGGCCCGACAGACATCAGCTTTTACTTTCCAGTCGCGGTCGGCGGCCCCATCACCAAGATCATCGACGGCTATGCGGCAGACTTTCAGCGCGACAACCCGACTATCAAGCTGACACCGATCTATTCCGGCACCTATCAGGACACGCTCACGAAGGCTCGGACTGCGTTGAAGGCAGGAACCGGGCCGCAACTCGCGGTGTTGCTGTCAACCGACGTGTTCTCGCTGATCGACGATGACCTGATCGTGCCCTTTGATGGCGTTGCGACCAGTGAAGCCGACAAAGCCTGGATGCGCAGTTTCTACCCTGCGTTCCTTAGGAATGGCGAGGTCGATGGCCACACCTGGGGCATTCCGTTTCAGCGCTCGACCATCGTGCTGTATTGGAACAAGGCCGCGTTTCAGGAAGCCGGCCTCGACCCGGACCATGCCCCCGCTACCTGGTTCGAACATGACACCTATGCTCAGCATCTGACCAGGCGAAACGCCGATTCTGTCGAAAGGTGGGGCGTGCAGATCCCGGCGACAGGCTTCGCTTATTGGCCGTTTCAGGCACTTGTCACCGAGGCCGGCGGAACGCTCGCCACCGCAGATGGCAAAAGCACCGATTTCGCCAGTCCTGCATGCAGCGAGGCGCTCAGCTATTGGCTTGACCTGTCCGGCAGATTTCGCGCGCATCCTCCTGGTGTCGTGGATTGGGCAACGACACCCCGCGACTTCCTCGAGCAGAAAGTCGCGATGATCTGGACCACCACCGGCAACCTTGCCAACATCCGTGCGAATGCGAAGTTCCCGTTTGGGGTCGCCATGCTTCCCGCCGGCAAGCACCGCGGCAGCCCGACCGGAGGCGGCAACTTCTATCTGTTCAAGGCAGCGACACAAGGTCAACGTGCAGCCGCTCTGCACTTCCTCCGCTGGCTCAGTACCCCCGAGCGGGCCGCGCAGTGGTGCATCGACACGGGCTATGTCGCGACCAGATCGGATGCCTGGGCCACGTCAGCCATGAAGAGCTATGTCGCCGACTTTTCTGCCGTCGCAGTGGCGCGTGACCAGTTGCAATACGCAGTCGCCGAGCTTTCCACTCACGACAATCAACGCGTCACTCAGGCATTGAACGACGCGCTGCAATCGGCATTGCTCGGCAAGCAATCGCCCAACGCGGCATTGAGCGGTGCCCAGGCCACAGCCGCCAAGCTGTTGCGACCGTTCCAAAACTAACCAAGCAACAAGAGGGACAGTTCATGATCCGTCGACGCTCACTGCTCGCCACGACAGCCGGCGTTCTCGCAATGCCAGCCGTCCTCCGTGCACAGACAGCGCAGAAATTGACCTTCTATTACCCGATCGCGGTAGGCGGTCCGCTACAGGCAATCATGGATGGCTATTGCAAGGACTTTCAGAAAGAGACGGGTATAACGGTCGAGCCTGTCTATTCCGGTGACTACAGCCAAACCCTGATCAAGGCGCTCGCCGCTATAAAGGCTGGCACTGGTCCCCAATTCGCTGTTCTGCTGGCCGCCGAGATGCACAGCCTGCAAGATCAGGACATCCTGATCTCCCTGGACGACATCGGCCTCGATGCCGATGCCAAGAAGTGGATCAGTAACTTTTATCCGGCTTTCCTTGCGAATAGCCATGTAGATGGCAAGACCTGGTCGGTGCCATTCCAGCGCTCAACCGCGATCTTCTACTACAACAAATCGGCATTCAGCGATGCCGGACTGGATCCCGAGAAGTTTCCTACCACCTGGGCTGCCCTCGCGCAGGCTGCGGCCAAGCTGACCAAGCGCGATTCCTCCGGGAACGTGGCGCGCTGGGGAATCAAGTTGGCGGGTGACCTCGGCAACGCGCAATGGACATTCGGCGCGCTTGCCAACCAGGCCGAGCAGAAGCTGATGAACGAAGCTGGCACCGAGGTCTACTTCAACCAGCCAAGAACGATCGAGGCAATGTCGTTTTGGCACAGCCTCTCGGCGCAGCATCACGCAACGCCCGAGGGTATTTCCAACTGGCCTCAGCTCACCCCTGACTTCCTGCAAGGCAACACGGCGATCATCCAGTTCACCACTGGAGGCCTGCCCAATTTCCGCGACAAGGCCACTTTCCCATTTGGCGTTGCCGGGCTGGCTGGCAAGAATTCGCCGCATACCGTGGTGGGAGGCGGCAATATGTATTTCTTCAAGAACGCGACCAAGGCCGAACAGATGGCGGCCCTGAAGTTTGCGCGGTGGATCACTGCACCTGAGCGCGCCGCAGACTGGTCGATACGCTCCGGCTACATCGCCACAAGTCCCGCCGCTTACGAGACACCTGCTCTGAAGGAATACATCGCGAAATACCCCGAGGCGAACGTTGCGCGCACCTACTTGCCGGTTGCAACAGGCGAATTGTCGGTGCATGAGAACCAGCGTGTATACAAGGTGCTGACTGACAATATCCAGGCATGCCTGAACGCTGCCAAGACTCCGGCCAAGGCCATGGCTGACGCGCAGACCGAGGCTGACCGCATTCTGAAGCCTTATCGGCGAGCCTGATCGGAATGGTGGGCATGCGGCGCGAGACGCTCCAAGCCTATCTGCTGCTGTTGCCCGCCATCGTTCTGCTGGTGGCTTTCACGCACTGGCCCGCCGTCGCAACGCTGATCGACAGTCTGTACGCCACACCGCACGGCAGCCGTCCACCACCCTTTGTGGCGGCAGATAACTACCAGGGCCTGATAGACGATCCTGTCTTCTGGCAGGCGCTGCTCAACAATGCCTGGTACGCGATTGCCACCATCCCCACATCCATCGTGCTCGCACTGCTGATGGCCCTCGCGGTCAACCAGGCCCTGCCTGGCCGTGCGATGTTACGCATGGCTTACTTCCTCCCGACCATGTTGCCAATGATCGCGGTCGCCAACATCTGGCTGTTCTTCTACACGCCGGATTATGGCCTGTTCGACAGCATCATTGCTCTGTTCGGTGGTGGCCGGCACAACTGGCTCGGCGATGCCTCGACCGCGCTGCCTGCGATGATCGTCGTCGCTGTGTGGAAAGAGGCCGGCTTTTTCATGATTTTCTTTCTCGCCGCTTTGCAGACCATGCCGACGGACCTGAAAGAGGCTGCCGCGCTCGAGGGTTCGTCACGCTGGAACTATTTTCGCCGCGTCACCCTGCCGCTGCTGATGCCGACCACGCTGTTCGTGCTGGTCAACGCCGTGATCAATGCATTTCGCGTCATCGACCACATCATCGTCATGACCCGCGGCGGTCCAGATAATGCAACGACCCTGCTGCTGTTCTACATTTACGAAACCGGCTTCCGCTTCTGGGATACCGCGGCCGCCGCTGCGGCGACCGTGGTGCTGCTGACCATCATGGCACTTGCCGCGGCGTTTCAGTTTGGCGTGCTTCGCAGCAGGGTCCACTATCGATGATGGTCGCCCATGATCCAATCGGCCGTCACCTGGAGACTGTGGGCGCCTGGATCCTCGGCATTCTCTGGATGCTGCCACTGCTGTATGCAGTGTGGTCGGCTTTTCATCCTGCCGCATACGCAACGCATTTCGATCCGCTCGCGCCCCTGACCTTGGCCAACTTCAAGGCCGCCTGGCAGGCAGCACCATTCACCCGTTACCTGATCAACACCGTCATTCTGGTGACCCTGATCCTGGCTGCCCAGTTCGTCCTCTGCACGCTGGCCGCCTTCGCTTTCGCGCGGATGGTCTTCCCCGGCCGTGACCTGTTGTTCGCCATAGTGCTGCTGCAGCTCATGGTGATGCCGGACGTCCTGCTGATCGAGAATTATCGCACCGTGGTACAGCTTCGTCTGGCGGACACAATTCTTGCCATCGCATTGCCATACCTTGGCTCCGCCTTTGGCATCTTCCTCTTGCGTCAGACATTCCTGACAATCCCGCAGCCGCTGGACGATGCCGCGCGCCTTGAAGGGTGCGGGTTACTGGCGAGGCTATGGCGGGTGTACGTGCCCCTTGCCAGGCCGACCTACATCGCGTACGGCCTGGTCTCGGTCAGTTACCACTGGAACAACTTCCTCTGGCCGCTGGTGATCACCAACTCGGTGACAACGCGGCCGCTGACGGTGGGTCTCGCGGTCTTCGCCACGACCGACCAAGGCATCGACTGGTCTATCGTCACCGCCGCAACTTTGATGACGAGCGCGCCGTTGTTGATTGCCTTCCTGCTGTTCCAGCGCCAGTTCGTTCAGAGTTTCATGCGCGCGGGGATCCGATGAGTGCACTGGCCGACCGCTTCGAGACCGCCATAAAGCTCGCCACCGAGGCGGCACAGCTCGCGCTGCAAATGCGTCCCCCACCGGGCGCGTCGTCGGCCAAGTTGAAAGGCGCACAGGACTGGCTCACTGAAGCGGACGGAGCCGTTGAGCGTCTCCTCTCCGAGCGCCTCGCGCATGCTCACCCCGCCGATGGTTTCCAGGGCGAGGAGGGGGGGCACACCCGTTCCGGCAGCCTCCGCTGGGTCGTCGATCCCATCGACGGCACCGCGAATTTCATGCGCGGCGCGAAGCGCTTCTGCGTTTCACTGGGTTGTCTCGACAGGAATATGCCCGTCCTTGGCGTCATCGTGGCACCCGCCCTGGAGGAAACCTTCGCCGCCTGTCACGGCATGGGCGCCACACTGAACGGCGAACCCATCCGCGCGTCCGAGACCGGCGACCTCACGCGAGCGACCGTCGAGCTCGGTTGGTCCCGCCGCCGTCCACGCGAAGCATTCCTGTCGCTTGCCGACAATATCATCGCCGCCGGCGCGATGCCGCGCCTTAACGGCTCTGGCGCTCTTGGCCTGGCCGACGTGGCCGCCGGCCGGTCCGACGCTTACATCGAACTCCACATCAACCTGTGGGACGTGGCCGCAGGCCTTGCGATCCTGGACGAGGCCGGTGCCGTGGTCAGCCCGTTCATGGCTGGAGATGGAGCCACGGCAGGCAACCCTATCCTCGCCGCCGCGCCAGGCATTGCCACTAAACTTTCCTCGGTCACCCAGATCCCGCTTTGACACTGCCGCGTGACGGCGCTTTCCTGCCTGCTGCAACTCCGAGAAGGCAGGAACAATCGTGCTCCCACTCGAAGGCATCCGTGTCATTGCTCTCGAACACGCGGTGGCGGCACCGATATGTACGCGCCACCTCGCTGACCTAGGCGCCGACGTCATCAAAATCGAGCGCCCGGGGGAGGGCGACTTCGCGCGGGCCTACGACCGATTCGTGCACGGCCAGGCCAGCTTCTTTGTCTGGCTGAACCGCGGCAAGCGCAGCATGACCCTCGATCTCAAGCACCCGGATGCTGCCAAGATCCTCGATCGTCTCATCGGCGGCGCCGATGTCGTATTGCAAAACCTCGCTCCAGGTGCAGCGGCACGGCTCGGCCTCAGTCATGCCGACCTCGCCCCTCGCCACCCGAAACTCATCGTTTGCGACATATCCGGTTACGGCGAGAGCGGCCCGTTCGCTCAGAAGAAGGCCTACGACCTGCTGATCCAGGCCGAATCTGGCCTCATCAGTGTTACTGGCACTGAGGACACCCCCTCCCGCGTCGGCATCTCGGCTGCCGATATCGCGACCGGTATGTATGCCCTCTCCGGCATTCTCGCCGCGCTGGTACGCCGCGGCCGCAGCGGCGACGGAGCCAATGTCAAAATCGCCATGCTCGATGCTCTGGCCGAGTGGATGATGTATCCGATGTATCGCCACGCCTACGGCAAGTCGGCCACCCCCCGTTCGCCGACCAGTCATCCGCTGCTCGCCCCCTACGGCTCGCATCAGACCAAGGATGGCCAGGTGATCTTTGGCCTGCAGAACGAGCGCGAATGGGTGACCTTCTGTGCCAGGGTGCTGGAGCGGCCGGAACTCGCCACCGACCCACGCTTTTGTAACAACACTGCACGCCGCGAGCACAGGCACGAACTGACGGGTCTGATTGAGGACTGCTTCTCCACCATGACCTCGATCCAGGTCGTGGAGAAATTGGATGTCGCCGGCATTGCCAACGGCCGCCTGAATGAAGTCGGCGATGTATGGCAGCACGTTCAGCTGCGCGAGCGCGACCGCTGGCGGGAGATCGATACGCCGGCAGGTCCCGTGCGGGCATTGCTGCCACCATTCACCTTCACCGATGTGGAAGCCGTCATGGGCGACGTCCCGGCGCTCGGACAGCACACCGACGCCATCCTTCAAGAACTTGGCTATGCGCCTTCCGAAATCCAGGCGCTCCACGCTGCCAAAGCGGTATGAGCGACTTTGATCCGGCGTCGCACCGGATGATCGCGGATCAGCGCTGGTTCGATGATTTTCGTCTTGGCGAACGCTTCGTCCTGCCAAGCCGCACCATGACCGACGCCTTGTTTTCCGCCTTTCAGGCGGCCAGTGGCGACAATCATCCGATCCATTACAACGTCGAATATTGCCGTGCCCGAGGCCTGCCGGCCATGTTGGCGCATGGCTTCCAGACGCTGATCCAGACGGCGCCTGGCGCCGGCCTGTTCCCTTTCATGACCGAAGACGCACTTGTCGGCTTCCTGGAGCAGTCGAGCCAGTTCCTGAAGCCGGTCTTCGCCGGTGACACGCTTTACCCGACACTTGAGGTGGACGAGCTGTCTCCCAATCGCTCGACCGGCGTGGTTGGTTTCCGCAGCACGGTGTTCAACCAGCGGCGAGAATTGGTTTTGCAGGGTCGCCAACGCTTTCTGCTGCGGAAACGCCCGTAGAATGCCGCCGCACGATTGAGCCACGCCAGAGCGGTAGGGCGCGTGTCGCGCCCGCTTGCCGGCATGGCCGCGCGCCCGGCAGAGACGCATTGCAGACATCGAGCCGAACCACCAGTTCATCCATCAGTCTCGATAGTGTAGACCACTCAGCCACACTCGGAGCCTTTTGCATGACGGCAAGCGAAATCACATCAGCCGACGTTGGCCGCGACTTCATTCGTGACATCGTCCAGTCTGACCTGGACGCCGGCCGTGTCTCACAGGTGGTCACACGCTTTCCGCCGGAGCCGAACGGCTACCTGCACATCGGCCATGCCAAGTCGATCTGCCTTAACTTCGGCATCGCCGAGGAATACCGTGGCCGCTGCCACCTGCGCTTCGACGACACCAATCCGACCAGGGAAGAGCAGGAGTTCATAGACGCCATCGAGCGTGACGTGCATTGGCTGGGCTTCGACTGGGGCAATGATCTCTATCATGCCTCTGACTACTTCGAGCAGCTCTATCAATGGGCCGAGTATCTGATCCGCGAAGGCAAGGCCTATGTCGACGACACGCCGCCCGATCAGATGCGTTCCCAGCGCGGCACACTGACCGAGCCCGGGCAGAACAGTCCGTTCCGCTATCGCTCGGTCGACGAGAACCTCGATCTGTTCCGCCGCATGCGCGCTGGCGAGTTCACCAACGGCGCGCGCGTGTTGCGTGCCAAGATCGACATGGCATCACCCAACATGAACCTGCGCGATCCGGTGTTGTATCGGATCCTGCACGCAGAACATCCACGCACCGGCAACGCCTGGTGTATCTACCCGACCTACGACTACGCACATGGCCAGTCCGACGCGATCGAGGGCATCACCCACTCGATCTGCACGCTCGAATTCGAAGATCACCGACCGCTGTACGACTGGTTCATCGAGAACCTTCCGGTTCCTTCGCGCCCGCATCAGTACGAATTTGCCCGGCTCAACATCGCCTACACGGTGATGTCGAAGCGCATCCTGACGCGCCTGGTAAGCGAAGGCCATGTCATTGGCTGGGACGATCCCCGGATGCCAACGCTGGCCGGCGTCCGCCGGCGTGGTATTCCCGCCGCGGCGCTGCGTGATTTCGTTCGCCGGAGTAGTGTGACCAAATCAAACAGCGTCTCCGAGATCGCGGCATTCGAGCATTCAATTCGCGAACTGCTGAATCGTATCGCGCCGCGCCGGATGGCAGTCCTGCATCCGCTGAAACTGGTGATCGAGAACTGGCCAGATGGCCACACAGAGCAGCTCGAAGCCATCAACAATCCGGAAGACCCGTCCGCTGGGACGCGCATCCTCACCTTCAGCCGCGAGATCTACGTCGAGCGCGACGATTTCATGGAGGACCCACCAAAGAAGTTCTTCCGCCTCGCGCCAGGCCGAGAGGTGCGCCTACGCTACGGCTATTTCGTCACCTGCCAAAAAGTCATCAAGAACAGCGTCGGCGCAGTGACCGAATTGCGCTGCACCTACGACCCAGCGACGCGCGGCGGCAACACTCCTCCCGATGGCCGCAAGGTGCAGGCGACGCTGCATTGGGTTGCGGCCACTGATGCGATCCCGGCCGAGGTCCGGCTCTACAACCATCTCTTCGTCCGCCCCGATCCCGGCGCAGATGGCGACGTCATGGCTGACCTCAATCCGGACTCGCTCGAAGTACTGACCGGCTGCCTGCTGGAACCTGCGCTCGCAACGGCGCCGGTCGGTGAGGCGGTACAGTTCGAACGCCTCGGCTACTTCTGCGCCGACGCCGACTCCAGCCCTGGACATCCGGTGTTCAACCGCACCGTTGGTCTGCGCGACACCTGGGCCAAAGTTCAGGCCGGCGGCAAACGCTAGGTTGGCAAGGAGGCAGGGGCGTCACCCTCCGGCCAGCCCCTTCGCTATGTCCAGCGCCCGCCGTATCAGATTGTCCGACGCCTCCGGCGTCCGGAACGCGCTGTGCGCCGATAGGGTCACATTCTGCAGCGTCGTCAGCTCATGCCCAGCCGGAAGCGGCTCCTTGATGAACACATCCATCGCGGCATGTCGCAGCCGACCCGACTGCAATGCGGCGATCATGGCCGCCTCATCGACCACCGCACCACGTGCCGTATTCACCAGGATCGCTCCCGCCCGCAGCTTCGCAAGCCGTTCCGCGCTGAGGAACCCGCGCGTTTCATCCGTCAGCAACAGGTGCACCGAAAGCACGTGACTCTCCGCCAGCAGCGTATCCAGATCGACGAACGTCACCCCCGGCGCGGTTTTCGGTGACCGGTTCCACGCCAATACCCGCATACCCGAACCCACTGCGATCCGTGCAACCTCAGCCGCAATGCCGCCGAACCCGAGCAGCCCCAGGGTCTTGCCCGTCAGCTCCATGCCTTCGGTGCGGATCCAGTGACCTTCCCGCATGCCCCGATCCATGATCGCCAGTCCGCGCGCTGCTGCCCACATCATGGCAATCGTGTGTTCGGCTACGGCGGTATCGCCGTAGCCCTTGATGATATGCACGGTGATCCCGTGCTCGGCCAGCTCCTCCGGATGCATGTAGCTCCGCGCGCCAGTCCCCAAGAAAATAATGTGCTTCAGCCCGGGGCAGCGCCGCATCCATTCCGTCGGCATCTGGCTGTGGTCATCGAACACGAAATCATAACCTGCCAGCAGTGAGGGTAGCGTTTCCGGCGGCACTTCGAGCTGTTCGTTCACGGTCATCCGCGGATCATCGGGACGCACAACACGACGAAACACATCCGCCAGGTCATCCACCGCATCGAGAAACAGACCCTTCATACGTACCCCCGCAGTTCGTGTACCCACTCTGCGCAAGCGTGACCGATGCGGCAAGCAAGAGTCTTCCCAGACGCGCCGGCAGTCTCCTATCAACTAGCGAACAGATGCCTCGCGCCCCTCGGATCGTTGTCGAAGACCGCCGCGCCCCGCACCGTCCCCGATCAGGCCGGCGAATCCCCGTGCCGCCCCGCCAACCCGCTGCCCTGCCGCCCCCGGCTCGCGCGGAACGGGCCCCCCGCCGACGTTTCCGGCTGTTCCGCTATTCGATCATCGCCCTGGTCTGGAGCCTGCTTGCGCTGGGCGGCTTGCTGCTGTGGTTCGCGCGTGATTTGCCCCGTCCTGACTCCGCGTTGGACGCCGTCCGCCGTCCCAGCCTCACGCTGGAGGATCGCAATGGCCACGTCTTCGCGGCGTTTGGCGATATCGTGGGCGATCCACTGCGCCTGTCGGACATGCCGGCGTACCTGCCAGCCGCCGCTGTGGCCATCGAGGATCGGCGTTTCTGGTCCCATCCCGGGGTCGATTTTATCGGTCTTGCCCGTGCTGCCTTCACCGATCTGACGTCCGGCCAGATTCGTCAGGGTGGTTCCACGATCACCCAGCAGGTTGCCAAGAACCTCTTCCTGACCAATGCGCGCACGTTTCGCCGCAAATTGCAGGAGCTGCTGCTCACATTCTGGCTGGAGCGCACCTTCACCAAGCGGGAAATTCTCGAGATCTACCTCAACCGTGTTTATCTCGGCGCGGGAACATGGGGAGTTGATGCCGCCGCCCGCATGTATTTCGGTGTTTCGGCGCGACGCCTAACCCTTTGGCAGGCCGCCGTGCTCGCCGGTCTGCCTCGCGCCCCGTCCCGTTTCAACCCACGCACCGACCCAGAGGCGTCCGCGGCGCGGGCGCGTGAGGTCCTGGCGGCGATGGCCGCGACCGGCGCGATCACTTCAGCCCAGGAACAGTCTGCGAGCGCACAAATCGTGTTCCCACCGACGCCGCCTCTTGCCGCAGGCTGGTTTGCCGATTGGATTGCGGACCGGGCCGAAGCGATCGCTCCCGAGAATGCCGATGCGATCGTGCGTACGACGCTCGATCCGCACATGCAGGCGGTCGCAGAGCAGCGCCTGAGCGCGCTGCTGGAAGGCCCAGGCGTCACTGACAACGTTACGCAAGGTGCGGTAGTTATACTCGACGCCGCAACTGGTGCTGTGCGCGCGATGGTCGGTGGCCGTGACTATCGCCAGAGCTCCTATAATCGTGCGGTGCTGATGCGCCGCCAGCCTGGCTCAGCCTTCAAGCCTTTCACGTGGCTTGCCGCGCTGGAAACAGGTGTGCGACCGGACGACACCGTACTCGATGCGCCGATCCGAATCGGCAACTGGAGCCCTGCAGACTTTGAACGAAAGTTCCTCGGCGACATCACAGTTGAGGAAGCCTTGGCGCAATCGATCAACACCTCGGCCGTCCGGCTGCTGTTGCAAGCCGGGGGGCCACGAACAGTGATCAAGCTGGCGTCTCAACTTGGTATCGCCGACAAGCTGCCAAATAACGCATCGATCGCTCTCGGCACCGGTGAGGTGGGATTGCTGGAACTGGCTTCGGCCTATGCGGCGTTCTTCAACGGCGGCGCGCGCGTCGCGCCCCATGGCGTGGAAGCACTGCGGTCAGGCGGGCGAGCCATCGACGCCCCTCGCGCCGCGCCCCAACCGGTTATCGATCCTGATCTGGCAGCAATGATGGTGCGGATGATGACCGCAGTTGTTGCCCGAGGCACAGGTCATGCGGCCGCGGTACCTGGCCATTTGGTCGCCGGCAAGACTGGCACGACCCAGGAGTTCCGCGACGCCTGGTTTATCGGTGGCATCGACGGAGAAATCATCGGCATCTGGCTCGGCAATGACGACAACAAGCCGATGAAATCCGTGCAAGGAGGCGGTCTTCCCGCTCGTCTCTTTCACGACATCGCAACAGCCGTTATCCGCTGATCCACCGCTCTCGTCCGTATAGCGCGAAATCACTGTGAACAGCAGGTCGAATTGCACCCGCCAAGGCGCAAGACTAAGACTGTCACGACGCGACAATGCCCGGCAATAACGTCACGTCGAGACTTGTTCCAGTACGGCGCGTGACTGGTTGATCCCGTACCCCCGGATGAGGATCGCGGGCACTAGGGAGCCCGGTATTACAATCCAAAGTATCCACCCGAGATGATTTGGACCGAGCTGATACAACGGCCCGAGCAAAGTGACACCCGCCCAGGCGCCAAGATGTCCAAGGCCATCGGTCCAGGCAAATGCGATCGAACGGATGCGCGTTGGGTAGGCCACTGCCGTGTAGTTGTACAGATTGAACAGGAATAGGCCCGTGCCGATCCGGCTGATCACATAGCATACTGCGATGACGCTGAGTGTTGGGACCATCCACGCGACGATCCAACACAGTGCGAATAGCGTTGCCATTAGCGAGATCACATTGCGCCGCTCCACCGACTCGCCTAGCAGCGCGTTGACCTGGAATGCCACGAATAGCGCCGCATACGCAGCTGCAAGCGTCAGGAACACCAACTGCGCATCGCCACCGTGATCCACCATGTAGACGGCAAAGAATGCACCGACGCCATAGATCAATCCAGCGTATCCCAGCATCCAGCACGAAATTAATACGATTGTCCGACTGCGATATTGTGGATTGGTGAATAGTTCCAACCACGCCCCCTGGCTTGCCATGACGACCGGATTGTCGGCCCCGCGCGGTTCAGGCAGCAGAGCCGCGTTGTACCGCTGTACCCGCTGCTCATACGCTGCGATCGCGCGATCAGCTTCTTCGTGACGTCCATGGGCCTCCATCCAACGCGGTGACTCAGGCAGCAGCCAATAGAGCAGCGGCAAAAGGATGATGATTTCGATGCCGGCACTCACCCACAAAAAAGCCTGCCACCGTCCGGGAATCAGCCAGTAGGCCAGCAGGTTCACGCCAACCGCCACAAGCGCGGTTGTACCCTGTGAGGCGAGCAGCACCCTGTTGCGTACTTGCGGTGAAGTCATCTCCGACAAATACACGGCATGGGTTGCCACGATCCCACCCACGCCCAGTGTGCTCAATACCGACAGAATTACCAATCCCCAGAAGTTGGTGACATACGCGAATGGCCAGATGCAGATCCCTCCGAGAAAGGTAGCCAGCAGAATTGCTGGCCTGCGGCCATAGCGATCGGCAATCCAGCTCATGATGTAGACGCCGAGCAGAATCCCGGCGCCGACCTGCAATGCCTGAATCACTGCATACTGCACAATATCGATGACGTGGTTCGGCCGCCAGATGAACGGATACAGCCGCGCGCCAATCCCGTCAGTATCGAAGATGATGAATCCCCAGGTCACCTCAACTAGGATCGCAAGCTGCCACTGCACGCGTGTGAGTGGAAGGCGATCGACGCGTGCGGCGACAAGACCATGGAAAGTGTCTCTCGACGGTTCTGATGCCGACATCCGCAGTCTCCTCCCTCTGTTGGTGGTGTTGTGTCAGGCCTGCGCTTCCGGTTGCGTCCACGAACGCATCGCTGACCGGGTTGCATTCGCCGACGGCGCCGCCATGCTGCTGGTGCGGTACCGCCGCTGTCAATGCAACAATGTCCAGGAGCCTACACCATGGCCACCCAATTTCAGTTCGGACTCGTCGTCCGTGGTCAGGCTGAACATGGCGAAGACATCTCCCGTCGCTTGCAGGAAACGCTGGCTATGGTTCGCCACGCCGACCGTCTCGGCTACGACTCGGTGACCAAGACCGCGCACTACAGCGCATTTCCGTTTCAGATGCTGCAGCTTGTGCCGATGCTTGCTCGCTTCACCGCGGAAGCTCCAAGGCTGCGATTCAATGCCGGTGTTCTCCTCTTGCCGCTGCTTTCGCCATTGCATGTGGCCGAGGAGTTCGCGACACTCGATGTCCTCTCTGCCGGCAAGATTATTCTCGGCGTCGGCCTCGGCTATCGTGACGTCGAATTCAAGGCGTTCGGCGTGCCGCGCTCGCAACGTGCACGCCGTTTCGAGGCGAGCCTCGTCGCCGTCCGCCGACTATGGACCGAAGATAAGGTCTCGATGCGCACACCGTACTTCGAGCTCGATGCCGCGTCTTGCCTCCCCAAACCGCTGCAGCGTCCACACCCGCCAATTTGGGTCGGTGCGAATGCTGATGTCGCAATAGAGCGGGCGGCGCGTCTCGGTGACTGCTGGTATATCGGGCCAGCCGTCGAGATCAGTGCGGTAGAACGGCAGATGGAACTCTATCGGCGCGCACTTGACGCGGCAGATAAGCCATTCCCTGCGGAATTGCCGATGCGCCGTGAGGTGTTTGTCGCACGAACGCGGGATGAGGCGATCCGACTCTGCGCCCCGTATCTCAGCGCCAAATACAAGGCGTACCACTCGTGGGGACAGGAATTGCCTGCGGACGACAGCGGTTTCGACCAGGAGTTTACTAGCCTGATCGGCGACCGTTTCCTGATCGGGTCTCCCGATGAGGTTGCTGACCAGATTCTGGCGGTTCATCGCCGCATTGGTGCAAACCATCTGGTAATGAGTACCGAGTGGGCTGGGATGCCAGAAAGCCTGGCTACTGAGACTATCGAGTTGATCGCCAAAGAACTCTTCCCACGTGTCCGTCAGGGTCTGTAACCTCGGCAAGGAGCCATTCATGCCAACACGATTGAGCGACGCAGAACGCAAGGCGCTGTCGCAAACATTGCCCGGTTGGACGTTGGTCAGCGGGAGCGACGCGATTGAGCGCAACGTGCAATTCCGCGACTTCAGCGAGGCCTGGGGTTTCATGTGTCGCGTCGCGCTCCTGGCGGAAAGCCACAACCATCATCCCGAATGGTCCAATGTCTGGAACCGCGTGCACATCGTGTTATCGACACACGACGCTGGCGGACTGACCGACAATGACGTCAAGCTTGCGACGGCGATCAACGCACTGCTGGCATGATCGAACCGGGGTTCCCCGAGCGCGCCTCAGCCATCCGTCGCGCTGCCGCTCGGCTGTGCCTTCGACTCGGCTGGGCGCCTTTGCATGAGGTTTCGCTACCCAACGGACGCCGTGCCGACATCCTCGCACTGCGTCCCGACGGCTGCTTTGCTTGCATTGAAGTGAAGTCCGGGCCGCGCGACTTTCTGACCGATCTGAAGTGGCAGGACTATCGTGAATGTGCCGACGAGCTGTTTTTCGCGGTTGATACGGACTTTCCACGAGCACTCCTGCCAGCGGAAGCCGGCCTCATCGTCGCGGCCGGGCTAGAAGCTGAACTCCTCCGTGATGCACCTCAACATCCACTGACCAGCGCTCGGCGCCGCGCAATGCTGCATCGGTTTGCAGCGCTTGCTGCCGGAAGACTTGCCAATCTCGAGGATCCTGGCGGTATTGCCGATATCCGCGCCGCGTTGCGCGTGGAGTAGGCGACACGTCAAGCGCCGTTTCCCGCCACCATGTCTGGTCCCAAATCTGCAATTAGCTGCTCGGGAGCACCGTCGAAAGTTGTAACCAGGTCAACGCTGGCAAGGCTCGCCAGCATGGCCGCCTGGGGCGTCTGCTGCTGTGTCGGCTGGCCGGATAAGTCCAACCCTACAATCAGCCGATCGCAGGCCTCACGCGCGTCCTCTAACCGCTGTAGATCGGCAGGCTCCAGTGGCTCGAACCGGCCATGCGTGAACCCGACACGCCAGCCCTTGTGGTGCCAGCGTTGAACGTACTCAGCGGCCGCTTCGCGTGAAACAATCTTGCGCAGCGCACCGGTCTGTGGCGCCAGCGCCGCCAGCAGATCGCTCTGTCGCGCGACGGCTGTGCCAACCTTGCCTACCACAATGCCTGCGGCGACGTTCGCAAACCGGACAGCGACGGGGAGCGCAAGTCCCGCGCCGATGCCGGCAGCTAGCGTCGCCACTGCTGTATCGCCAGCACCCGCGATGTCGTAAACCTCAACTGCCTCCGCCGGGAAATGCCGTGCTCCCGTATCGTCAAGCAGCGTCATGCCGTCATTGCCGCGAGTCACCAGCACCGCACCAAAGCCGTGCCGCTGGCGCAATGCGGTCGCTGCCGCAACAACTGCCGCTTCGCCATCGACCCGCATTCCGGTGGCTTCTGCCAGGTCGGTCCGGTTCGGCACGATGATGTCGGCGCCCGCATAGCGAGCATAGTCCGAGCCGCGCGGATCAACGATGATCGGTCGCCCCGCCTCACGTGCTGCGGCGATAAGTTGCGAGGGAATTTCGCCGGTCAACAGACCCTTCCCGAAATCCGACAACACCGTCACCGACGTGGCAGCCATCGCGTCGCGTGCAATCCGCAAGAGCCGTTCGGCGAGGCGTGGTTGCACCGGCGAAGTTTCCTCGCGATCCGTGCGAAGCAATTGCTGTCCGGTCGAAAGAAAACGCGTTTTCAGGGTAGTGATGCGGCCACCTTGCACCAATAGCCACGGCTCGATATTGGGCTGTCCGCCGATCAGTCCGGTCAAATCGGAACCAGCCTGATCGTCTCCTACGACGGAAATGAACGCGACCGCCGCACCGAGCGCGGTCAGATTGCGGACGACGTTCCCTGCGCCACCGGGAAATGCGACCTCGCGCTCAATCACCAGGATCGGCACAGGTGCTTCCGGACTTATACGCTCGACCTCACCATAAACATATCGATCCAGCATCACATCGCCGATCACCAATGCACTCGCATGGCCAAAAAGGCTGACTGAGGCGGCGAGGCTGGCCTCCGTTTCGTGCGCGGCGCGTGTCATGGGCACCCGTAACCCGCCGTTTGGCCCTGCGCAAGCAAATGCGTTACGCGGTGATGAACCCCAGCCGATCCTCCTCGAGGACCGCACAGGTCAAAACGCCGCCCATGACCGCTCCTGTATCAATGCCTATCCGATTTGATCGCACTATAGGTTCCTGTCGCGGTGTGTGACCATGCACAACGACCGGGCCGAATGAGTCCCTGAACGACAGGAACGGTTCGCGAATCCACATCAGGTCGTGCCGAGTCTGACGGTTGAGAGGGATGCCAGGGCGGATCCCCGCGTGGACGAACAAGTAGTTGCCAGCTTCGTAACTGGGCGCGAGATCACGGAGGAAGATCAGGTGCGCCATGGGCAGATACGATGGCCACTCCTTCGGCTGCGCCGAGCGGGGCACGCGCCAGCTCAGCAGCGAGTCCGCACCTCCGTTGGCGAGCCAAAGTTCCGTGGCGTCACTATCCCCGCTGGCCACGGCGGACAGCATCATCTGCTCGTGATTACCCATCAAATTGACCGTGGGCATCCGGGCTATCGGCGATCCGGCGGCGAGCTTCGCCACCACGGCAGCGCTGTTGGGGCCGCGGTCCACGTAATCTCCCAAATGCAACAGCAGCGGTTCGGCTGTTGGACGGCTTTCCATGTCCTCTGCGACCAATGCGTGCAGTGCTTCCAGGCGCTCGAAACACCCATGCACATCGCCTACGGCATAGATGCGCTGGCCTGGGGGCAGGGTACCCGGTGCCTGTATGAAATCGACCATGAGCGCACAACCTAGGGATCGAAACGCAATTGTCCAATGCACCGCCCTTGGCGCGCCGCCCGGCTAGGCCTATGCCCGCTCAAATGAACGCCATAGAGGTTCACGGCCTGACTAAACGCTACGGCGAGACGCTCGCGGTGGACGCCATCGAGTTTGCTGTGCCGGTCGGCGCAACCGTTGGTCTGCTTGGTGGCAACGGCGCCGGCAAAACCACAACGATCGCCATGCTGCTCGGATTGCTGATTCCGTCGGCCGGCACGATCCGCGTTCTCGGCCACGATATGGCGCGCGACCGCTTCGGTGCGCTGGCGAGGATGAACTTCTCGTCGCCCTACGTGTCGCTGCCGCAGCGGCTTTCAGTGGCGGAAAACCTCCGAGTGTACGGGCACCTCTATAACGTGAGCGGCCTGGAAGGCCGGATTGCGGAGCTCGCCGGCGAACTTGAACTCGGCGAGCTGCTCGACCGCCCAGCGGGCAAGCTGTCGTCTGGCCAGAAGACGCGCGTCGCCCTTGCCAAGGCCCTCATAAACCGGCCGGAGCTCCTGTTGTTGGACGAACCGACCGCGAGCCTGGATCCCGATACCGGCGATTGGGTCCGAACCTGGCTCGAGCGCTACCGCGACGAAAGCGGCTGCACCATCCTGCTGGCATCCCACAACATGGCAGAGGTCGAGCGTTTGTGCTCTCACGTACTGATGCTCAAGCAGGGCCGTATCGTGGACCAGGGTAGCCCGCCCGATCTGCTGGACCGCTATGGGCGTCAAGACATGGAGGAGGTGTTTCTCGACATCGCCCGCAACCGGAGGCGGGCCGCATGACCAGGGCCGCGGCACGTCGGATTTGGGGCCTGTTGTATCGCCACCTCGCGCTGTACCGCCGATCCTGGCCTCGCCTGCTCGAACTCGCCTACTGGCCTGTCCTGCAAATGTGCATCTGGGGATTCACAGCGCAGTTTCTGATGGCGCGGATTGGTAGCCCCGCAGCGCTCGCGGGGGCCACGTTGTTGGGCGGAGTGCTACTCTGGGAAGTGGCGCTGCGCAGCCAGATGGGCGTTGCATTGAGCTTTCTGGAGGAGATGTGGTCTCGCAATCTCGGCCATATCTTCGTCAGCCCAATGCGCCCGTGGGAACTGGTGAGCGCAATGATTGTCATGTCGATGATCCGCATGATGGCGGGCATCGTTCCCGCCATTGCCGTGGCCTGGTTGCTGTATGCCTATAATCTATTCGCCCTGGGGCCAGTCCTTGTGCTGTTCTTTATGAACCTGATGATCATGGGTTGGGCAGTGGCGCTTGGTGTCGTCTCGCTGATCCTGCGGCATGGCGCCGGCGCAGAAGCATTGGCTTGGTCGGTGCTGTTCGGCCTGACACCTTTTTCAGCCGTCTTCTATCCGGTTTCGGTCTTGCCCCAGGTGCTGCGACCTGTCGCTCTGTTGCTGCCTTCGGCCCACGTTTTCGAGGGAATGCGTGCGATCGTCCTGACCGGCATCGTCCGTTGGGACCACTTGGCGGCCGCCTTCGCTCTCAATGCGGTCTGGCTGGCGGGGGCTGCCGTGTTGTTTGCTTGCCAGTTCCGCCAGGCTCGGCTGCGAGGCGCCCTGATCAGTATTGGCGAATGATAGTCGGTGATGTGTTGACCCATGCCTGAAACCCATTTTTGGCTGATCCGCCACGCGATTGTCGATGAGAACGCGCGTGCGATGCTTTACGGCGTAATGGATGTGCCGCTCTGTGAGACGAGTCTGCTGGAACAGGCGCCCATGTATCGCGCTCTCGCTTCGCGGTTGCCCCGCCCCGCCACATGGAAGGTCACGCCGTTGTCGCGGACGCGGCGGACAGCGGAGGCTATTTTCGATGCCGGCTATCCTCGAGTCGAACCGACGGTGGAACCCGAGCTGATCGAACAGAGCCTCGGAGAATGGCAGGGCCTGCCCCATGCTGAATTGCCGGCGCGTCTGACGTTGCCCAAGCACGCGTTCTGGCCTCTCGCCGGTCGTGAACGGCCACCGGGTGGCGAGACATTGGCCGAGGTTATTCAGCGTGTCGGGCATGCGCTTGAGAAGCTGGCCGTCGCCCATCTCGACGAGGATGTCGTTGTCGTGAGTCACGGTGGTGCAATCCGCGCGGCGGTGGCGCACTGCTTGGGTATCGGCGCGGACAATGCCCTTCACCTTTCTGTGCAGAACCTCTCCTTGACGCGAATCGAGCGACTGCCAGAAGGGTGGCGAGTCGTATGTGTCAACGAACTGCCAGGGTATTGAAATTCTGGGGCTGACTGGGAGATCACAATCCCGCCGCGAAGCGGTGCGATTAGCTGGTTGGTCACCCGAATCGGGCACTTTTGCGACTGGAACCGAGGAGAGGATCATGCTTCGCACCCTACTGGCCGCAGCTGCCCTAGGTGCGCTGTCGCTGCTTGGGCCCCACGCCGCGCATGCCCAGGGCGACCAGCAAACGCTGGTGGACCGCTCCACGCTGGCGCTTCAGGAGGCGATGAATCAATCGGTTTCGGACGATCCGCGTCGAGCGTTGGCTCGCGCCCGCGCCGTAATGATTTGTCCGAGGGTATTCAAGGCTGGGTTCTTTTTTGGCGGTGAGGGGGGCGCGTGCGTATTGCTGGCGCGCGCAGGGAACGGCACATGGTCGTACCCGGCCTTCTACGGCATGGGTAGCGGGAGCTTCGGGTTGCAGATCGGCATCCAGGATGCCGAGTTCATCATGATGATCATGACCGAGCGCGGGCTGAAAGCGATCCTGGACAGCCAGTTCAAGATAGGCGCCGACGCCTCGTTGGCGATCGCCACGGTCGGGTTGGGAGTTCAAGGTTCGACGACGACTGCGCTCGGTGCCGACATCATCGCATTCTCGCGAACCCGCGGACTATACGGCGGGATCTCGCTGGAGGGCAGCGTGATGGGGCAACGGACCAGTTGGGATCAGGCCTACTACGGCCAGGGTTTCGATGCCCGGCAGATCGTCATCAACATGCAGGGTTCCAATCCTGGCGCCGATCCTCTGCGCGATGTACTGACAAGGTTTGGATCCGGCGAGGTGCGGCAGGCATCGGCGCCGCCTCCTCCGGGGTACGCAACTCCGCCGGGGGGGGTGTCGCCGCCGCCTGGTGCGACGGCTCCGGTGCAGCTTGACGCCCGCGGAGCGGTGCAACGGCAGAGCCTGCCGCCGCCGCCTCGCTGATCAGCCGGCAAGGTACTGGCTGGGGCCTACGATCGCGTCCGCTGCGTCGCAGCGAAGCGGACCGCTTCCTCGGCCGCCCTCAGCAGCGCACGCGCTTTCTGGCGTGTCTCCTCGTATTCGAATTCCGGGTCTGAATCGGCCACCACGCCACCGCCTGCCTGCACGTACATGGTGCCGTCTTTCACCAGCGCGGTTCGCAGGGCGATACAGGTGTCCATCGTGCCGTTAGCGGCGAAGTAGCCGATGCAGCCGGCGTAGATGGTGCGGCGGTCAGGCTCCAACTCCTCGATGATCTCCATGGCACGGACCTTCGGCGCGCCTGACAGCGTGCCGGCGGGAAAGCCGGCCACCAGCGCATCGAGCGCGTCGAGGCCTTCGCGCAGCCTGCCTTCGACGTTGGAGGAGATATGCATCACGTGGCTGAAGCGCTCGACGACGAAACTTTCAGTCACCTTCACCGAGCCGAGTTCGGCCACCCGGCCCACGTCATTGCGGCCGAGGTCGAGCAGCATCAGATGCTCGGCGCGTTCCTTCGGATCGCTGAGTAGTTCGGCTTCCAAGGCCTGATCTTCCTCGTGGGTTGCCCCTCGGCGACGAGTGCCAGCGAGCGGGCGGATGGTCACTATGCCGTCGCGCAGGCGCACCAGGATCTCCGGGCTGGAGCCGACGACGGCGAAGCCGCCGAAATCCAGGAAGAACAGGAAGGGAGCCGGATTGATTCGCCGCAGAGCGCGGTAGAGCGCGAACGGCGGCAGCGCGAAGGGCACAGAAAACCGTTGGCTCGGCACAATCTGGAAGGCATCGCCGGCCGCAATGTACTCCTTCGCCATCAGCACCGCGTCCATGAACCCCTGCTTGGAGAAGTTGGAGCTGGGTGCAGGTACTTCCGGCAATGCGACGGGCGGCGCGGGATGCGGCAGCGGGCGAACCAGCGCATCGCTAGCCTCATCCAGGCGTGCATGGGCCGTTTGCCAGGCTGCTTCAGCCGACATCTCTGGGCGCGGATATATCGGGACGGCGAGGGTCAGCTCATCCTTCACGTTATCAAAGATCACGAACAAGGTCGGACGGATCAGCAGCGCCTGGGGCACTCCAATGATGTCGCTATTCTTCTCCGGCAGCTTCTCCATCAGACGGACCATGTCGTAGCCAAGATAGCCAACCAATCCGCCCGCCATCGGCGGTAAGTGTGCGGGTACCTCAAGACGCGTCTCGTTGATCAGCGTGCGCAGGCTTTCGAGCGCGGGCTGCTCATCCTCGGTGAAGGCATACGGTGCGGCCTGCGCGTGGCGGTTCACCTCGGCACGTCCGTCGCGGCAGCGCCAGACCAGGTCTGGCTCCAGGCCGATGATGGAATATCGGCCGCGGGCCGCGCCACCTTCCACGCTTTCCAACAGGAAGGAATACGGCTTCCCGTGCGCGAGTTTCAGGAACGCTGCAACTGGCGTTTCGAGATCAGCCACATCGCCGCGCCATACCAGCGAGCCGCGTCCTGCCTCGTAGGCGGCACGGAAACTGGCAAAGCCGGGATTGATGACGGCATTCATTGTGGTTGACCCGTGATGTTGTCCAGAGCTGCTTGATTGATGCGCGGCTGTGCCCGGGCGCGCAATGCATCGGCGAACACGGAAGCCAGGTCGCCAGCGATAGATCGAATGACTGCGGTCCGCAGCTGGTCGAACCCGGCAGGGTCCGTCTTTGGATCCGCTTCGACAATTTCTGCAGGTGTCGCGACAATGAAGCCGTCGGGCGTTTCCACCATCGTTGGCTCGCCCTTCTTCAAGCCGAACAGCACTTGAACGAGCTGTGCCGGCATGCCTTCCGTTCTTGCCTCACGCGTCACAAGTGGTGTGCGGCGCACCGTCACGCCGGCCACAGTTGCCGCATCGGCGAGCGACTGCCCGCCTTTAACGGCAGTCAGCAACTTGGTGGCCGCTGCTTCCTCGGTGCGCCGGCGCTGGTCCTGCGTCCAGCCATCTGTGACCTGCTGCTTCACTGTGTCAAACGGCTTGACTGCCGGAGGAATGATATCCTCAACGCTGACAGCGTAGTAGGCAGAACCGCCGGTTGACGGCGTCTGCACTTCCACCAATTGCGGCGGCTCGCTCTTTGGCGTGGTGAACGCAGCCTTGATCAGTGCAGCTTTTAGCTCTGGTGGGCCCGGAATCGGCGCGGGCGTGCCGGCTTGGGTCTCACCCTCGGCATCGAGCGTGCCCGCGACGCCGACCAGTCCAAGATTGTCCGGCATGTGGTCGAGATCCGCACCGGTGCCGAGCGCATTGTCGACCTTGTTGGCACGGTCATACATCATATCGGCCGCTTTCGCTGCTAGGACCTGGTTGCGCAACAGATCCTGCACCTCGGCGAAACTGCGCGTGCTGCCAGCGCTGATGTTGACGACACGCACCAGGTACCAGCCGAGCGCCCCCTTAGTGGGCCCAGTCACCGTATCCTGTGCTGCGCCAAACACGGTCTTGGCCAACCCGGCGTCAGGAAACTGACTTTGAGTTGCGTCATCGAGCGCAATCGCCGTCCCGCCAGCCTCTTTCGCTGCTTTCTGCATCGAGCCCCAATCGGCACCGCTTTTCCAGGTCGTTGCCAGGGCGTTGGCTTTTGCCTCTTCGGATACCGAGATGACCTCTGCCGAGCGCTTTTCCGACTTTACGTAATCCGAGAGGTGCTGCTGATAGGCGGCGTGCAAGTCGGCCTCGGTGATCGGAATGTCCTTGGCAAGCGTTTCAGGCGATAGCACGACCGCCTTGATGCGGCGGTACTCCGGCGCGGAATACTGGTCCGGGTGATTGTCGTACCAGCGCTGCAATTCCGCCTCGGTTGACCCCGACGGCTCGGACGCGGCCGCCAGGGGGAATTCCACCGTGTTCGCCGACCGTTTTTCGAATTGGCTTTCGTACAGAGGGTGCAACATGCTCTCCGACGCGGCTGCGCCGGCAGTGACGGCTTCGAGCAACTGCCGCTCCTGCAACTGGCCGCGGACCATGTCCAGGAAGCGCGGTTCCGTCAGGCCATTGTTGCGCAGCACGGTCTCGAATGTCTGGCGGTCGAATTGGCCACTGGGGCCATTGAATGCTGGCGTAGCAAAGACCGACTGCCGCACGGCCGCATCGGGCGCCACGATGTGCAGCCGCTGCAATTCCTGATCGAGGGCCGCCTGGCCGATCAGTTGCTGCAAGGTTGTCTTGGCGACGCTGTTCCGTACTTCCTGCGATGGCTCTTGCCCGGACGGCAACTTGGCCGTGATTTGCGCCATCTGGCGCTGGTAAGCCTCCTGGAGTTGCTGGCTCTCGACAGTCTGGTCGCCCACTTTTGCGACCCAGGTTGGGCTGGTGCCAACCATGCGTACCACGTCGCCGACGCCCCACAGGACGAAAGCGGCCACCATGATCAGGAAGAAGCCGCGGACCACCCAGGTCCCGAGATAGCGGCGGAAGGCTGTGATCATCAGTCGGTCTCTGCAGCGGGAGGCGGAGGATATAGGTGGGTTCGCCGACGTGGGAAAGCATCGTCCGCGGGCAGGTCCTGCTTGCCTTGGCGGTAGGCTCGCAGGATGAAACCTGCTAGCGGGTGGTGGCCATGGAATGGGACGCAGCCGCGATCATCCTGGACGTTCGTCCCTATGGTGAGGGCGATGCGATCGCCACGGTCATGACCGCCGAACATGGCACATATCGTGGCCTTGCGCGCGGCGGTGGGAGTCGCGGACGCACGGCGATCTGGCAGCCGGGGAACCTTGTGCAGGCGCGTTGGGTGGCGCGGCTGGCCGAACAACTCGGAAGCTTGAGTGCCGAGTTGGCACATCCAGCCGCGGCACTGGCAATGGATGATGCACTGAACCTGGCGATGCTGTCGGCGGCGTGCGCCGTTGCGGAGGGCGCGCTCCCGGAACGCGAGCCTTACCGGCGGGTCTTCGACGGCCTGCTGCATCTTATTGCGCATCTATCGCAAGGTGACTCGCTGCTGCCTGATCTGATCCGCTGGGAGATCGCACTGCTGGCCGATCTGGGGTATGGACTTGACCTGTCCAGCTGCGCGGTGAGCGGCGAAACAGCGGGGCTGGCATATGTTTCGCCGAAGACAGGCCGAGCGGTCACCGCGGCCGCCGCCGGCGCGTGGACATCGCGGTTGTTGCGGCTGCCTTCCTTTCTGGTGGGAGGTAACCAGGCCGGACCGGCGGACTGGCGGGACGGGCTGCGGTTGAGCGGTCACTTCCTGGCGCGGGATGCGTTCGGCCACTACCACCGCCCCCTGCCAGTGGCGCGGCAGATGTTATACGACCGCGTCGCGGCGCTGGTCGCCGAATCGGAGCAGCAGGATGCCGGATGACCTGATCGGCCGCATCGAGGATACGCGTCTGTCCGACGCACTGTCGGAGCGCTACCTCGTCTATGCGCTTTCTACCATCATGTCGCGTTCTCTACCGGATGTGCGCGATGGCCTGAAGCCCGTGCATCGGCGTCTGATCTTTGCAATGCATCTGCTGCG
Source organism: Acetobacteraceae bacterium (assembly GCA_035492535.1). Lineage (GTDB taxonomy): Bacteria > Pseudomonadota > Alphaproteobacteria > Acetobacterales > Acetobacteraceae > JAMXLO01. The sequence continues at coordinate 18,934 of DATJJM010000173.1, read as the reverse complement.
CCTGGATCCGACGGCCGGCTTTAAGAAATGCGCGCGCGTCGTGGGTGACGTGATCGGCAAGTTCCACCCGCACGGCGAGCTCGCGGTATACGACGCGCTGGTTCGGCTGGCGCAGGAGTTCGCCGCTAGGTTCCCGCTGGTGGAAGGCCAGGGGAACTTTGGCAATATCGACGGCGATAACCCTGCCGCGATGCGGTACACCGAGGCGCGGTTGACCGAGGTTGCGCGCGCGATGCTGGCGGGCATCGACGAGGAAGCGGTCGATTTCCGCTCGACGTATGACGGGGAAGAAAGCGAGCCGGTCGTGCTGCCGGGCGCTTTTCCGAATCTGCTGGCCAATGGGGCGGCGGGGATTGCGGTCGGGATGGCGACGTCGATCCCGCCGCACAATGCGGGCGAGGTATGCGCGGCGGCGATCCACCTGATCGGCAATCCTGCGGCGACGACGGCGGATCTGTTGGCGCACATGCCGGGGCCGGATTTTCCCACGGGCGGCGTGCTGGTGGAGGACAAGGCGTCGATCCTGTCCGCCTACGAAACAGGACGGGGCGGATTCCGTCTGCGAGCGAAGTGGCATGTCGAGAAAGGCAAGCACGGCACCTGGCAGATCGTCGTCACCGAGATGCCGTATCAGGTGCAGAAGGGGAAACTGATCGAGCAGATCGCGCAGTTGATGGAGGAGCGGAAGCTGCCTCTGCTGGGCGACATCCATGACGAAAGCACAGAGATCGTGCGTCTGGTGATCGAGCCAAAGACGCGCGGCGCTGAGCCGGAAGTGCTGATGGAGACGCTGTTCCGCGCCTCGGGGCTGGAGACGCGGTTCCCGCTGAATATGAATGTACTGGATGCAACACGCACGCCGCTGGTGATGTCGCTGCCGCAGGTGCTGCGTGCATGGCTCGATCATCGCCACGAGGTGCTGGTCCGGCGTACGCGGCACCGGCTGGCGGCGATCGAGCGACGGATCAAGGTACTTGAGGGCTACCTGCTTGTCTATCTGAATGTAGATGAGGTGATTGCCATTATCCGGCATGAGGACGAACCGAAGCCTCGGCTGATGGAGCGATTCAAACTCAGCGACACGCAGGCCGAGGCGATTCTGAACATGCGGCTGCGGTCGTTGCGGCGGCTCGAGGAGATGGAGATCCGCGAGGAGCACAAGTCGCTGTCGAAAGAGCGCAAGGACATTCAGGCACTGTTGAAGGATGAGAAGCTGCGCTGGCGTCGCATCGCCGAGGAGCTGGAGCAGACGCGCCAAAAATTTGGATCAGGGGCGCTGGGGGCGCGGCGTACGGAGCTCGGCGATGCGCCGGCAGCGGTCGAGGTGGCGACCGACGCGTTCGTCGAGCGCGAACCGATAACGGTCATTCTGTCGGAGAAGGGCTGGATTCGAGCGATGAAAGGGCATCTCGCCGAGGACGCCGAGCTCCGCTTCAAGGAGGGCGACCGGCTGAAGCGGTTGCTGCACTGCCAGACGACCGACCGGGTGACCCTGTTTGGTACGAATGGTCGTGCTTATACGCTGAAGGCGGCGGATCTACCACGTGGTCGCGGCGACGGTCAGCCGGTGCGGCTACTGGCAGAACTGACCAACGAGGATGATGTCGCGGCGCTGTTCATTGTGGCGGAGGGTATGCGGTATCTCGTTGCGTCGTCGGCGGGGCGCGGGTTCATCGTGCCGTGTACGGAACTTGCGGCGGAGAAGCGGACCGGCAAGCAAGTGCTGAACCTGAAGCCGGACGACGAGGCCGCAGTGTGCGTGCAGGCGGATGGCGATCATGTCGCTGTGATCGGCGACAATCGCAAGCTGTTGGTGTTCCCTCTGGACCAGGTGCCGGAGATGGCGCGGGGCGGCGGTGTGTTCTTGCAGCGCTACAAGGATGGTGGCTTGGCCGATGTGAAAGTGTTCCGGCTGGCGGATGGCCTCACGTGGCAACTGGGCGATCGGACGCGCACTGAAACAAACTTGCGCGACTGGCTGGGCGAGCGCGCCCAGGCGGGGCGGTTGCCGCCGAACGGGTTCCCGCGCAAGCCATCGTTTGGGTGAAGTGACTAAGCCGTAACGTTCGGATGCTTGACGCGGACAGGGCGTTTCCGGTCTGTATGGCGCCGGCGGACGGTGGCAACGACCGGCGGCCACCAAGAACGACGACAATGCGACAGGGAGAAACCCGAAGATGCAACTGACCCGCCGCGGGCTGCTCGGCAGCGCCGCTGTATTCGGCTCCGCGCCCATCATCCGCGCACGTGCTCAATCAAGGCCGGTGATCAAGCTTGGCGTGCTGACCGATCTGTCCGGGACGTATCGTGACAATACCGGTCCTACCTCGGTCGCTGCCGCACAGCTGGCGATCGAGGAGATGAGGCCGCATCTCAGCTATGACGTGGATCTGATCAGCGCAGACCACCAGAACAAGCCCGATGTTGCGGCGACAATCGCGCGGCAGTGGTTTGATCAGGGGATCGATGCTGCGATCGACGTGCCGACGTCCTCGGTGGCGCTCGCTGTCGGGCAGGTGGCAAAGGAGAAGGACAAGATCATGCTCAATGCGTCCGCCACCGTGGCGGCGCTGACCTATGAGCAGTGCAGTCCCAACTCGATCGTATGGAGTTTTGATACATGGGAGAACGCGCATTCGACGGGCGGCGCGCTCATGTCGCAGGGCTTCAAGTCCTGGTTTTTCATCACCGCCAATTACGCGTTCGGCCAATCGCTGGCGGATTTGACGGCGGCCGTGGTGAAGGGGGGCGGCGGCGAGGTGAAGGGCGACCTGCGGTATCCGTTCCCTGACACGACTGATTTCTCGTCCTACCTGACGCAGGCGGGGGCGAGTGGTGCCAAGGTGCTCGGCTTCGCAAACGCTGGGCTTGATACGCAGAACTGCATCAAGCAGGCCGCCGAGTTCGGTCTCAACAAGACGATGAAGATCGCGCCGCTGCTGTTGTTCATTACCGACGTCCATTCGCTCGGGTTCGATGCAACGGGGGGGTTGACGACGACGGAAACATTCTACTGGGATCTGAACGACCGGACGCGGGCATTCACGAAACGCCTGCTACCAAAATCGCCGAACAACTACCCCAACCAGGCACATGCGAGCTCGTATGCCATCACCTTGCACTACCTGAAGGCAGTGCAGCAGATGGGCGCGGCCGAGGCGAAGAGGAGCGGGCGGACGACCGTGGCAAAGATGAAGTCGTTGCCGACGGATGACGACGCGTTCGGTAAGGGGGCCATCCGCGCGGATGGTCGCGGCGAATTCCCGGCTTATCTCTTCCAGGTGAAGACAAAGGCCGAAAGCACGGGACCGTGGGACTTGTACAAGCTGGTGCATACGTCCCCGGTGTCCGAGGTGCTGCATCCGCTTGTGGACAAGTGCAAGTTCCCGACCAGCGTATGAATTATCCCTGACTGAGGCGGCGCGAGCCGCCTCGGCGCCTACTCTGCGGCGATCATCCGCGGTTCAGAGCGGCCGTAGCGCTCGACCCATTGGCGGCCAAGCTGCACCGCTTCCGCCGGCGTCAGCCATGACCATTCTGCGCCGCGAGCGCGGATCGCGACCCATTCGGTGTCGCCTTCGATGACACGTTCTTCAACTGAATATGGGCTGACGGCCTGGGTCATTTCGAATAAGTCCGCTGAAAGTTCCGACGCGAATCGCCTGCATCGCAATGAGTATAGCAGCCGTTGCGGCCGCTGCGCCATGAAAAAGCCGCAATCCTGGCGATCCGCGGCGCGGTAGCGGGGCGATGTTGCGGACGTACCGCCCGGTTGCGCAACGATTCCACCGATCAAGCGTGCGCCGAGGCGCGGACTGCTTGCACAACCATGGGTTGGAAGCGTTGCACGGCTGTGCGGAATGCATTGGTATTATGGCGTACCGTGTGGCGCGCCAGCCAGTTTCGTCGGCCTCGATCGTGACCTTGCCTATTCGGCGGGTCGTTGCTTGCTGCCGAGGCGGTATTGGCCACGCTGCCGGGTGATCGTAACCCTGTTATTGTGCTTGCTCCGATGATCGGGCCGGCAATCGTATTCATCTCGCTGATGGTGGCTTCGATCCTGTTTGACGGCGGCTACCGTCTTATGGTGCGAGCGGACCTCACGCAGCCAATTGTTCAGAGAAGCCGCAGACTGACGTACCTGGCACGGAGCGCCGTGAAGGTTAGACCCTTGCGTGGTGGTTGGTCTGGACACGGATGCCCAGAAGCTGTTCGGCGGCCGTGGCAACGGCAGGATCCAGCGGACGTGGTTGCAGGTCGACGCCCTTTGACAGGCGGTCGACAATGATGCGGAAGGCACCAAGGCGGCCGTAGGGCTTGTTGTTTGCTGGTACGACGTGCCAAGGCGCGCTGCGGTTCGAGGTCTTCTCGATCATGTCCTCGATTGCATTCTCATAGTCATGCCAACGCCCGCGGTTGCGAAAGTCCTCGTACGAGAGCTTCCAGCGTTTCAGGGGATCGGTCAGCCGGTTGCGGAAGCGGCGCAACTGCTCTTCCGGCGTGATGTGCAAAAAAATCTTCACCAGACGGATGCCGTCGGCAAGTAGCATCCGTTCGAAGTCGTTGATCTCGATGTAGGCGCGATGCCACTCGGGATGCGAGGCAAAGCCCTCTACGCGTTCCACCAGGACGCGGCCGTACCAGGAACGGTCGAACACCACGATCTGGCCATGTTGCGGCAGGCGTTCCCAGAAACGCTGCATATAGTGCAGATGCTTTTCGCGGCTGTTGGGAGCGGCGATGGCGTGTACCTTGAAGCTGCGTGGATCGAGCGCCCAGCCGAGGCGGCGGACGATGCCCCCTTTGCCTGCAGTATCCCAACCTTCCAGCACGATGACGGCGCGATGCGTTGTGCCGAGATAGGCCTGCTGCACGAGCTGAAGCGTTTCCTGCATGGTGGAAAGACGGCGCTCATAGTCGGCGAACTCGACCACTGGGAAATGTTTGATTTCAGTGAGCCTGGGGCGCTTCAGAGTGACGAATTCCGCGGATTTCATTGGGGTCCGGTTTCCGCTATGACCAATACATCGCTGAGCTTCTCCAGCAGGTAGTCGAGTTCCTCCTGCGGCAGATCCTCGAACTGCGTCAGGATGCGGGTGATGACACGTGAACGGAAGCGCTCGCGGTCACGTTCGCCGCCATCGAATTCGGTTCCGTGCACCACATCCACGGCCACCCGAACGGCGGAGAGCAAGCGCCGTGGCATGCCAGATTTCTCATAGAGCGAAGCAAGCCCGTTCGGTCCGGCGTCATGGATGAGGATGCGCGCGTTCCGCACCGGTATGTTCGCCATGACTGCCATCGCCATCTCAAAGAACGGCAGATCGCCGACGCACAGGGCACGAAGGACCAGTAGTGGAGTGAGACGCTGGTTCCGGTGCATCTGCCGTACCAGGCGTTCCAGTTCCTGTTCGCTGGACCCAAGGCTGAAGTGCAGGGTGGCACGCTCGCGGCTTTGCAGTACGAGGTCGGTGGCAAGTGAAACTGGCAATACGTGGTGGCGCACCAAGTAGGATTGTAGCTGATCGGACACCATCACGACCAGCCGCTCGGCGATCGTCACGGGAAGGTTCGCGCGATGAACCATGCTTGCCTTGACCCGCTCGCTGTCGGCGAAGCGATTGATCGCGGCGCCGAGGGCCTCTTCAGCGATCTGGGCCGAAGCATTGGCCATCAGGGTCGCCACCGCCGCCTCACTGCCAGCCGTTACCAGGGCATCCGATACTTGCTCGGATATCTCGTCGCGGTTGGCCACCGCTTCCTGCTTGCGCGACGGGCCTTGGCGAATGATCGCCACCAGATCGGCATCGGTCAGAACGGGCGAGTCGCTGAGGATCGGCAACGCGACCGACTCGACGTCATTCGCCAGCCGAAGCGCCACGTCGTGCGGCAGATGGCGGGCACGGCGCAGGTTTTCCGAAAGGGCGCGCCTGACAGTGGCTTCGACGTCGCGCGCCATGATGCGGACGATATCGTTGGCGAGTTCGAGCTCGGCTTCACTCAGCGTGGTGCCGTCAATTTCTTGCGCAAGCTTGTGGGCCACCTCGGCACGCGCCGCCGCGGACGGTTCGGCAAGCAGACGCGCAACATCGGCCTGCGTAAGTGAGGAGACCATAGGCGCAGCATGACGCGAAACCGTTGAGGCTGGGTTAACGAAACGGGCTGGGCAGCAGTTTCGTGCGCATTCGCGCCAGAATCGTTAACGCACATGTATTCGGGTAGCCGCCCGTACAAGAGGAAGGGGTCATGGCCAGGCCGCCGCCACTTTTGATCCACTCGGCGGAATATGGACTGAACCCAGCCAAACAAAGTGACACAACACAAGAGTGCCGAACGGCGGCGGGATGGCACTATGTGGAATGACCACTGTTGAACCCGATTAGATCTTCAATGTTGCCACCGCGTCCGCCAGCATCTGGTGCGCCTTATCGGCAGCGGAAGCGGCCTGTTTGATCGCCGCCGCCAGTTGCTCGAGTTTCGTCTCATCTGCGTCCAAGGCCCTCGTCAGGCGCGCGTGCAACGCGTCGTTGGCCGCGACTGCTTGCAGGTTCTTGCGTATTCGGTCTTCGTCCTGCTCGATTTCTGCTTGTTGTACCTTGAGCTGTTCGAGCGCAGTACGTTTGGCCGCCAGGTCCTGACGGAGCAGCGCCAGATGCTGCAGCGCGGACCGTGCTGCAGATGTGAGCGTTTGCTGACCCAGCAGGCTGACGACAACGGCAGCATCGTTGTCCATGAGGTCTGTAGTCTCGTTGTCGATACGGTCGAGGTAGGCAGTGAGCTTATGAACCTCGCCGGGCTTCAGGGAGACAGGGACTCGCCAAGCTGTCGCTGTTTCCTCGGTGCCGGGTACTGCGCCACCTTCGAGCGTGAGCGTGCGATCGCCGTCCTTAAGGATTTCCACGAGCACGCGACGCGATTCATTGGTGGGTGCGGTGAGCGTGACATGCAGGATCTCGCGGTGACGCATGGTAACATGGAGAACGCCCTGCGCGGCAGTCAGAGAAGCAAGCGACGTCTGGCCTGAACTTTCGCGCTCCACCGTCGTGCGCAGGTCCTGCGCGAAGGACAGCAGGCGGCTTTCGCCGGCGGGCAGTCCACCCAGGCGCGCATCGCCCGCGAAGGTTGCAGGACCTGATGCATCGTACAGCGTGAGCACGCCTGCGGGGAGCGATGTGCCCGTATTGTTGTTGATGCGGATCGCCGACAATGGGTGCGTGTCATTGCCGGTGGCCAGATCGACCCGCTCGGCTGGAATGCTCTTGTCGATGATCGGCACGTTGGCCGTATGACCGGCGGCAAGCACCACTGGGCTCGCAAGCTGAAAGATCGTTTCTTCCAGGCCTTCCGCAGCCTGCACCTGCTCACTGGGTTGCGCCATCGCCATCGCGCGGTTCTGCGCCACCATTGGTGCTGGCGCCGGTGCGGCGAGGGCAGGAGCCTCTGCGGCGAACCCTGGCTTGCCCGCAGGTGCGGACTTCGCCAGTTCGGCGGCGCGGGCGCGTGTATCCACATCCGGCAGGATGCGGCCAAGAATTTCCACCGGCACCTCTGGCCGCTGGACGTAGTAGCTGCGATAGATCGCTTGGCGGAACGTCACCGGGTTTCCGTATTGCAACGTCAGAGCGATGCCGTTCCAGTCAGTGCCCGACTGGTTCTCCAGCACTGCCCAACCTTGCAGCCGTGCCGGATCGCCGTCCTTCGGTGGAAGCACCAGGCGATATGACGCCTTCCACAGCGGGGCGACGGCGACATAGCCAACACGCACCGTGCGGTGGCCTGTGCCGTCGCTGTGCAGGGTTATGTGGCGCATGCTGAGGCTGGCCTCGCGGCGGAGCGATTCTAACGCAGAACCAATCCGTGCGCGCAGCGTGGTGTCGGTTACTTCGATGCTTTCAGCATCCTCCAGCACAAACTGCTGCAGACCAGAGGTGCCCATCAGCGTGACGCGGGTGCGCTGCACGGTCGCGGGAGGCGGCCCAGACATGGTCTCGGTGATGCGGTCAGCATGCATGATGCGGCCGGTCATTGGCCGAGGGCCCCGCACGCTGATTTCCACGCCTTGCAGGCTGTTCAGATAGTCAACTGGCGAGTTCAACGCGCTGGGACCGAAGGGCAGGTTGCCGAACTCCGCGCGGGTATTGTCGCGACCGGGGAGTTCCACCGTGCCGACACCGCCGGCGCTGTCGAACACGATGAGCGAGGTGAGCACATCGTCCACCTGGTCGAGCGGCACATCCAGGCCCAGGGTCGCGGCGCCATCCACGTCAGCTTCATATTCGAAATAGCCAACGCCGGCGGAAGACAGCATGACCCGCTTCAACGCGAGATCGGCAGCATAGGCTGGCGACGAGGCGAACAGCAGCAGTGCCAGTATCAACCGTCGCATTGCGTTCCTCCATTACCGTACCTGAGAATAGCACAGCAGGAGGCCGAAGGGTGACGCTGTTCAGTGCCGTGACTGCTGAAGACATGCAGATTGCCCGCATCGTTACGGGTGTGGCGATGGCGCTGTTTGTTGCGACAGGGGTGACGCCGGGACTGCGGCAGCGCGCAGCAGCACTTCGCTGGGCCCTGCTGGGCGGCTATCTTGTCGCGTGTGTGGCGTTCGCCGGTTACGTGCTGCTGAAGTAGCGCCCGTTAGTGCATCTGCCATGGCAACATCCTGCGCAGTGTCAAATCGCGCATGATGAAGTGGTGGAACAGCGCCGCCGCGGCGTGCAGGCCCGCCACGATCAGCACAATGTTGGCAGCCAGTGCGTGCCAACCATGGATTTCGCGCATCAATGCGCGATTGCCTGGGTCGAAAGCCGGAATAGTGAACAGGCCGAACACAGAATCGCCGCGTGACCAGGTGGTCGCGATGCCCAATCCGACGGTGAGCAGCATCAGAGCATAGAGGCCCCAGTGCGTCAGCCGGGCGATGATCAATATCAGTCCATGGTCGATTGCTGGCAAAATGTTGCGGCGCGTCAGCCGCCACGCGAGGCGCACCAGCAACACGATGCCCAATGCGACACCAAGGACAATATGCAACGACCGGTAGTCGGTCCGAAGCGCCGGCGTCGGGGGAAAGTCCACCGTCTGGCCGATGATCCACAACAGCGCAACCAGGGCAGCGGTAATCCAGTGCAGTGAAATAGTCGTGGTGTCATGCCGCAGACCCTGTGTAGCTGGTTCCACTACGAGTGAATCCATTAGACAGTCCTTTTAGCTGCTGCCGATCAGAATCCCTGTGGCGAACACCAGTGCGCCGCCAAAGGCCACTTGAAATGCGGCGGAAAACGGGGGTGTATCCATGTATTTCCAGCGCACCCAACTGATCACGGCCAATTCAATGATCACGACGGCGATCGCAACGGCTGTAGCCGTCCAGAAGTTGGGAATCAGATAAGGCAGTGTATGGCCGATGCCGCCGAGCGTCGTCATCAGTCCGGTGATACCGCCGCGGATATACGGTGCGCCGCGGCCGGTGAGGCTGCCGTTGTCCGACAGAGCCTCGGCGAAGGCCATCGAGATGCCAGCGCCGAGCGAGGCAGCGATGCCGACGAGGAATGCGTTCCATGATTGGCCGGTGGCGAAGGCGGCGGCGAACACTGGGGCCAGGGTGGAGACGGAGCCATCCATCAGGCCGGCGAGACCAGGCTGGATCACACGCAGGATGAACAACCGGCGCTGGTGCCGGTCTTCTTCGTCGCGGACGCTGGCGGGGAGGTTCTCCTCGACAAGTTCGCCGGCGATGCGCTCGTGGTGCGCCTCGGCTTCGGCAAGATCCCCGAGCAGTTTGCGAACCGAGGCGTCCTGGCTGCGCGCGGCGGCGCGGCGATAGAAGCGGAGGGTTTCGAGCTCCATGTCCTCGGCGAGATCGCGGACTTTATCCAGGCCGAAGGGTTCGATGTGCCAAATCGCCGGATGCTCGACGAAACCGCGCACGTCGTGGCGGCGGATCAGCGGAATGTGTTCACCAAATTTCTCCTGGTAGAGCTCGATCAGACGGCGGCGGTGGTCGCCTTCCTCGCCGGCCATTTCGGTGAAGACCTTGGCCGAGCCGGGATAGTCCACGCGGAGGCGCTCGGCGATGTCCTGATAGATGCGGCCGTCCTCTTCCTCGTTCGCGATCGCCAGCGCGAGGACTTCGCGTTCGGTCAGGTCGGAGAAATTGCGCATGGCCGCAATGTGGCGAATGCGATGGCACGGTCAAGACGGCAGCGAGATGATGCGACTGCTTCGCAAAAGCAGTCGTGGACTCGGTTGGCGCGCTTATGGGTGATGCTGCCGGATCAAATAGCGGACAGCGCGACATCCACGGCTGAGCCGAGTCGATCGACGATGGCGTCGATGTCGGATGCTGTTGCGATGTAAGGCGGCGCGACGATGACGTGGTCACCTTGCTTGCCATCGATTGTTCCGCCCATCGGATAGATGGCCAAGCCGCGTGACAGCGCCTCTCGCTTGACGCGTTCGTTGATCTTCAGCCTGGGATCGAACACTGCTTTGGTGGCTCGATCGGTGACAAATTCCAGCGCCCAGAAGAGGCCGCGACCGCGCACATCACCCACATGGCGGTGATTGCCGAAGCGTTCGATCAGGCCGGTCTCCAGGCGGGTGCCCATGGTGCGCACGTTGTCCAGCAGATTGTCATCGCGGATGATACGCTGGACTTCCAATGCCGCGGCGCAGGCGACGGGATGCGCCTGGTAGGTGTGCCCGTGCATGAATCCACCGGAGCCGGCGTCGATGGCCTGCACGATCCTGTTGTGGATCAGCACGCCTCCGATCGGTTGGTAGCCGCCGCCGAGGCCTTTGGCGACGATCTGCAAATCGGGCGAGATACCTTCCTGTTCCCAGGCATGCATGGTGCCCGTTCGGCCCATGCCGCACATCACCTCGTCGAGGATCAGCAATGCACCGTGTCGGTCACAGATGTCGCGTATGCGCTTGAAGTACCCGGGGAGGGCCGTGACGCAGCCGGTGGTGGCGCCGACAACTGGCTCGGCGAGGAAGCCAATGACGGTGTCCGGGCCGAGGCGCTGGAATTCAGCTTCCAGTTCGTCAGCGAGGCGATCGACGTATTGTTGGTCGCTCTCATCGTTACGTCTGAAACGATAGGCGAAGCAAGGGGAAACGAGGTTGAAGGCGGGGGCGAGGATCGGCTCGTAGAGCGCGCGGCGCATCATGTTGCCGCCGGCGCCGAGCGCCCCGAGCGTGTTGCCGTGGTAACTCTGGCGGCGCGCGATGAAGCGTGTGCGCTGCGGCTGACCGATTTCAACGAAATACTGGCGCGCGAGTTTAAGGGCGGCTTCCGTGCCTTCGGATCCCGAGGAGCAGAAATAGGCGTGGCTGAGACCGCCGGGCTCGCCATCGAGCACGATGTGCGCCAGGTCCTCGGCCGGCTGGCTGCTGAAGGTGCCAGTGTGAGCGTAGGCCATGCTCGCAGTCTGGCGGCCGACGGCCTCGGCGATGCGGCTGTTGCCGTGGCCGAGACACGCAACCGCTGCGCCGCCAGAGCCATCGATGATGCGGGTGCCATCAGCGAGGTGGAGATAGATGCCGTCGCCGCCCACAGCCGTTGGCGGGACGGCCCCAGAGCGATGCAGGACACGACTGGACATGGCCGGTTTCTAGCCTTCGTTGGTGATGGCCGTCCATTGTCACCAGAGCCAGAAAATGTCACGCATCAACTGCTCAGAGCTGGGAGGCCCTATGGCTGACGCCGATATCTCCGCGATCCGCGCCATGCTCGCAAGCCAGCTGCGGCCCAGCGGCCCGGCTGAGCGTCGTCAGCGTCTCGACAGCTTCGGCAGCGCGCTTGGTGTGCCGGATGACGCACGGCTAGAGACAGTGCGGATCAACAGCGTACAGGCCGAGTGGTCGACCACGCCTGCGGCAGACGCTGCATGCGCTGTCCTCTATCTCCACGGTGGCGGCTACATGGCTGGCTCCATAATCAGCCATCGCTATGTCGCGATTGAGATCGGCCGCGCTGCGCGCGCCCGCACTCTAGCGCTGGATTACCGTTGTGCTCCCGAGCATACCTATCCCTCACAACTTGACGATGCCCTTGCGGCCTACCGCTATCTGCTCGATCGGGGGCTGGCACCCGGAAAGATCGCTGTTGGAGGCGACAGCGCTGGCGGCAACCTGACGCTCGCGCTGCTGATTGCGCTGCGAACGCAAGGGGTGCCGCTGCCAGCCTGTGGCTGGCTCGTTTCGCCGTGGAGCGATCTGACGTCGAGTGGGGCGACGATGCAATCCAAGGCCGCGGTCGATCCGATGATCCAGAAGCCGTATCTCCTCGAGCTGGCACAATGTTTTGCCGGCAGCAGAGATCTGAGCGATCCGTTGATCTCGCCGCAGCTGGCGGATCTGACCGGGCTGCCGCCGCTGCTCATTCAGGTCGGTTCGGAGGAAACCCTGCTCGATGATTCAGTGACGCTGGCCGGGCGCGCAGGCGCCGCCGGTGTTGCCACGACACTGGAGATCTGGCCTGACATGATCCACGCCTTCACAATGTTCTTTCCTCGTGTCGCGGCATCGCGGCGGGCAACTTCCGACGCTGGCAGCTTCATCCGCCGTCACTTCACAGATTAGCGGAAACCTCGCTCCGCTACGACGGAACCAGATGTGCCACTCGCGGCCCAACTTCCTCCGCCAAAAGCTTCAGTGAGTGGTGCCATGCCTGCGGGTTGTCGGCATAATCGAAGCCGAACACCAGCAGTCCGCCGAAGCCGCCAGCCTCTTTGTAAATGCGTTCGAGCTTTTCGGCCACCGTCGCAGGCGACCCAACCAGCCAGTTGTGCCTGGCGCAATATTCCGGGGTCACGTCGGAATCGGCAACATTTGGATCGTGCTTCAGGTATTCGAGAAAGCCGAAATTGCCCAGAAGCTGCAGGAAATACTCCCGCATCATTCGTCCCATCATGCCGCCGACTGACAGACGCCATGCTTCCTCATCGGTGTCGGCGACAAACACCTCGCGAACCAGGCGCCAGTCGGCGCGTCTTGGCGTGCGGCCGGTGCGTGCGGCACCGATCTCCACCGCCTCCCAGTGGCTCGCGACATAGGCGGGATTGAGGTTCAGGCTGAGGGGAAGGAAGCCTTTCTCGCCGGCCAGCTTCAGCGTGTCTGATTGCTTTGAGAAACCCGCCACGCCGATTGGCGGATGCGGCCTTTGCAGCGGATAAATGTGCGGTTTCAGAAAACCGAACATCGGCTCCGGCTTCGCCACCTGCCAAAAGCGGCCCTTGTATTCGAACGCCGGTTCGTCACTCCACATCCGCAAGATGATGTCGAGCGCCTCGCGCGTCATTTCTCGATTGACGCCTGCCGTGCCGTCCACATTGAACATCGCCCAATCGGTCGGTAATCCTGAGGCGGCGACGCCGAAGTTGAGCCGGCCCTCCGATAGGTGGTCCAGCATGGCCACACGTGCGGCGAGCTCGGCGGGATGATGATACGGCAGCAGGAAGCCGCCGGGGCCGATGCGCAGCCTCTTGGTCTGTGTCAGCGCCTGAGCGATCAGCAGATCGGGCGACGGGTGCGGCTCCCAGGGCGCGGTGTAATGCTCACCGATCCAGGCTTCCTTGTAGCCGAGCTCATCGAGCCAGCGCAGGGTTTGCAGGTCCCAGTCGTGGCCAGCCTTCAGGCCCCGCTCCGGCGGGTGGGAGGGCATGGCGAAATAGCCGAAGTCCATGGCGGTTCCTCCTTGTTGCTGAAGGGAGGCTACACCGAACTTTGTCCCCCGTCACACCACGCCTTGCTCGCGCAGCCGGCCTATGTCCTCGATAGAGAAGCCAAGTTCGCCAAGTATCTGGGCGGTATGCTCGCCTAGCGAGGGTGCCGGACGACGAACGGGCAGGGGCACACCATCGACGTGCAGTGCGGGACCCAGCATGGATACGTCGCCATGTCCGGGATGTGGCACAGTGACGACCGATCTCTGATCGAACACCTGGGGGTCATCGAACACCTGGTCCAGGTGCATCACCGGCGAACATGGCACGCCGGCCTCGTTAAGGACGCGAATCCAGTGCTCACTCGTCTCGCGCATCGTGCGCGCCTCTATCTCGGCGTTGATCGCGGCGCGGTTCTCAGCGCGGAGCGCGTTGGTCGCGAATTCCGCGCGGCCGCGCAACGCCTCGGCATCGAGCGCGCGCAGCAGGCGTAGGTACATCGCCTCGCCTGCGGGGGCGATGGCGATCTCGCTGTCGGACGTCCGGAACAGGCCATAGGGTGCGGCGATCGGATGGTCGTTGCCGGTGCGCTTCGGCAGCCTGCCGGTGGCGAAATAATCGGTCGCCATGAAGCCGAGGAAGCTGATCAGGCCTCCGGTCAGGCTGACCGATGCGCTTCCACCTTGGCCTGTGCGTCCTTCGCGCAGCAGGCCGGCAACGATGCCGAGCGCGGCGTAGAGACCGGCAATCAGGTCGCTGACCGGTGGCCCGGAGCGCAGCGGTGGCTGATCCTCGGAGCCGTTGACGCTCATGAAGCCGCTCATGGCCTGAGCGATGAAGTCGAAGCTCGGACGGTCGCGATACGGGCCGGTGGTGCCAAAGCCAGTAACGCTGCCGCGTACCAGGTGTGGGTTTAGCTCGTGCAGTCGGGTGTCGGTGAGGCCCATCGCTGCCAGTACCCCTGGACGATAGTTGTCCATCAGCACGTCGGACCGTTCGATCATACGAGCCAGGATGTCGCGGCCTGCATCGGAGCGAAGATTCAGCGTCATAGAGCGTTTGTTACGGTTGTAATTAGCGAAATACCAGGAGAGGCTGTCGCGTCCAGCGCCCTGATGGCGGATCGTGTCGCCCTCGCCGGGGGTCTCGATCTTTATGATGTCAGCGCCGAGGTCGCCCAGCAGCATGGTACAAAATGGACCAGAAAGCACGCGGGTGAGGTCGACGACCCGGACACCGGCCAGCGGCAATTCGTTAGGCATTGATTGGTCTCTTATGTCCGTACATGAACTGTGCCTAACGTGACCGCATTGCGATACGGCATATTCACAGCACACTGCAAGAAATCGAGGGCGGCATCCGACGCGCACGGATCGTGACAAGCGGTGGCGCGGCTGATCGACTCGTTTCCGATCTTGGATGAGTCGACGTTTGGGCTGGCGCCGGTGATCCTGGAACAAGTGGTCGAAAGCGCTCGGACGGTTGCGCGAGACCACACCAATCACAGTGCGGCTCGGCGGGCAAAACATGATGTTCGCGTTGCCGCATGGCGCTGCGTCTTCTATGACTTTGCGGTTAGGGTTCGATCACTTCGGTCGGGCGGGACGGCGGCGATCCCGCGAGGTGGCGATACGCTGCGCCCAATCCGATCAGCACCAAGCCAAGACCGAGGAACGACACCACACGCCACAGCCCGACGAGGCTGGACATATCCACGAGAAATACCTTTGCTGCGGCAAGCCCGACGATGCCAAGCGCGGCCAGCCTTACGTGCTTGACGCCGCCGTGAATGCCGATGCCCATCACGATAACACCGTAAGCAAGCCACGCGCCGGACCAAGCCCAAAGTTCCGCGTCGCTGACTGGTATTTCGGCGAGACTGATCGAGTCGCCATCGAACAGGTGACGCACTTCCAAGGTAAGCCAGACGAGCCCCGTAAGCAGGCCATAACCTTCCAGCACCATGCGCAGCTTCGGCACGTGAGCGAGCGCTCTGTGTCGCGAGGCCGCCACGGCCAGCAGTGCTGGTAGGAGATACGCCGGCAGTAGCCAGTCGAGGAGCGGTAGGGTGCCGACCGGTGCATCGGTGACTGCGGGATTAGCCACCAGCAACAGAATTCCCCCGATCAGCGCAAGCGCGCCCTGCACCCTCCAGGCGATATGCAGCATTGGGCGTCGCAGCCGTTCGGCGATGTGCAGGGTGACCAGGCACACCACACCGAGCGAGCTGACATGCAGGGCAGCTTCCGGGAAACCGATCTCTGGTTCGGCGAGCCCGGCGGGCGGGCCGAAACTGTGGCGCACCTCAAGCGCGACCAGAACCGTCAGGAATGCGGCACTGCCAGCTTCAAGCACACCTACTGTGGCATCGTCGCCGCCTCGGCGGAACAGGACGGCGGCAAGTGCGAAAGCGATGCCGGGCACGCCATAGGCAAGCATCAGGTCGTTCACCACCGGCCACTGGCCAAAGCCGTAGTCGAGCACGTACCAGTTCAGTAGCAGCCGGACCAATACGACCGTCGCGACAGTCAGTGCCACGCGGCGCAAGGGGGGAAGGTCGACCTGTGCCGCGATCCAGGCGAGCGCCGGCAGGAATAAGGACATGGCGACGGTCAGCCATTCGTCGCGCAGAAACATCGCGCAGCCGAGCGCCAGTGCAGCGACCGCTCCTGCTGCATGGACGCCGGCACGTTGCCGTGCGTCGTCGCGCAAGGCACGTGCGGTGGTCCCTGTCAGGCCCGCGGCGAGAAGGGCAGCGAAGCCGGCCCAGTCGATGCGGGGCTGGAATTCGGTGATGCGGGTGTAGCAGATGGCGAGCGCCAACACGGGAATGCTGGCGGCGAGGCTGGCCCACGGCAGCGGGCTGACGGGGCGGCGCTCCAATGTCAGGCCGCTGACGGCGAAGAACCCAGACATCAGCGCCGCAGTGAATAGTACTGACTGCTCCGACTCCTCGGTACGCCAGGTTGCCAGCAAAGCCAGGAACAACGCTGCGCCAAGGAATTGCAGCAGAGACAGGCGCGCTTCACGCGACGCGTGCCAGACGAATAGCGGTGCCAGCAGGAGCACGCCGATCCGCGGCATCCAGCTTTGATCGGCGATTGCCAACAGCAGGCCCGCCGCACCGAGCGCCGCGCAGGGTATGAAGGCGAGTTTGCGGCCAATGGGATGGTCCAGGGCCGCATCGGGCAGCAATCCGAGGTTCAGTGCGGCAGCGGCAGGCACGAACAGCGCAGGTGCCCACACTTCGCTCCCAGCGCCACCGAGGACTGCCAATACGACCCAAGCCGCGCCAGCGATGGTCGTGGCCCAGCCAAGCCAGATCCAGGCCGCGTAGCGCACCACGGTGAGCGCGGTCGCCGTGACGAACAGCAGGTAGCCGTACAAGCCTGGGATCGAAGGATTCTCGGTATTCACCAGCGCTGGGGAGCCGAATGCTCCGAGCAGCCCCACTGCGCCGACCAATTGGCCGTACCGCAGTGACAGGACGATTCCAGCCACCGAGGCCGCGGCCATCAGAATAAAGCCGATCGCCGGCGGCACCAGCTCATACATTGCGCCCGCGCCGTAGCTGGCACCAAACAATACCGCGACGCCGCCGGCGGCGAGGCCTGGGGAGGCGTTGTCAGCCACCGCTGGGCGCAGGATTTCGTGCCCGCGTAGCCATTCAGCGGCTGCGATCAAGACGACTCCGAGGATGGCGGCCAGCACGCAGCGCGGGGCTGGGCCAAGCAGCCCCTGGTCCACCGCGTAGCGCACAAGGAATACGCCAGCGAGCACCAGGGCGGCCGAACCAAGCCATACGCCCCAGCGGGCTGTCAGCAGCGTCTCAATGTCGGGCCGCGCGGCGCGGACCGGCTCGGCTACAGAGATCAGAGGCGCGACGGGTTCGGCCGAAAACACCTCCGGCTGAGGCAACGGTGCGGAGGGCTGGGCAGCCATCGGCTCGATCTGCGGCAATGACGTTGTGGGCGTGGTAGCGGTATGCAAGCCCGCGACGGTCCGGCGCAGCTCGCGGAGCTCGCGCCATACGCCAAGCGTTCGAAAGAAGCCGACCACGCCGAGCAACCAACCGACGCCAGCGATGACGACAAGCAGCACGATATCGTCCATTCCGAACCCTATGTCGGCCATACGGCAGGCTGGGACCGTTGCGCTCGCCGCGTCAAATGATTTGCGTATTCAGGCGTCTGGCTGACCAAGCAATTCCAGCAGGACCAGACGCAGGCGATTGAGCTCCGACAAATGGCTGGCCGAAAGCGTTGCCAGTCGCGCCTCGGCCGTCGCGGTCAGCTTCAAGCGGACCCGGCGGCGATCCTGCGCATCAGGTTCACGCATGATGAGGCTGGCGTCGGCCAGCCGGTCCGCCAGTTCGACGGCGCTGTGGTGGCGGATGCGCAGCCGTTCGGCGAGGTAGCCGACGCTTGGGATGGTTCCCGCCGGCGTCCCCTTGATCGCCAGCAACGCCTGGTGCTGGCGCGGCGTCAGGCCGGCCCGCGTGGCGGCGGTCTCGCTGAATTCCAGGAAGCAGCGGAGCTGGTAACGGAACTCCGCCAACCGCCGGTAGTCCTGCTGGTTCAGCCGGGGTGGCAAGAGCGCGCCTGGGGTTGCACGAAATATATCGTGATGCGATGTATGTGGCACCTCCTGGGAGAAAATAACCACGTGACTGAAACCGCACTGCCCAGCGCGGGCACCGGCGTTGCCGACCATGCCACGCGTGCGGGCATTCGCCACCTCGGCGACTTCACCACGAGCCCGCGAGTGTTGCTGATCGCAATGATTGCATTGGTGGTGGGAACGGGTGGGGTGATCGGTGGGGTGATCCTGCTGAACCTGATCCGGCTATGCACAAACGTGGCCTATTACGGGATGTTCAGTCTGGCTGATCAGAAGCCTGGAGGATCGTCGTTAGGGGTGGCCAGCGTGCTGGTGCCGGTGGTCGGGTCCATCATCATCGGATTTATGGCGCGTTACGGCAGCGAGAAGATCCGCGGGCATGGCATTCCGGAGGCTATCGAGGCGATCCTGCTTGGCCGTAGCAGGCTTGACCTGAAGGTCGCAATCCTGAAGCCGCTGTCGTCGGCGATCTCGATTGGCACGGGCGGACCGTTCGGTGCAGAAGGCCCGATCATAATGACCGGCGGGGCGATCGGCTCGCTGATAGCGCAGCTGCTCCCCGTTACGGACGCCGAGCGCAAGACACTGCTGGTGGCAGGGGCATCGGCGGGCATGACCACCGTGTTCGGAACGCCGATCGCGGC
>DATJJM010000172.1:0-9360 GCA_035492535.1 Acetobacteraceae bacterium | reverse complement strand
TACGGTCACGACGCTGTACGATGCGATGGATTTCCAGCGGGCGGTGCTTTGCTATCTATGGGCCGCGCCGATCGTCGGGATGCAGAGCGTGAAGGTCGCGCTGGCGGACAATGCCGGGGCCGGGAACGGCGATCCCGTGCTGGTCGAAGGCTACCGTGATGTCAGCACCATGCTCGGCTCCAACGTCACGACGCCGTATGTGCTGGCGTGGCTCGATCTGGCGCAGGGTCCGATGGTGCTGGACTATCCGGCGGGGGCAACGGGGGGAGTGCTGATCGACTGGTGGGACCGCCCGATTGCCGATACCGGCGGCGCAGGCATCGATCAAGGGCGCGGCGCGATCATTGTGGTGGTGGGACCGGGACAGGAAGCGCCATCCGATCTGCCTGGGCGCGCGCATCTGCTGCGATCGCGCACGAACAGCGCGCTGCTGTTCTGCCGTGTCCTGGAAAGCGATCGCGCGCAGGGGGAGAGAGTGGCGTCGGCCCTGCGCATCCAACGGCTTGGGCAGGACACCTCTGCGGCGCGGCTTCTGCGGTTCAGACGCGAAGGCGCGCTGACCGGCATGGCGCATCCGCGTGGCATGGATTACTGGGAATGCCTCGCGGCGGCACTGCACAACGAACCGACCGAGGATCGTGACCGCTTCTTCGCAGCGATGCTGAAGCCGCTTGGGATCGAGCGAGGCCGTCCGTTCCGTCCGGATGCGCGGCAGGCGGCATTGTTGGCCGAGGCGGCAATCGTTGGCGAGGCAACGGCGAAGGCGAATTCCTGGTTCAAGCGTTTCCCTGGAATACGCTATCGGCCCGACTGTCACTGGGAGTATTTCATCCCGCCGGGATATGCCGCGCAGCAGGACACCGCTGATGGCACGTGCTTTGAGGAACGCACGACCTTCTTCTACGAGGTGATGGGCGCATCGAATTCGGTCATGACGACGACGCCGGGCGTGGGGTCTGCGTATCTCAGTGTTTATCACGACAAGGATGGACGCGCGTTCGATGGGGCGAGGGCGTACCGGCTGCGCGTGCCGCCGAACCCGCCGGCGAAGCTGTTCTGGTCGGTCACGCTGTACGATATCGAGACGCGCTGCCTGATCCAGAACGTGCAGCAGATCGCCGATCGATCGTCGCGCCAGGACCTGCGCCGGAATGCGGATGGGTCGCTCGATCTGGTCTTTGCGCCAGCCGCTCCCGAGGGGTTGGAGGCCAACTGGATCCCGACGGTTCCGGGCAAGGCGTGGTATGCGTATCTACGCCTGTTCGGACCGCTGGAGGCCTATTTCGACCGGAGCTGGCCGCTGGCGGACATTGTTCCGGATAGAGGGTGATCGACGTCCGGGGCGTTCGGCGGAGAGGGCTGGGGTGTTTGCAGCGGAATTATTTTAACACAGAGACCACAGAGGCAGTCACGGAGTTGCACAGAGAAGTTTAGAGGCCTTCGGCCCGTTCATTGGGGAGCAATCGCGAAGCCACCGAATGCACGAAGTGCGACAAGAATCTATCTCCGCATAACTCCGTGACTGCCTCTGTGGTCTCTGTGTGAAATAATCAGTCTGCCGCAAACAAGTACGCATCCAGTCAGGCGCGCACTCTCACCACTTGTAGACCTTCTCGAGCGTTCCACCCATGAGCTTCGCCTTGTCGCTGTCCGACAGGCGTGTCGTGTTGCGGAACGGAGCGACGCCCTGCTGGTAGGTCAGCATGCCGCTGGTGCGCGTCCAGTCTGTGCCCCACATGCAGCGATCGAGGCCGAACGCGTCGATGATGCTTAGCACCGGCTCCCAGATGTCGTCATACGGATAGCCCTGGGGCGACAGCGTGCAAGCGCCACTGATCTTCACGCGAACGTTCGGATATGCAGCGAGGGCCAGCAGCTTCGGCAGATCGGACCAGGGGTTTGGCGGCACGGGCGGCTTGCTTGGCTGCAGCAGGCCCAGGTGGTCGATGACGATCACCGTATCAGGGTTGCGACGGACGATCTCGGCGCCGTCGTCGAGTTTGCCCCAGCAGAGGAAGTTCACCGGCAGTCCGTGCTTCCCCGCCGCGGCGAAGGCGCGGTTCAGCCGGGGATCGGCCGGGTCGGACAGTTGTTCGGGGCGCAGCATCAGGCGGACACCAACCGCGCCTTTGGTCGCCTTCCAGTCACGCACCACGTCGTCTATCGCCGGATCGGTCGCGTCGATCGGCTTCACCACGCGGAACCGGTCCGGATACGCGGCGTAGACCGAGAGCGCGAAGCTCGGGTCGTAGCGGTAGAGGTTGAACGTCGAAACGATGATCGCCGCGTCGACGCCGACGGCGTCCATGGCGGCCACCATCTCCTCGCCATTGGCTGACGGCGGCCCCTCGAGATGGCCGGCCCATGGCCGCCCCGGGTGGTTGCGCTCATAGGCGTGAACCTGGACGTCGATCACGCGCATCGGCCCGTCTCCTCTGGTGTTGCGTCGAACATGCCGCCGCTGCGCCAATGGTCAAGCGGCAGAATTGCTATTGCGACGCATTCTCAATTAGGGCATCATCCTGCGACCAATCGGAGGGGGAGCCTCATGGGCCAGGTCATTCACATCGTCACCCCGTCCACCGCCTATCCCGACAGCACGACCGGACTGGAGCCGGCCGAGAGCGTTCTGCTGCTGGCGATCCGCTGGTGGGTTGCCGATCGCCGCGAGGGCGAGGATCCGCTTCCTCGCCTCTGCGAGGCGCTGCGCATTGCGGGGCCGCACGATGCCGCGTTCGCGGTGGATCGGTTGATGGCGGTGGTTGGCCGCACGGCGCGGCAGCCGGTCGCGATCCACTGCCCGCGCTGCCCGCACATTTCCGGCGACGAACAGTACCTGCTGCATGCTGCCAGCCTGACGCAGGCCGGACACGGCAGCCTGGCCGAGCGTGTGCTGCGAACCGCCTTGCTCTCCACCGCAGGCGCTGAGTTCGCGTTGGGTCCTTTGGAAGGGGTGGCTGAGTTGTTCGCCGAAGCCAGGCTGCTGTTCCGGCGGCGCCGCGCGCCTGCTGCGCTGGAGCCCTGGACGCCCGATACTGCCCCCGTCCGGTTGCACTGAGCGACCGATGGTACGGATCCTTTCCCTCGGGACCTCGACGTTGGTGGGCCTGATGGCGGCTCATCGCGTGTCGGCGGCGGTGCTCAACTCCGCCGAGCTTCGGCCTTTGCTCTCCGACACCGAGCCGCCACCAATCACTTTCTGGCCCATATCGCGGCGATGTCAGACCCTGCCTGCTTCGCTGCAGCCGTTGCCGCAGCGAAATCCGTCGGCACCGCGTCGCCTCGATCCCAACCCATTGTCAAAAGACCGACCAATCGCGTCTTCTCGGCAATCGGACAGACGATGAAGTCCGACACCTCCACTGTCTGATCCAGCAACCGGTGAGTGAGATGCGCACAGTTGCCGGTGGACAGCGCGGCGATTTCAGGGCCGAACCGTGACAGAAGTTGTTCCTTGCCGATGATCCCAGGTTGATGGTCTGGCGCCGTGGTGGCATATATCACCGTATAGACAGGACCCAGGTCCCCGGGCTGTATCTTGGCGGCGCGAACGCGGGCCGGCGTCGGCTTCACCTCGTCGAGCAGCGCGTGCATGCGCGCATTGGTCGCGGTCAATCGATAGAGTTCGGACAGTTGCTCCCGGGACTGTAGCCAGTCGTGCACCATTGTGGGCAACACGACAGCTCCGACGACGAATGCGACGGCTGCGACGGCGATACCGGCATGGCGCCAACCGAAACGCCGGCGCTTTGTCGGCAGCAAATCAGCGGGCTGCATGCGTGAGATATCGCGGGCAGCGGCGAACACGCCCCCGACTTCGCCATTGGCCAGGCGATACAGGCTGGCATTGAACAGCACTTCCGTGACCGTGCCCGACATGTGGCGAATGGCGAGGGGATAGTCGATCACGAAGCCCTTGGTGAAGACGCGCTGATAGCCAGCGCGTGCCTTTTCCGGTTCGGTGAAGTAAAGGGCAAAATCGCTGCCGATCAGGCGTTCCCGAATCTGCCCGGTGATCAACTCGGTCGCGTGATTGATATCGGTGATTTTGCCATCCGTACTGATGGTGAGCAATGGGTCGAGGCTCGCCTCGATCAAGCTCCTGGTGTATTGCGCCGCGTCGCGCATCTGCTCATCTGAGCGGTGCTTCTCCGTAATGTCGCTGCTGATGACCAGATAACCGATCGGCTTGCCCGAGGCATCGTCCCTGCGCGTCAAGGCAACGCTTGCAGGGAACCGGGTGCCGTCCTTCCGCAAACGCTCGAACTCTCCCTCGGCAATTCCGTGACTCTTGGCGCTCTCGACCAGTCGATTGGCCGCGTCCGATGCGCGGTCTTCAGGGGCATAGAGGACGTTCCAGGACTGGCCGATGATCTCGTTGGCGGTATAGCCGTAATTGCGCCGGGCTCCCTCGTTCCAGAACACGATTGTCCCGTCGATGGTCACGCCAATGATTGAATACTTTGTCGAGCTCTGAAGGATGTTGTCGAGCAGAGCCCTTGTCTCCGCAAGATTTTTCTCTCGCCGCAAGTTCGTTATGCAGTATGCAACGTCGTTGACAAGTTCGAGGAGGATATTGGACTCCTGCTCGTCGAAAGCGTCCGGCCGGCTCGAGTACACAACCAGGCCGCCGAAAACCTGGCCGCCGGTCCGCAGCGGCAGAGACATCGCCGACCGGCCATCCGCACGATGTATCATGTCACGCCACATGGCAGCGTTGGCCTCGGTGTCACGTGCGATGGCGATTTGACCCGTACGGATGGTCAGTCCGATCGGCCCTTGCCCGCACTCGGGATCGTCCCAAGGGACATAGTTTGGCTGGATCGATTCCGGTCTGCCATCTGCCCAGGCAATCGGTCGAGGCGGCCGCGCCTCGTCGGGTTCCCCGTAGCCGAACCACGCCAGCTGGTAGCCGCCGGAGTCCACCAAGAGCTGGCAGATTTCGGCAAGCATCTGCTTTTCATCGGTTGCATGCATAATCGTCGCGTTGCACTGGTTGAGCATGTGCAGCGCGCGATTGGCTTCCTCCAGCTTCAGATTGATTTTGGTGGTCGTTTCCTGCGCGAGCACCATCTGCGTCAGGTCGCTGGTGACAACGACGATGCTGCGGACGTTCCCGTCCCCCAGGAGGCGCATGGCGACATTCACCGGCACCTGCGTGCCGTCAGTGGCCAGCAGATGCGCGCCGACCCGGCTTGTGTCGGCAAGGCCTTCCTGTAGCGCCTTGGAGATCCTGGCCCGGTCTCGCTCGACGAACAGGACCTCCAGTTTGGCACCAATGATGGTCTGCAAGTCGGCCTTGGCCAACTGGGCGAAGAACTGGTTGCAGTACAACACCACGCCTTCGGGGCTGATATTGAGTGCTCCCTCGCTCATGGCCTCGATCATCTCGCGGTATGGCTGGTCGGCGCCTCTCAGCGCATAGATCAGCTCACCGGACGGCGTGCTCACCGTGATCGCGTCCACCTCGCCGGACCGGATCGCGTGCAGTGCCTCTTCGGCCTCTGTCAGCCGCGTCCGCAGCTCGGCGAGCTGGTCCGGTGCGGGCGTGTCGGACATCGTCGGGGTGGTCATTGAGATTAAGTCTCCTTGCGACCCGAGCGGCGTCAGCGACTTGTCTGTCGCCTGCCGGCAGGACTTACGCATTTCGTGACAGGAGCGTCGGGGTCACCCGGCAGGGGACGTACGATTGACCAGCAGCCAATAGAGCCCGAGCTTTTCCACGGTCGCCGCGAAGTCGGTGAAGTTGACCGGCTTGCTGATGAAGCTGTTGGCGCCGATCGCATAGCTCTCGGCTATGTCGAGATCCTCCTGCGAGGAGGTCAGTACAACCACAGGGATCGTGCGGGTGCGTTCGTCGGCCCTGATCCGCCGCAGCACTTCCAGGCCATCTACCTTCGGCAGGCGCAGATCGAGCAGAATGATCTTCAGGTTGCTGTCAACCCTGTTGGTGGCATAGGTACCTGTGTGGAACAGGAAGTCGAGTGCCTCTGCGCCATCCTTCACCCAGACAAGGTCATTCTCAAGATTGTGCCTTCGCAGCGATCGGATACAGAGCTCTGCATCGGCGGGATTGTCCTCTATCAATAGAATTCTGATGCTGCGGTGTTGTTCAGCCATAGGTCTTCTCCATTGAAGGCAAACTGAAATAGAAGGTGGCGCCTTGGTCGTGCTCGGATTCGGCCCATACGCGTCCTCCGTGTCGCGTCACGATGCGATTGACAATCGCAAGCCCGATGCCGGTCCCTGGGAATTGTGTCGCGTCGTGCAATCGCTGGAAAACGCCGAACAGCTTCGCGACATATTGCATTTCAAATCCGGCGCCGTTGTCCTTCACGAAGTAAATCGTTTTATCGCCGTCCTTCTGCGCGCCAACCTCGATCGTCGCCTCATCACGGCACGAGGTGAATTTGATCGCGTTGTCCAGCAGGTTCAGCCAGATGCGCCGGACCATGGACGGATCAGCCTGCGCGCCAGGCAGGTTGCCGATATTGAACTGGATGGCCCGTCCTGCAGTCTTGCTTTCGAGAAGCCTGATCGCCTGGCGGACATGTTCATTCATGTCGACCGGGATGATTGCCATCGGTTGCCAGCCGAGCCGGAGGAAGGCAAGAATTCCATCGAGGAGTTCACTCATTTCCACCGTGCTGGATTGGATCACGCCGATCAGGCGCCGACCCTCGGAGTCCAGTTTTTCTCCCAGCTCCCCCACAACGATGTCCGCGTAACCGTGGATCGCCCGCAACGGCGCCCGCAGCACGTGCGACATCGAATAGGAGAATCCCTGGAATTCCCGGTTGGCCGCTTCGAGCGCGACCACCCTTGAATGGAGTGCGGCATTCAGCCGCTTGATCTGTTCCTCGCCGCGTCGTTGTGCGTGGTCGAGTCGGTCGAGCATGCCGGCGTACCAGACCAGGAAGCCAGCAAAGGACATCACCATGACAGACGCGACGGCGGCTCCACCGAATCCGTTCGAATCGAACAGTCCCGCGGATTGGGCGATCAGGCGCGTCCAGACAATCGCTATCGGCAGCACGATGGCGACCGGCAGCATCCGCCGTAACATGACACCACCGAGATGGCCGCTGGCGAGGCCGTGAAGCGGGCCGGCCGGCAGGTTGGCGAACTGAATGCCGATGCCCAGGCACATGAATGCGATCGACGTATTGGCGGCAACCGCGGAGAACCGTCCGGAGACGGTATAAAACTCGGACGCACCAAACAGATAACCGAGCACTGCAAGTCCGGATGCGACGGTGAGCAGCAGTGCGAGCGTGGCCGACAGCGTCTGCCATCCACTTCGCTCCGAGGTCATCGCCAGCAATGCCAATCCGCAGTCTTCGAAACTCATCACAGTCAGTGGTGCCATGCGGCCTGGATGAATGGTGCCGACGGTGTCGGACTGCTCATCAATCAGGATCTGGTCGATGCCGAGGTCGATATCCAACACATATTCGATGAGGGTGGCACTCGCGAGTACGATGATGAAGATGGCACAAAATCGGGACAGCTGTCGCGTCAGTGCCCTGTCACCGGTGTGGCCGACGTTCAGGCACAACGAACAACCGGCCGCGATCAATCCAATCGCTGTATTGACCTTCATGGCCGCCCACTCAAGACTTATACTGGTGAAGACTGTTGTGCCCGTGAGCCATCCGACCAGAGCCAAACATGCGATCGCTATGGCCAGGCCTCCACACCATGTCGCGTACCGGCGATAGCGATGTGTGAGCTTTGTATCGGTCATGGTCGCCAAGGCTTCCGCTTCAAACAGGCTGCCGGCAGTAGACAGATCCAATGATGGAACCTCCGCCGAGACATCGACGCCTGAGATGGCTGGAGCGTCGTAACCTCGCGCGGCGTCGCCTGGCTGCGCCGGAACGGTGAGGGTACCCCATGTATCAGACATGATCGGGTTCCCGCGGTGGCAGCGCGAAATAGAATGTCGCACCTTCGCCCTCTTTCCCCTCCGCCCACACGCGCCCGCCATGTCGGCCGATGATCCGCTTGATGATCGCGAGGCCGGCGCCGGTGCCGGGGAATTCTTCTGGTGAATGCAGCCGCTGGAACACGCCGAACAGTTTGTCGACGTAATTCATGTCGAAGCCGGCGCCGTTGTCCTTCACGAAATAGACGATGTCGTCGGCCTCCTGGTACGACCCGATATCGATCCGTGCGTCCTCCTTCCGTGCAGTGAACTTGATTGCGTTGTCGAGCAGGTTCATCCAGACCCGCTGGATCATTTCCCTGTCGCCATTGGTTTGGGGCAGAGGCGCCACGTTCACCTGAACCTTCCGCCCCTTCATCGCGGGCGCGAGATCGTTCAGCACAGATTGGGCAAGGCCGGTCATGTCGATGTCGGTCGCGGACAGCTCGCGCCGCCCCGTGCGGGAGAAGTCCAATATGTCGGCGTAATCTTCCTGCAAGGCATGGGAGAAGCCGTCCACCGCGCGAAGCGGGGCTCGCAGGTCGTGCGATACCGAGTAGGAGAACGCCTCCAGTTCTTTGTTGGCCGCATTGAGCGCCAGGTTCGCTGCCGCCAGTTCGGCGGTCCGGTCCGCAACAAGGTCTTCAAGGTGGTGCTGGTAGTTCGCGAGTTCCGTTTCCGCCTGCTTGCGGGCCGTGATGTCGCGTGCGGCGGCAAAAACGCCGACGACGTTGCCCGTTTCGTCGCAGTATGTGCTGGCGTTGTAGAGCACCTCCATGACGGAGCCGCCCGCGTTGCGGATGGCCAGTGGGTATTCGGTCACCGAGCCGTCGGCAAAGGCTTTGCGATATCCTGCCCGCGCCAGGTCGGGGTCGGTGAAGAAGTCCGAAAAATCCCGCCCGACCAGTTGATCCCGCGGCAGGCCGGTTGCTGCCTCCGTTGCCTTGTTGACATCGGTGATCTTGCCGTCCCGATTGATGGTGACCAGCGGATCGAGGCTTGCTTCGAGGAGGCTGCGCGCGTAGCTGCTTGCGGCCCGCAGTCCGGCCTCTGCCTGCGCGCGAAAGGTCTCGGCGCGCTTTTTCTCCGTGATGTCGGTCACGTTCACGGTCGAGCCGAGATAGCGACCGTCCGGGTCGAAGCGCGGGCGGGAGGAAACCAGCGTGGGAACCTCGTGACCGTCACGGTGCCGCCAGGTCAGCTCATAGGTTTCCGCGCGGCCTGCCTGCCGAGCGGCAACCCGTTCATGCAGGTGCGCCTCGGACTCGTTGGCCAGGAACCGAATCGCGGGCTGATCCACGAGGTCATCAACCGAATAGCCGAGCATTTCGGCAAATCGTGGATTGACGTAGGTCAGGGACGGAGTTGCGTCGGATTCGATCACACCCTCGCTCATCGAATCGAGGAGGGATTGGTAGCGTTGCTCGCTCTTG
>DATJJM010000171.1:0-5137 GCA_035492535.1 Acetobacteraceae bacterium | reverse complement strand
AAACCGCCCAGGATCACCATCATCATGATCTCGCCCGACCGGGTCCAATGCATGATTGACGGCGACAGGAACAGAGTCTGGTTTGCGAGCAATGCTCCTGCCAGGCCCCCCATCGCACCGGCGATCACAAAGGCCGTCAGTTGATAGCGGAAAGTGGGGAAGCCGAGTGCTGCCATCCGGCGCTCATTGGACTTCGCGCCGCGAACCACCATCCCGAAGCGCGACTCCACCAGGCGGCCGGCGAGTAGCAGGCAAAGCAGCAGGCAACCGAAGGCGACGTAATAAAGTGTATTGCTGTCATCCAGGTTGATCAGGCGGCCAAAGCTGCTGTGTTCAGGGATGTTCAGGCCGTTGTCGCCACCGAACTGGTTCAGACTTTCGCACAGGAAGTAGATCATCTGGCTGAAGGCAAGCGTGATCATGATGAAATGCACGCCGGTGGTGCGAAGCGAAACCAGACCGATCAGCAAAGCGGCGAGTGCCGCCGCGCCGATCGCTGTGGCAAAATGCAGCGGGCCGTTGCTGATATTGTAGTAGCTGAGGATGCCGACCGCGTAGGAGCCGATGCCGAGATAGGCGGCGTGGCCGAAGCTCACCATGCCGCCATAGCCCAGGATGAGGTCCAGGCTGACGGCGGCAATGGCGAAGATGACGATGCGCGTGAAGAGATCGACATAGAAGGCTGCGTTGAACCAGGCGGCGAGCACTGGTACCAGCGCCAGTGCCAGCAGGCCGGCGCCGATGGCGATCCTGCGAGCCGATGTCATCGTCCGGGTTGCGGAAACAGGCCGGCCGGGCGGAAGAACAGCACCGCTGCCATCAGCACGTAGATCAGCATGGAGGCGATTGCCGGTCCGGCACTATCGGCCGCACTGCGTGTCATCAGCAGCGCGAACAACGGGCGCAGGAAGGCGCGACCCACCGTATCGACCACACCCACCAGCAACGCGCCGACGAACGCGCCGCGGATCGAACCCACGCCGCCGATGACGATGACCACGAAGGCGAGGATCAGGAAATCGTCGCCCATTCCGGACTCGACGTTGAAGATCGGTCCGGCCATGGCACCGGACAACGCCGCGAGCCCGGCGCCGAGCGCAAACACCAGCGTGTACAGCAGCGAGACATTGATGCCGAGCGCCCCCAGCATCGTACGGTTGGATGCTCCGGCGCGGATCAGCATGCCCGCCCGTGAGCGGCCGATCAGCAGCCAGAGCAGCAGCGCAACCAGCAGGCCGACGGCGATGATCGCCAGCCGATAGGCGGGGTATGGCACACCAGGCAGCAGCATGACCTGGCCGGAAAGCAACGGCGGCGGGTGCATATACAGCGCCGTGGTGCCCCAGATGATGCGCACCATTTCGTTGAAGAACAGGATGAGCCCGAATGTGGCGAGCACCTGATCGAGATGGTCGCGGTCATACAATGCACGGAACACGATGACCTCGATGGCGATGCCCGCACCGATGGCCCCCCCGACGGCGGCGGCCAGCGCGAGCAGGAACGAATGCGTTGCGGCAAAGACGGCGGCGGCGATGTAGGCACCGATCATGTACAACGAGCCATGTGCCAGGTTGATCAGGTTCATGATGCCGAAGACCAGCGTGAGGCCGGCTGCCATCAGGAACAGCATGATGCCGAACTGCATGCCGTTCAGGAGCTGCTCCAGCAGCAGGATCATTGGCCTACCGTCGCGTCACGGCATCGGCTGCATATGGCACTCGGTGTAGTAGGCGTCCTTGTGGTCCGTGAAGATGGTTGACTGGATCTTGCGGACGAACTGGCCGTCCGGATCCTGCTCGATCTTCAACAAATAAAAATTCTCGATCGGGAAGTGGTTGGTATTGTAGCTGAACTTGCCGCGGACCGATGGGAAGGCGGCTTCCGCCATGCGCGCGACCATCGCCTTCTTATCGGCCAGATTGCCATGCACCGACGTCGCCGCATCGTTGATCATGTTGATCGCATCGAAGGTCTGCGCCGCGTAGTAGGACGGGATGTAATTGTACTTCTTGCGGAACGCTGCGACGAAGGCCTTGTTCTGGGAGTTGTCCAGGTCAGGCGACCAGAAGCTGACTTCGAAATTGCCGGCGGCGGCATCGCCGATGGCCGGTAGCGTCGTCTCGTCAGCCGTGAATGCGGAGTACAGCGGGATCTGACCGCGCAATCCAGATTGTGCATACTGCTTGATGAACTGGATCCCCATGCCGCCCGGCAAGAAGATGAACAACGCCCTGGGATTGGCGGCGCGGATCTGACTGATCTCAACCTGGTAGTCGGACTGGCCGGGCTTGGTATAGACCTCGGCTGCGATCTTGCCTTTGAAGAATCGCTTGAAGCCGGCAACCATATCCTTGCCGGCAGCATAATCGGGAGCGATCAGATAAACGTCCTCCAGCCCTTTGCTGGTCATGAACTGGCCCATCGCCTCGGGCGTCTCGTCGTTCTGCCAGGACGCCGAGAAATAGTTCGGTGCGCACATAGAGCCTGCGATCTCATGCGGCCCGGCGTTGGCGCCGACGAAGATCGTCCCTGACTTGATCACCGGCTGGTACGACGCCAGCAGCACGTTCGACCAGATGAAGCCGGTCATGAAGTCGACCTTGTCGCGCTTCAGCATCTCCTCGGTCACCTGGCGGCCGACATCGGGTTTGAATTGGTCGTCGCCGTACACGATGGTTGCCGGCTTGCCGCCGATCTTCCCGCCGAGGTTGTCGAGCGCCAGGTCGGCTGCGTCCTTCATGTGCTTGCCGATCACGCCGGCTGGACCGCTAAGCGTGGTGACGAGGCCGATTTTCACCGGCTCGTCGGCGAACGCCGGTGCGGCCAGCAGGCCAAGCGCTGCGGCCAACGGCAACAGACATGCCCTCACGCGAGTCTCCCCTTTCTGATTGCGTTATCACTACACGATGGGCCGGGAGGCGAACAGGCGCCTCGTCGAGGGGGCGCTAACCGCCGATTAACTTCATTGATCGAAGTCAATGTGGCCGCGTGGCGCCCTGCGCTGACGGAAGTCCGCCGATGCGCGCTGCATGCTGCGGCGCAGCAGAATATACAAGGAGAACGCTCCATGATCGGCCGCCGCATGCTGCTCACCAACACCGCCGCGGTGCTCGCCATGCCCGCGATCATCCGTCAGGCCGGTGCCCAATCAAGCTTCGACTGGAAGCGGTTCAAGGGTCAGACGATCACCGTCAGCCTGACCAAGAATCCGCGTGCATCAAGGTGCTCTCGGAGCAGATGCCGGAACAGCAGCAGCGCCCGAAGATGGTGATGGAGCTTGCGTCCGGTAACCCGAGCTTCGATGTGACGCATTACTCGCTGCATGTATCCAAGCGCGTTGTCGGCGTCGGTCACTGGCTGGAGGACCTGCGCCCCTATCTGGCGAATCCACAGCTCACTGCACCGGATTACGACTGGGCAGACATGAGTGCCGGCGCATTGCGCGCCGCCACGCAGCCCGATGGCCGCATCGACAGCCTGCCGGTTGAGACCGACATCTGGCTTGTCTATTACAACAAGCAGATTTTCGCCGATCGGGGACTGAGCTTCCCGCAGACGTTCGACGAGATGCTGGCGACCGCCCGCAAGATCAATGATCCGTCGAAGGGCATCTACGGCTTCGTCGGCCGTGGCGTGAAGAACGCCAACGTGCCGGTGTGGACCAGCCTGTTGCTCGGCCAGGGCCAGGAAACCGTCACGCCGGACGGCACCAAGCTGCTGACCGATACGCCGGCGGCGATCTGGGCTGGCGAAATGTACAAGTCGCTGGAGCGTGAGACCGCCCCTTCGGGCGTCGTCGGCTTCAACTGGAACGAGTGCCAAACCAGCTTCATGCAAGGCAAGATCGGCATGTGGATGGACGTCGTTGGTTTCACGCCGCCTATCTGTATTGCCAGTGGGCGACCAGCAAGCAGATGGCGCTCAACATGGTCAATATGGGCGGCGGCGCCTCGCCACGGGTCAGCACCTACAATGATCCCACGTTGATGAAGAATAGCCCGTTCGGGCAGGAATGGCTCAAGACGCTGCTTGCCAGCGTGAAGATCGCGCGTCCGGGCCTGCCGGAGATCGTGCCGGTCACAGAGTTCCGTGACGTCTTCGGCATCGCGCTCTCAAACATGATTGGCGGTGCTGATCCTGCCATGGAGCTGCGCAAAGCGACGGAGAGTTTCGCACCGGTGCTTCAGCAGTCGCTGAAGACCTGAGGCCCCGTGGGCACGACCACCATCGGCACTGCCGTGGCGCAGCCTGTCGCGCCTCGGCGGCGTCGCAATTATGTGCGGCGCTATTGGGTCTTCACCATTCCGGCCGCGGTGGTGGTCGCCGCCGTCATCGTGTTTCCATGGCTGTTCACCTTGTTCATGTCGGTGCACCACTGGAAGGTGTCAGGCAATGTCTATTTCGTCGGCGCCGCCAACTATGTCCACCTGGCGACCGATGCGCGCTTCCTCTGGGCGGTGGCGCGGACGCTGTACTTCACGACTGCCGCGGTCATCCTGCCGGTGGTTATCGGCATCTGGGCGGCTGTCTGTTTTGCGCGAAAGTTCAGACTGCGGGGGCCGGCAGGCACGCTGTTCATCCTGCCGATGATGGCCACACCCGTGGCGATCGCGCTGGTGTGGACGATGATGTTCCACCCGCAGCTCGGCGTGCTGAATTATCTGCTCAGCTGTGTCGGGCTGCCGCCATCGGCCTGGGTCTACAGCGCCAGCACGGTCATCCCGACATTGGTAATGGTGGAAACCTGGTAGTGGACGCCGCTGGTGATGCTGATCGTGCTCGGCGGCATCGCCAGCCTGCCGATCGATCCCTATGAGGCCGCGGTGATCGATGGCGCCACGGCATGGCAGATGTTCCGCTACATCACCTTCCCGCTGGTCTGGCCGTTCATCGTGGTGACCGGCGTGATGCGGATCATCGACGCGCTGAAGGCATTCGACACGATCTTCGTCATCACCAATGGCGGGCCGGGCACGTCGAGCGAAACCATCAACATGCTGCTGTACCAGACGGCGTTCGGCTACTATAACCTCGGCTACGCGTCCGCGATGGTGGTCGTGTTCTTCATCCTGATCATGGGACTCAGTCTCGTCGTGCTGAAGACGCGCCAGCAGGAGCTGACGCTGTGACGGAC
>DATJJM010000170.1:0-3937 GCA_035492535.1 Acetobacteraceae bacterium | reverse complement strand
CGAGCGCACATAGATCAGCGCCATCAGGCAGATCGCGATCACCGCCGCCGGAACCAACCCGGCGGCGAACAGCGCCCCGATGGACAGTGACGTGACCGAGCCTAGCACCAGCATCGCAATGCTGGGCGGAACGCACTCACCCATTGCCGCGGAAGCCGCCAGTACGGCCGCAGCTTCCGCCCGGTCGTAGCCCTTTTCGTCCAGCATGTCGCGCATCACCAGGCCGACGGCGGCGACATCGGCGGCCTTCGATCCCGATATGCCGGAAACGATGTACATGCTGACGACGGTGACCTGCATCAGGCCGCCGCGCAGGAATCCAACCAGTGATGCGATGAACATGATCAGCCGGCGCGAGATGCCACCCGACTCCATGACAAAGCCCGCCAGGATGAAGAACGGCAGTGCCAGCAGCACAAAACGGCTGACACCATCGACCATGTTCTGCGGCAGCGCGATCATGCTCACCAGGCCGCCAGTGTAGAGGAACAGGATCGTGCCAAGGATCAGCGCGAAGCCGATGGGCACGCCGAGCAGCGCCGTGGCCAGCACAACGACAAGCGAGCAGGAGACGGCGGCTCCCGTCGACAGCGCCGGCAGCCACCACGCATGGAGTGCGATGATGGCGGCTGTCAGTACGGCCACCACGACCCCGCCAATAAACACCGCGCGTGCCGGCTGTGCATGCAACCGGATCAGCGCATAAAGGCCAAGCACGGCCATGCCGATGGTCAGCGGCAAGGCAAGCCACGAGCCGCGCATTTCCAGGATCGGCGTCGTCTCGTCCCAGCGCGCCGAAAGTACGCCGAGCGACGACTGAAAGCAGATCACGGCGATCAGCAGCACCAGCCAGTCGGCGAAGGCATAGCTTGCCTGGCGCAGGCGATCGGGCAGCAGATCGACGAAGGTGCGGATGAACACGTGTTGCTCGCGCCGATACGCGATTGCGCCGCCGATGAAGGCAATGACCGAGAGCGCGAGGCTGGACGCCTCGTTGGTCCACAGCAATGGCGTGTCCCAAAAGGTCCGGCCAAGCACGTCGGTGATGATCGCCAGCAACTCGCCAACCAGCGCCGCGCCAACGACGATATCGACCCCCACATCGAGGATCGCGACGGGTTTCCTCATGTCTCCTTCGGAAACGCGCCCGCCAACCGGCGCGTGTAGGGAACATAAACGTTGAGCAGGTCGAGATATCTGGCCGCTGTGCCGAACACGTCGGGACCAACCGCGGCATTGCCCCGCAATTCCACAATGCCGATGTAGTCAACGCCATCCGGCTGGGTTGCCTTGTAAAGCCGTGCCTGCGCGGTCTCGGGCCGCGCCTCCAGCGTGCGCACGCCCTGCTCAATCGGTCCCGCGTACTCCGGCGGCACCTGCCGGAACCGGCACAGCAGTACCCGCGTCGCCGCGCCGCTGCCGCCAAGCAACGCGTCGCCGGGATAGACCTGCACGCCCTCCGCGCGATACTGGCCCCAGACGCGCGACATGATCCGGTGGGTCCAGGGCGAATACCGCGCGCCGGCGAACTTGCGGTAATCCGGCCCATGCAGCACCTGCACGTCCTGCAAATTGTACAGCGCCAGATACCGCGGCCAGCCGTCAACGCAGATGAAGCGCTGCGCCGTCAGGAAGCCGGGGCAGCCGGCACGCTCCGGGAAATGCTCGGTGTCATACCAGTCCTGGAACTCTTCCTCGATCGCCGGCGGAGGCTCCATTGTCGCCAGCAGCAGACCGCGTTGCCCGCTCATGACTGCTGCGCCAGGATATCGTCGAGCAGCTTCGGATATTTCGGTTTGAATTCCGTATACACAGGGGCCATCTTCTCCTGGAACGGCTTGAAGTCCACGCTGTCGATCTGCATGCCGCGCTGCTTCAGCACGTCGGCGGCACTCTCAGACGCCTTGGTGATCGTATCGCGCCAATAGGAACGTATCGCCTGCCCCGCCTCGCGGAACGCATTCTGATCTGCCGGCGGCAACTGCGTCCACCGCGCCTTGCTGACCATCAGCATGCCGGCGTTATAGATGTGGTTGGTCAATGCGACATTCTTGCAGACTTCATACACCTTGAAGTTCACTGACGTGGGCAGCGGAAATTCCAGGCCGTCCACCGTTTTCTGCGACAGCGCCAGATAGACCTCGGTGCCATCCAGCGGCACCGGGATCGCGCCGAGTGCCTTGAACATCGCGACGAACACAGGCCCAGACTGGATACGCATCTTCAAGCCGCGCAGATCGGCCGGCGTATGCACGACCCTGTCGCGTGTCTCCATCTGCCGCCAGCCATACCAGCCCCATTCCAGGCCAACGATGCCCTTCGCATCCATGTCAGCGAAGATCTGCTGTCCCACCGAGCCATCCAGGACCTTCGCCGCGGTTGCCGCATCTTTGAACAGGAACGGCAGATCGACCACCTGCACCGACGGCACGAACGACTGCATCCATCCCGACGTCAGGATGGCGCAATCCAGAATGCCGGTCTGCAGGCTGTTCGCCAGGTTCAGCGCCGTGCCCAGTGCGCCGTTGACGAACAGTTGCATCGCATACTTGCCGTTGGTGCGATGCGCGACCTCATCAGCGAAATGCTGCGCCACGCTGTATGACGTGTCCTGCATCGTATCGGCGGTGGCCAGCTTCAGTTGGATGGCATCGGCCGCGCGCGTGCGGATGGCCGGCATGGCCAGTGCCGTGCCGGTCACGATGCCACCAAATCGGCGGCGTGACAGCTTCATAGCGTTTCCTCCTTATGATTTGGCCTCCAACGAGGCATTGTTCGCGAGACCGCGCAAGCCATCGGCAATGCGCGTCGCACCCGCCAGCAGCAGCGACGCATCCGACTGGGTCGAAATGAAACGCACGCCGTCGCGAATGAAGATGCCTTGCCGTGACGGTTCATTGTCGCCGCCGACACCGGCATGTTTGCCGTGCGTCAACGCAGCGCGCGTGACACGGGCGACCGCCGCCATCGCTTCGGGGTCACCATAGGCGCCCGGCTTGCCCATATCAGCGAGCAGGTCGGTAAGCGCCACCTGCACCACATCCACGCCCTCGACCGCGGCGATCGCATCGGCGTTGGCCAGGCCCTGCAATGACTCGATCATGCAGACCACCAGCGTATTGTCATTCAGCAACCGGATCGCATCCGCCGGCGCCACCGGCCGATAATCGAAGTACGGATACCCCGTCGTCACCGACCGCCGTCCGATCGGCGCGAACTTGCAGGCATTCACCGCCAGCCGTGCATCCTCTTCTGTATTCACATCAGGAAACACGATGCCGGTGACGCCGTTGTCCAGAAGCACAGGAATGTCGGGATCCCGCACGCTGCGCGCCCGCACGAAGGGTGCTACGCCGCAGCCCAGCGCCGCCTGTGCGATATGTCCGATCGTCTCGATCGAAAACACACCGTGCTGCGTATCGATGAACACGAAATCATGTCCCGACGCGCGCGCGATCCGGGCAATGTCGCCGGTGCGCGAAACACGGACGATCAACCCGAGCGCCAGCTCGTTTGCCCTCAGGCGCTGCGCAACAGGATTGCTCACATCTGGCAGCGGTGCCGTCATCACACGGCGCCCGCCACCGCAACGCCGCTCGCGGTACGTTCGCCCATCGGGTGCCGCGTCAGGCTGGTGACCAGGATCGCTGCCGCGAGCGAAAGCCCGCCGCACAGCACCAGCGCCACCTTGAAGTCGCCAGTCAGCGACACGAGGTAGCCCGTCACGATCGGTCCGGCGATGCCGAACGAGATACCGCCAAGCGTGAAGAACGCATAGGCCCGGCCGACGTCCCCGGTGGACCGCAGCCGATCATTCGTCAGTGCGAAATTCATCGACTGTGCGAACGTGTTGAACGTCAGCGAGATCGTCAAAACCACCGTCGCAAGGTTGATCGACCCGACATAAGGCACCAGCACGATCAGCCCCGACAGCAAC
>DATJJM010000169.1:0-6252 GCA_035492535.1 Acetobacteraceae bacterium | reverse complement strand
CCGGTCGCTGGCCGGCGCGGCCGCGGTGCTGCCGGCCGCGACCCTGATCGGTTCGGCGCAGGCGCAGCCCGCGAACGAAGTCACCTTCGACCGGGTCCGCCGCACCAAGGTGCTGCGCATCGCCGCGTTGACCGGTGAGCTTCCGTACTTCCAGAAGGATCTGGCGACGGGCGAGTGGAGTGGCGCGTGTATCGACATGGCGAGCGATATCGCCAAGGTGTTCGATGCGAAGCTGGAGTATATCGAGTCCACCTACGGCAATTCCGTGCTCGACCTGCAATCGAACAAGGTTGATCTGGCGTTCGCGCTGAATCCGACGCCGGCGCGGGCGCTTGCCATCGGCTTCTGCCATGCAGCGATCGTGCATCCGATTGGCGCGGTGGTGCGGAAGGGGCTCGATCCGACGGCCTGGGACGACATCAACAAGCCGGACATCCGTATCGTTTACGACATTGGCTCGCTGCATGAAGTGGTGGCGAAGCGCTATTGCCCGAAGGCAAACCTCACCGGCTTCAAGACGCGCGACGACTGCACGCTGGCGATGGCATCAGGGCGCGCCGATGTGCATGTGCTGGCGGCGATCCTGGGGCTGGCGGCGCTGGGCAAGAACCCTCAGCTTGGCACGTACCACCTGCTGGCCAACCCGCTGGTGGCGCTGCCGAGTTGCATCGC
This sequence comes from Acetobacteraceae bacterium, assembly GCA_035492535.1. Classification (GTDB taxonomy): domain Bacteria; phylum Pseudomonadota; class Alphaproteobacteria; order Acetobacterales; family Acetobacteraceae; genus JAMXLO01. Next base: position 5,580 of record DATJJM010000169.1, on the reverse strand, counting down.
GATGCAGCGCGAGCCGGATACGCGATTCATGGACGTGATCAATGCGTGGATCGACTACAACCGTGGAACCTCGCAGATCCGCGAATGGCTGCTGGTGGGTTTGGGCAAGTACGGCGTGTCGCGCGACCAGGTGCCGGCGTCGCTGAGCTTCTGAGGCGGCGGATCGGGGCGGATGTTCTATCAGTGGGACTTTCCCCTGATCCTTCGCTATGCGCCGTTGTTCTGGAAGGGTGTGCTGGTCACGCTGGCTTACACCGGCGGATCGATCTTCCTGGGATTGATCATCGGGCTGGCTGTCGGTGTCGGGCGGTTGTCACGATCGAAACTGCTGAACATTCCGCTCATCGGCTACATCGAAGCGTTCCGATGCACGCCGCTGTTGGTGCAGATCGTCTGGTTCTATTACGCGCTGCCCGTGCTGCTGGGGATCCAGATACCGGCGACTGTGGCGGCGACGCTGGTGCTGTCGTGCTACACCGGTGCGTTCTATGCCGAGATCTTTCGCGGCGGGATCATTTCCATCGAGCGGGGCCAGTGGGACGCGGCGCGCGCTCTCGGGCTGAATCCATGGCACATGATGCGGAAGGTGATCCTGCCACAGGCGATCAAGCGGATGATTCCGCCGTTCGTGAACCAGTCGATCACGCAGCTCAAGAACACGTCGCTGGTGTCGACGATCGCGGTGCCGGATCTGCTGTATCAGGGGACGCTGGTGACCGGCGACACGTATCGTCCGCTGGAAGTCTATACAGTTGTGGCACTGATCTATTTTGCCATGCTGTTTCCGAGCACGCTGCTGGCGCAGGCCTATGAGAGGCGCCTGGCGAAGGGGCGCTGAGGTGCGTCAGTCATCCGGGTTCTTCGCCAGCCGCATCAGGGCGCGATGCACCTCGACCATGGCCAGCGTGTCACGCTCGCAATAGAGTCGCAGGGCCGTGCGCAAGCGATCGATTTCGTCCGGGTCAGCGAGGCGGCCCGATGCCAGTTGGAGAAAGGCCGCGGACGCTGCCACGCCATCGCCGATCTCTTCCAAGTCGTCATAGGTGAAACCGGGGCACAGTGCCGGCCCAACCAACTTGATCGAATTGCTGAACCTCGCAGCCGGAAAATAGACAGCGCCGCGCACGATCGGCAGCAGGTCCCTGAGACGATCGACGATGGCCGCGATGGGGTCGTGGAGATCGGGGAACGCCGCGGCCAACTCCTTCAGCCGCTGCTGCTCGTAGGGTGAATAAACGATGATCGGGAAATCGGCGCCTGCCAGGGCCGCGATCAGCGTCGCGGCGAACGCACGCCGGGGATCGGCGTCGCCGTCGGCAAGGAACTCCTGGTGATGCAGTGCGCCGTCAGAGGCGAGCGTGTGCAGCGACCACTGGAAGGGAATGGTCTGAAAGGGTCGTGTGCCTTCGTAGAGCGGGATCGGCGGCATCATGGCCTCGAAGTCGAGGTAACAGGCCGGCGGCCCGTAGGTGCCCAGCAGCCGCCGCAGATCGGGCGCGACGAAGGGGCGGCCGGTTGCGATCGAGTCACGAATAATGGTCTGTCGCGCGGTGAGGGGGAAATCCGGCGGGATGCCGGAGATCGCCTCGATGCCGAGAGCCTTCAGGCTTTCGGCCTGGGCTGGCGAGAGGTGCGGCATGTAGGAGATCCAGTCGGACGGCTTGTCCGGCGTGCATCGGTCCCAGAATTCGCACGGGTAGGGCTTGCGGCACTGAGAGCCAGGTTCGGCTTCCGGCAAGGTATTCGCGTCCAGGCATTCCCGCATTGCGGGCAGGCGGTCACGAAGATCGACGAGCGCCGCGGAGACGGCCTCGCCGACGTCGAGCCGGGCGAAGAAGTCTGGCCAGGCGATGCCATTCGCATCGCGCACATAGGCCGTGTTCACATGCAGCAGTTCGATCGAACGGACGTCGAGGCCCGTGCCGCGCAGCACGTAGGCCTGGAGCGCGATGTCGTCGATGTAGTGATCCTTCAGCCGGCTGCTCCTCTTGACCTCGCGCAGTCCCCAGGCGCCTGAGGCGAGGCGTTCGAGCACATCCACCCGGATGCGGATGCGGTCATATGTGAAAGCGGCCTCGAAAATCGCCGGAACGCTGGCGTCCGCGATCAGCGCCGTCGTGCGGGCGACAGCCTGGGCGTGTTCCCAGGGTGCTTCGGTGATCTCGACGCCTCCCGGGAAGAGCAGGTGTGCCTTGCGGCCGATTTCCTGGCCGATATCAATCGGCGTTCCTGGCGCCGGTTCTTCATAGGGCGGCGGTTCGTGCACGAGCAGCCACAGGCGGCGCGGGCATTGGAGGCCCGCCATGTAGCGCGACTTGGTGAGGTGGAGGGTCACACGCTCGTAGTGGTGCGCCGGTTACCCTCTGGCCAGAAGCTGCTCCGCCAATGTCGCCCAGTAGGATGCTCCCACCGGCAGGATCTCGTCATTGAAGTCGTAGCGCGGGTGATGGACCATCGCGTCGCCTTTGCCGCGGCCGCCACCCAGCATGATGTAGCTACCCTGCTTGGCGTTCAGCATGAAGGAGAAATCCTCGCCGCCCATCGTCGGCTTTGCCAGGTGCACCACGCGCGCGTCGCCCGCGACCGTCGTGGCAGCACGGCGCGCCAGCGCGTTCGCGTCGGCGTCGTTCACGGTGGCCGGATAGTCGCGGCTGAACACCACATCGGCCGTGGCGCCGAAACTCTCGGCGATGCCGGTCGCGAGCCGGCGCACGCCGTCTTCAAGCTGATCGCCGACGCGCGGCTCAAACCAGCGGGCGGTGCCGAGCATGCGCACTGTCTCGGGGATCACGTTGTAGGTATGGCCGCCGTTGATGTGTCCGATGGTAACGACGCCGCTCTCCAGCGGTTCGACGTTGCGCGCCACGATGCTCTGCAACGAGGTGACGATGTGGCTCGCGATCACGATGGGATCGATGCCGAAATGCGGCATCGCGCCGTGCGCACCCTTGCCGGTGATGGTGATCTCGATGTTGGCGACGGCGGCCATGATCGGGCCGTCACGCCAGGCGAAGGTGCCGGCCGGCATCTGCGGCCAGTTGTGCATGCCGAACACCATCTCCATGGGGCACCGCTCGAACAGGCCCTCCTTCACCATGATGTCGCCGCCGGCGTAATTTTCCTCGGCCGGCTGGAAGATCACATACACGGTGCCGTCGAAGTTGCGGGTCTCGGCCAGGTATTTTGCGGCTCCGAGCAGCATGGTGGTGTGGCCGTCGTGGCCGCAGGCGTGCATCACGCCCGGGTTCTGCGATGCGTGGGCGACGCCGGTTTCTTCGACGATCGGCAGCGCATCCATGTCGGCGCGCAGCCCGATCGCGCGGGTGGAGGCGCCGTTGCCGCGGATGACGCCGACGACGCCGGTGCGGGCGATGCCGGTGATGATCTCGTCCACACCGAACTCGCGCAGCCTGGCCTGGACGACGCCACTGGTGCGGGTTTCCTGGAGCGCCAACTCGGGATGGGCATGGAGGTCCTGGCGCCATTCCGTCATCTCGCGGTGGAACTCGGCGATGCGGTTGATGATGGGCATGGTCAGCTCCTGGCGGTGAAGGTGCGCGCGAGGCCCTCGTCAAGGGGTATGGGTGTAAAGCCGAGTGTATCTACCATGGGGCGGATGTCGAAGGCCTTGTCTTCCAGCAGCCGGCGGATCTCTTCCGGGCGGATCCGCGGCAGCAGAGGGATGTACCGCAGAATCGAGGACAGCGCCACCAGTGGACCAGCGGGGAGGGTGATGATGCGGGGCGGTCGCAGGTGGGCTGCGATGGCAATGGCGCGCACGAAGTCGGCGTAGGGCACTTGATGGGGGCCGGCGATGACCAGGGAGTGCGGGCCGTCCCAGGCATGGGCAAGGGCCGCGCGGATGGCGCGGGTGACGTCGTCCTGGTGAATGGGCTGGACCAACGCGCGGCCGCCGCCTGGCAGTGGCACGATGGGCAGGCGGCGGAGCAGGGCGGCGAGACGCTGGACGTTGTCCTCGCCCTGCGCGCCGTAGATCATCGTGGGGTGCAGCATCACGCCGTGGTGGGCAGAGGCGAGGAAGGCGGACTCGCCAGCGAGCACGCCGGTGCCATGGGCATCGGGCCAGTGGGTGAACTTGCGGGTGCTGCCGAGGAAGACCAGGCGCGCATCCAGAGGCGCGGCGGCGATCACCGCGGCGGCAAAGCGTGCGTGCGCCGCGGACACGATGTGGGTGGCATCGCCGAGGGCCGCATGCAGGGCTGGCGGGTCGGTCAGATCGGCGATGCGGGCGCCCGGGAATTTCGCGGCGTCGCGCACGATCGGAACGATATCGATGCCATCGCCCTGGAGCGAGCGGCACAGCGCGGCGCCAGTGCGACCCGAGGCGCCGATGATGTGGACCTGGACCGGTTCGGCCATGCTGTTACCCTGCCGGTGAAAGCAGCAGGAGACCAGCGTGGCCGATGTCGACCCGGTGACCGTTTCGGTGGTGCAGCACCGGCTGCACGCCATCGTCGAAGAGATGGGCGAGGCGATGCTGCGCACCTCGTATTCGCAGATCCTCAATTCCAGCCGCGATTTCTCCACCGCGATCTGTGACCTGGGCGGGCGGCTGATCGCACAGGCCGAGCACGTGCCGATCCATGTGGGGGCGTTGCCGTGGGCGGCGAAGTCGGTGGCGGAGTTCTTTGGCGACGACATCCACCCGGGCGACGTGTTCCTGCTGAACGATCCCTATCACGGTGGCAACCATCTGCCCGACCTGACGGCGTTCGTGCCGATCTTCCACGGCGAGAAGCCACTATTCTGGGCGATCAACCGGGCACATCAGAGCGATATCGGCGGATCGACGCACGGTGCCTACAACGCGGGGGCGACGGAGATTTGGCAGGAAGGGATCCGGGTGACGCCGCTGCGGCTGTACGACCGCGGGGTGGTGCGGCGCGATGTGCTGGAAATGCTGGTGACCAACGTACGGCATCCGCACGATTTCCGCGGCGACCTGGCGGCGATGATCGGCTCGGCGCATTCCGGGCAGCGGCGGATGCTGGCGCTGGCGGGCGAGTTCGGCTGGGACACGACACTGGCGGCGATCGAGGCGGTGCTGGATGGGGCGGAACGCCAGGCTCGGGCGGTGATCGCGACGTGGAAGGATGGCGTGTATCACGGCGAGGCGTTCCTGGACGACGACGGGCATCGCTACAACGATATATACATCCGCGCCACGGTGACCAAGCGGGGGAGCGATCTCACGATCGATCTGTCGGATTCCCATGAGCAGGTGGTGGGTTTCGTCAACTCGTCCTATCCGAACATGCGCTCGGCCGTGGTGGTGGCGCTGGCCTACCTGATCGATCCGCATACGCCGAAGAACGATGGGGCGTTCCGGCCGGTGGAGGTGATCGCGAAGCCCGGCACCGTGGTGTGGGCCAACGAAGGCGCGCCGGTGACGCTGTGCACGAACCACTGCTCGCAGGAGATCCTGGAGGCGATCATCAAGGCGCTGGCGCCGGCCTGTCCGGATCGGGCGATGGCGGGATGGGGACGCCGGTTCCGCATCGCGATCCAGGGGCGCGATCCGCGCACGCAGAAGCCGTTCATCTGGCACATGTTCCAGGC
>DATJJM010000168.1:0-11492 GCA_035492535.1 Acetobacteraceae bacterium | reverse complement strand
ATGTACACCGGCCGCTCCGAAGACCAGAAAGCGAAGCTCGCGCAGGAAGTGACCAAGGCGATCATGGCCGGCGCCAATTGCTCCGAAGACGCGGTCTCCGTCGCCATCGAGGACATCGCCCCGGAAGACTGGGGCCCGAAGGTCTACCAGCCCGACATCGCCGCCCATCCGGACCGGCTCTACAAGCGCCCCGGCTACAACCCGCCATGACCGCGTGGACCGCCGCCGAGCTCGACACGATCGGCCGCGCCGAGGAAATCGAGATCGCCGCCCTCCGCCCGGACGGCACATTGCGCAAGCCGGTGATCATCTGGATCGCCCGGGCCGGCGACGACATCTACGTCCGCTCCGCGTATGGACGCACGGCAGCCTGGTATCGCGGCACGCAGCTCCGTCACGAAGGCCGCATCAAGGCCGGCGGCATCGAAAAGGACATCACCTTCGCCGCCGTGGACCCGGCACTCCACGACGCGATCGACGCCGCCTTCCGCACCAAGTACAGCCGCCAGCCCGCCCAGTACGTGAACATGGTGCTCACCGACGAAGCGCGCTTCACAACGCTCCGGCTCACGCCACGCTGATCGTCTTACGCGCCCGGTCCCGCGGCCACCGATCGCAGCGTCATCGTCAGCGTGATGTGCCGCGCACCAGGCGCGCCGGCGACGGTCGCGCTGCCCCCCAGTTCGTGCTCGACGCACAACCGCACCAGCGATTCATCGAGCGGAGCGGCACCGGCCGGACCACCGCTCTCGCTCCACTCCCACGTCAGGTTGACGCCATCGGCCGCCCGCTCGATCTGCCAGTCGACCCTGACCTGTCCGTCCTCCACCGACAGCGCGCCGCCTTCCACCGACTGCCGCGCCAGGTCATGGGCGATGATGCCGATGGCCAGGACGCCGCGCGGATTGAGCACGATCACCGGTCCGCCGAACGAAATGCTGCCGAGTGGCTCCGTGGTATTCGACGCCATCACCTGCGTCAGGACGTCGTACATTTGCAGGCCCGTCCAGGCGTCGCTTTCGATCAGCGTGCAGGCCCGCCGCAGCGCATCGATCCGTCGTTCATACAGCGCGGTGAACGCCGCCGGCACCGGCGACTCATCCATCGCCCGGCTGGCCAGCTCGATCGCCAGGCCCAGCACGTCGTGCACCCGCTCGTTCAACTCACCCAGCAGCACGTGGCTGGCTTCTTCCGCTTTCACCACCCTGGTCACGTCCACGAATGTGATCAGCGCGCCATCCACCTTGTTGTCGGCAGTGCGGTACGGCGCCACGCGCATCAGGTAATGGGTGTCGCCGCCGCGATTGGTGACACGCCGCTCCAGCGGCTGCAGCATCTGCATCGTGCGGCGAAAATCCTCTTCCAGCGTCGTGTAGCCAAGCTGCGCGGTGATGTCGGTCAGCGGCCGTCCGATATCGCCGGGGATCAGGTTGTAGATACCGCTCACCGCCGGTGTGAAATTGCGGATCACCATGAACTTGTCCAGGAAGATGGTGGCGACCTTGGTGCTCTCGAACAGGTTGCGCAGGTCACCGTTGACCCGATCCAGCTCATCGACCTTGCTGCTGAGCTGCGTGTTCACCGTTTGCAGCTCCTCGTTCATCGACTGGATTTCCTCGCGCGAGGTCTCCAGCTCCTCGTTGGTCGATTGCAATTCCTCGTTGACCGAATGCAGTTCCTCGTTCGAGGACTTCAGCTCTTCCAGCGCCGTCTCGTGCTCCTCGCTGGTGGACTGCAACTGCTGGCGCGTATCGCGCAGCTCGCGTTCGATCTGCTCGACCGTGACGTCCTGCGACGAGGGCACAGCGTTTTCATCGCGCGGCTGCATCAGGCTGATATCGGAGAACACCACCAGGAACAGTTGCTCGGGTTCGCCCGACCCAAGCGGCTCCACGGTCAGGGCGATGTCCTGCACGCCGCCATTGACCTGCACCCGCACATGATCGCGCACCGTCACCCGGCCCGACTCGACCGCGGTGCGCAGCACACTGCGCAGTTCAGGCCTCAGGCCTCGCCGTGCCATGGCCACCACGTCGCGCGTCGGTGCGCCCGGTGCCGCCTCCAGGTACTTGCCCGTGCGGCTGGAGAAACTCAGTACCTCGCCGGCACCGTTCACCACGACGAAGGCCGGCGCAAAGTGTTCCAGCACACGCGCGCCGGCGAGCTGGGCGCTGTCCGTTGTCACCGAACCGCCGCTGCGCCGGTGCACGCGCGCCACGGATGCCATGCGATCCATCCCCCCGAACTCCGCAACCGGCAGCGGCGGCGAGGGCCCTCGCTTCCGCTGGAAAATCCGGTGTTTCCTGTCCAGTGCCTCGAACAGTTCGGCATGGCGCGTGACCGTCTCCGATCCGCCCAGCAGCAGCGCGCCACCCTGCGCCAGGGCGTAGTGGAAGGTGTGCGCAACCCGCGCCTGCAAATCGGCATCCAGATAGATCAGCACGTTCCGGCACGAGATCAGATCCATCCGCGAGAACGGCGGATCGCGGATCAGGTTGTGCACCGAGAACGTGCACAGCTCGCGGACATCCTTCGTCACCACATAGCTGGCATCGGCGGCCACAAAGAAGCGCGCCAGGAATTCCTCTGGCACCGCCTTGATCAGGGCTGCCGGATAGCGCCCCGCGCGTGCCAGGGCGATGGCCGCCTCGTCCAGGTCGGTGGCGAAGATCTGCACGCGCGGCGCGGCCGGCAGTGTCACCATGTGCTCGCGGATCAGCATGGCGATCGAATAGGCTTCCTCGCCCGTCGAGCAGCCTGGCACCCAGACACGCAGCTCGCTGTCCTGGGCGTGGCCGGCGAACAGGTGCGGGATGATGGTCTTGCGCAGCGTCTCGAACGTGTCGGGGTCGCGGAAGAACGAGGTCACGCCAATCAGCAGGTCATGGAACAGCAGCGACACCTCTTGGTGATCGGTCTGCAAACGATCGACGTAGTCAGCAGCATCCAGCCCGAGAAACTGCATCCGCCGGTGAACGCGTCGCATGAATGTCGGCCGCTTGTAGCCGCTGAAATCGTGACCGAGCTGCATTCGCAGTACGTTGCAGATCACCGGCATCAGATCGGCAATCTGCGTCCGTGCCTCGGGCGGCAGCGACTCTTCATCATCGATGCCGTCCGATGGCGCCGGTTCGGGCGACACCATTGGCAGGCTCGCGATGCGCTCGGCGATGTACTCCGCGGGCAGCACCAGATCGACCGCGCTTGCGGCGATGGCGGCATGCGGCATCTCGGTGTGCCGCGGCCTGCTGCCGTTGCTGCCCTGCGCCACCGCGAATCCTTCGGCCTGCTTGATCGCCTTCAGACCCAGCGCGCCATCGCTGCCGGCGCCGGACAGCACGACGCCCACGGCCCGAGTGCCGTATTCCGCCGCCATCGAGCTCAACAGGAAGTCGATCGGCATCCGCCCATGCCCCGGCATCGACGGTTCCTGCACGCGGAGGCGCCCATCCATCACGCTCATCAGCGAGTCCGGCGGGATGACGTAAACATGGTCCGGTTGGATCGCGGCGCCGTCAGTCGCCTGTGCCACCGGCATCGGTGTCACCCGTCCGATGATCTCGGGCAGCCGGCTCACATGGCCCGGCAGCAGGTGCAGCACGACCAGATAGGCCATGCCGCTGTTCAGTGGCACGTTGCTGAAGAACTCCGTCAGGGCTTCAACGCCGCCGGCAGAGGCCCCGATACCGACAACGCGCATCTCTGCAGCCAACAGCAACCTCACATGGCGAAGCGGTGCAACGCCCGGCCGAGGCTGACACGTCTGCGACTATCCGCAAGTCCCATCGGCCGTCATAGTCCGGCAGGCGGCGGCGTTATTCGGTCGCGTCCTGATTGATGCGGTCCCACAGCAAGGTGCAAAGCGCAATCGCTGTCTCCCGCCGCTCTTCCTCTGACAGACGCTCCAGCACTGTTTCCGCCAGGCCTTCCAGCAGGATGCCCATCAGCAAGGACGGTTCGGCCACCACATTGATGGCGACCAGGATATCCTCAACGAGCCTGCCCGCGAGATCAGCGTCGCGCGCGGACGCGTCCTCGATCCGCTCGATCAATTCCGTCACCGCCGCGAAGCTGCGTGGCGTGACTTCGGGCCCGGCCGGCGGTTCGGGCGACCCGGGCGGCGGAAAGGCTGCGCCATGGTATGGCAAGACCATCGCTGCCGTTGACCGGGCGACCAGCTCTTTGCTGCGCGCCACCCTCTGCCGGGCAAGCCCAAGCTGCCGATGCACCTCGTATATCCTGGCGCGACTCGTTGCGATCAGGACCCGCGTTCGCTCATGTAGGTCCGCGACGTCCATCCAGCCGGAATTCAGACTGTGCTCAAGGTCAGGGATTTGCGGCCTCCCTCGGTTCTGACGTTGGCGCGCCGGCCGCCCGTTGCGGTCGGCACGTAACATCCGAGCCAGCCGGCGGCCGCAGCATGTCACCCAGGTGGCGGAACAGCCCTATGCCTTCCCTGATCCGGTCGATCTGTTCAGCCGCCGCGGCCAGCGCCCGGCTCGACTTCCCTTCGTCCGTCCAGGGCGGTTGCGGCAGGCGGCTCGCACCACCGAGGTAGTTGCTGACCACGGTGAGCGGTTGGCTGAGTTCCTGCCCGATCCCGCCAATGATGTCCGCAAGGACGGCAGCGTCATGCGCGTCGGTCACCACGACATCGGAGTGCAGTTCACTGAGCAATGGTCCATCCTGATCGCCGGCTTCGTGCAGGTGCCAGTGGTGCGCCGTCATCACCAGCCGTCCATCGGACCGCCGATGGACAAAACCTCCATCCCACGATTTCCGTTTCACCAGCATTGCTTCAATTTCGTGCTGCGACGTCGAGAAGATGGTCCGCAGCAGTTCATGGGCCATCCGTCCCAGCGCTTCCTCGGATGTGAAGCCGTAGCGCTCTTCCATGGCCGGGGACCACAGGGTGATGCGTCCTCGCAGCGTCCGGATCAGCATGGCAGGCGCTGTATCTGATCCGCTGTTGGCGGTGGTCGGCTCCTCTGCCGAACGCATCGCGGGCTCACTCATGATCCTCGTCCCTGAGAGGACGCACGCAGTTTAAGCACGCGGGAGCGTGAAGGCAATTATAGTTAAGCCTATTGCAGGTTGATCCTACGCTGCCGGCTTTCGCTTCATGAAAGCGGACCGCAGGCACGTCGCCACCAGCTCGCCCCGCTGGTTGAAAGCCTGGTGCTCGAACTCCACCACGCCCGCCTCCGGGCGCGATCGCGACGCCCGCACCGAGCGCACGATCGACTTCGCCCGTATCGTGTCGCCGTGGAACACCGGCTTCGGGAACTCGACCTTGTTCATCCCCAGGTTGGCGATCGTCGTGCCGAGAGTGGTGTCGCCCACCGTCATGCCGATCATCAGCCCCAGCGTGAACAGCGAATTCACGATGCGCTGCCCGAACTCCGTCGTCTTCGCGAATTCCTCGTCCAGGTGCAACGGCTGAGGGTTCAGCGTCAGCGTGCTGAACAGCACATTGTCCATTTCGGTCACCGTGCGGCTCAGCGCGTGTTCGAACACTTGGCCCTCGTGGAACTCCTCGAAATACAGCCCCGCCATGACTCCCTCTCCCGCGTAGCGGGGGAGGGTCGGGGAGGGGGCCTGGCCGCCCCACCCAACCCTCTACCCCGGATCCTCCAGCCCAAGCGCGCGCAGCCGGGCGGTTTCCTCATCCCAGCCCGCGCGCTGTTTCACATTCAAGAACAGATGCACCCTGCGCTCCAGCAGGCCGCCCAGCACGTCGCGTGCCCGCGCGCCGATCGCCTTGATGCGCTGGCCGCGCTCGCCGATCAGGATTCCCTTGTGCCCGGGCCGCGTGACATACACCGTCGCGTCGATCCGAACGGAGCCATCTGGCCGTTCCTGCCAGGTCTCCGTCTCCACGGTGGTCGCGTACGGCACCTCTTCATGGGTCTGGAGAAAGATCTGCTCGCGCACGATCTCGGCCGCCAGCAGCCGCTCCGGCAGATCGGTCAAGTCGTCGTCAGGATACAGGTGCGGCCCCGTCGGCATGGCCGCCGCCAGGGCGTCCGCCAGCGCACCCACGCCATCGCCGGAGACCGCGCTGACCATGAAGGTCCGCTCGAACGGCGCCAGCGCGGTCAGCGCCGCGGTCAGAGGCAGCAGCGACGGCGCACCGGCCAGGTCGATCTTGTTCAGCACCAGCCAGCAACGCCGCTTCTGCTCCACCAGCGAGGCGATGATGGACCGCACGCCCTCGGTCAGCCCTGCCTTGGCATCGACCAGCAGCAGCGTCACGTCGGCGTCGCGCACGCCGGTCCAGGCCGCCGCCACCATCGCGCGATCCAGCCGTCGCTTCGGCGCGAAGATGCCCGGCGTGTCCACCAGCAGCACCTGGCTCTCGCCATGCATCAGGATGCCCAGCACGCGGAACCGCGTGGTCTGCGCCTTGGGCGTCACGATGGAGAGCTTGGCCCCGGTCATCCGGTTCAGCAGCGTGGACTTGCCCGCATTCGGCTCGCCAACCACCGCCACGAAGCCACAGCGCACCGTCATGGCCGTCCTGCCATCATGCCCCCAATAGCCGCAGCAGTTCGATTGCCGCCAGTTGCTCGGCGGCCCGTTTGCTGCCCGCCGTCCCGGTGCCGGCGAACCCGCCTGCCGCCACCGTCACCACGAACTCCGGCGCATGCGGCGGCCCCGCGCGCGAGACCACCCCATAGTCCGGCAGCCCAAGCCCGCGCTTCTGCACCCATTCCTGCAGCCGCGTCTTGGCATCCTTCGGCGGCTCCTCCTGCCGGATCATCACCGGATCCCAGGCCCGGCGCACGAACGCGCGGGACCCTTCGATGCCGCCATCCAGGTAGAGCGCCCCGAGCGCCGCCTCTAGCGCATCCGCCAGCACCGTGGCGCGCCGGCGCACCCCTGCCTTCGCCTCGCCGGGCGACACCGACAGAGCCTCGCCCAGCCCGATCGTTTCAGCGACCTCCGCCAGCACCGGTTGCGACACCAGCAGCGCCAGGCGCCGCCCCAGATCGCCCTCCTGCTCGCGCGGGAACCGCTCCGCCAGCCACTCCGCGATCAGCAGGCCCAGCACACGGTCGCCGATGAACTCCATACGCTCGTTGGAGCCGCGTCCCCGGGGGCGCCCGTGCCCATGCACCGCAGAGCGATGCGTCAACGCCTCACGCAGCAGTTCGGGACGGGCGAACGTGTGACCGAGAATGGACTCGATCGACGTAGTCGAGTCAGGCGCGTTCAGTGGATTATCTTGCCGATCCGCGACCAGCGGATCTCGAACGGCCACCACCAGATCTCCCACCACGGTTCGTCGGCATCAACCGAGAAGAAAATGATCTCGGCCCGCCCGACCAAATTCTCAACCGGAACGAATCCGACGCCGTTCATGAAGCGGCTGTCCGCCGAGTTGTCGCGGTTGTCACCCATCGCGAACACATGGTCCGGCGGCACCAGGTAGTCCTGCGTGTTGTTGACCGGTCCGTCGTCGGTTTCCTTCAGGATATCGTGCTTGACGCCATCAGGCAGCGTTTCCCGATAACGCTGCACCGACATGCGGATACCGCTGTCATCGGTGAAGTCGTAGTTGCCTTCCGGCACGCGCGGGCAGGGTTGGCCGTTGATATACAGCACTCCGTCCTTCATCTGGATATGGTCGCCGGGTAGCCCGACAATCCGTTTGATGTAGTCGGTGGTGTTGTCGCGCGGATACTTGAACACCGCGACATCACCGCGTTTGGGCAGGCTGCCGAAGATGCGTCCCTGGAACGGCGGCCAGCCGAACGGCAGCGAGTAGCGCGAATAGCCATAGCTGTATTTCGATACGAACAGATAATCGCCCACCAGCAGCGTGGGGATCATGCTGCCCGAGGGAATGTTGAATGGTTCATACGCCACAGTGCGCACCACGACGGCGATCAGACCGGCGTAGACGATCGTCTTGATATTCTCCACCCAAACGTTGGACTTACGTTTGGCCTTCGCCTTGACCTTGGTCGCCATAGGGCAAGCGGCTTCCGTGTAAAAACGGGCGGATCAAGCCCATGGGGGGATGATGTGTCAAGCGAGCGGTCCGCGGCCGCCAGACCTGACAAATCAGCAATGTAGCTGCTTCTATTCGGTCGCGGTTTGCCCTGCGGCACGCCGTTCGGCTGCGAATGCGCGAATCTCCGGCAGCGTGACATAGCCTTTGTGCTCGATGTCGATGCTGTCGAAGTTGCGCGCAACCATCGGCATGCCGGCTTCGGCCTGCTGCAGCGTCAGCCGGCCGTCATGCGACACGTTGGCGTTGGCGAAGCGCTGCGCGAGCCCGCCACCGGCGCCATTGCCGGGGTAAGCGGTGGCGCCCGGCGCCGGCGGCGGAGGTGCAAGCGGCTGTGGCGAAGGTGCGAGCGGCTGGCCTTGATACGAACCCTGTTGTTGCGCCGGTGGCGGCGCGTATGGATAGCCCTGCACCGGCGGCGGTCCGGCCGGGTAGCCTTGCGGAGGCGGGTAATACGGCGGCGGATAGCGGTAGGCTGGATTCCCGTAGTACGAGCAGCATGGATAATAGCCGCCGGTATAAGGATCATAGACGCAGCCGCTCAGCAGCGCCGCCGCACCGGCGAGCACGACGACAGCACCAAGGCGTCGCATGGTTTGCTCTCCTTTACCGCTCCGGCGCCGCCCAGATGATTACCTGGGCGAACGCGTAGGGGTATTCGTCGGTCATGGTCAGCGCGACAGAGGCAGCCATGCCTTCAGGCGTGATAGCTGCCAGCCGCGCCGCGGCGCCACCGGTCATTTGTAACGTAGGTTGACCGGAGCGCAGGTTCACCACGCCAAGATCGGAGAAGAATACGCCGCGCCGGAACCCGGTTCCCAGCGCCTTTGCTGCCGCCTCCTTGGCAGCAAACCGCTTCGCATAGGTGGCGGCCTGGATGCGTTCGGTACGGCTCGCCGCCTTCGCGCGTTCCGTATCTGTGAAGATACGATTGATGAAGCGATCGCCATGTCGCTCGATGGCCGCCTCGATGCGGCGGATGTCGCAGATGTCGGAGCCGAGGCCGAGGATCATGGCTTGATTGTGATGAGCAGCCTCATCCCCGTTCGACACCGCGAATGCCAACCGCGCCACGCAGTCCCGCGATCACCTTCGAAAGGTGTGCCACGTCACGCACGTCAACATCGACCAGCGCTTCGATAAAATCGGCCTGGCGATTGACGATCTTCAAACTCGCCACGGCGCCGTCCTGCTTGGCGATCGCGTTGGTGAGGTTCGCCAGCGCGGTTGCATCATTGGCACCGATCACGCTGATCCGCGCGGTATGATGCAGCGCCTTGCCGTCATGCCGCGCGCCAGCCAGCGCATCCTGGTTCCAGTCCACTTCGATGAACCGCTCCGGGGTGGCGGCGAAGCTCGCCAGTGTCGGGCAATCGCGCCCATGGATCGTCACGCCCTTGCCGGTGGTGACGATGCCGACGATGTCGTCGCCCGGTACCGGATGGCAGCAGCCGGCGAAGTGATACGCCATTCCCGGCACCAGCCCGGTGATCGGCATGTCGAAGTCGGTCTTGTGCCCGTGCCTCGCGCGCGTCGGCGGCGCCGGAATCATGCGCGGTGCACGCGGTGCCTGCCGCAGCTCGGGATACGCGGCATTCACCACGTCCTTCGCGCCGACATTGCCGTTACCGACAGCAACATAAAGATCGTCCACTGACGCGAATTTCAACGTCTTCAGCGCCGGCTCCAGAGCCTTCTCCGACCCATCGACGCCAGTGCCGCGGAACGCCTTGGTCAGTTCGGCACGCCCCATGTCGAGGTGCTGCTGGCGCTGTTGCTGATGGATGAAGCGCCGGATGCGCGCCCGCGCCTTGCCGGTGACGACGAAGCGTTCCCACTGCGGCGACGGTGTGCCGCCGCGCGCCGTCATGATCTCGACCTGGTCGCCGTTCTGCAACTGGTGCCGCAGCGGCAGCAGCCGGCCGTTGATCTTCGCGCCCACGCAGGCATCGCCCACCTGCGAGTGCACCGCGTAGGCGAAATCGACTGGTGTCGCGCCACGCGGCAACTGGATCAGCTGCCCCTTCGGCGTGAAGCAGAACACCTGGTCCTCGTAGAGCTCCAGCTTGGTGTTCTCGAGGAACTCATCGGGTGCCGCGGAATTCTCCAGGATCTCCAGCAGGTCCTGCACCCAGCGGAAACGTTGCAGGTCGTTCTTGTCGGCCTTCTTGTCCGGCCCCTTGTAGACCCAGTGCGCCGCGACGCCGTTCTCCGCGATGTCGTTCATGTCAGCGGTGCGGATCTGGATCTCGATCTTCTGGTTGCGCGGCTCGCGCAGTGTCACGCCGGTGTGCAGGCTCCGATAGCCGTTCGATTTCGGCGTAGAAATGTAGTCCTTGAACCGCCCGGCGATCACCGGATAGGCCGAGTGCACCGCGCCGAGCGCCGCGTAGCACGCTTCCTTGCTCGGCACGACGATGCGGAACGCCATGATGTCGGACAGCTGCTCGAAGGCGACGTTGCGGCGGTGCATCTTCTCCCAGATCGAGTAGGGCGACTTCTCGCGCCCCACGACTTCGCTCATGGTCACGCCGGCATCTTCGCAAACGCGCTTCAGTTCCGCACGCACCTCTTCAATCACGTCGGCGCCCTGACCGCGCAGGAAATTGAGGCGTGCCTGGATCGTCGCGTGAGCCTCGGGATCGAGCTGCGCGAACGCCAGGCTCTGCAATTCGGTCTTCACCGCATCCATGCCGATGCGCTCGGCCAATGGCGCGTAGATCTCCATGGTTTCGCGCGCGACACGGCGGCGACGCTCGGCGTCCTGCACGAAATGCAGCGTGCGCATGTTGTGCAGCCGGTCGGCCAGCTTCACCAGCAGCACGCGGATGTCGCGGCTGATCGCCAGCACCAGCTTGCGGAAATTCTCCGCCTGCTTGGTGCGGTCGGATTGCAGTTCCAGTCGGGTCAGCTTGGTGACGCCATCGACCAGCCCGGCGATCTCGCCGCCGAACTTGCTTTGCAATTCCGTCAGCTTGACCGGCGTGTCCTCGATCACGTCGTGCAGCAGGCCAGTGGCGATCGAGGCGGTATCCAGCCGGTAGCCGGCCAGGATGTTGGCGACCGCCACCGGGTGCGTGATGTAGGGATCGCCATTGTCGCGAAGTTGCGTGCCGTGAGCACGCGATGCCAGCGTGTAGGCGGCGTCGATCACGCCGATATCGGCCTTCGGGTCATAGGCCCGCAGCTTGTCGCAAAGCGTGATCGCAGGCGGGGCGGTGGCGTGCGCGGCTTCCACCGCCACGCCTTCAGGCGCGAAAACGGGGCCGCCCCCCGTCATGCGCGACTACCTTGGGGCGCGGCCGCCCAGCTCCGCCTCGATGGCCGCTTCGAGGTCCTCAGGCGACATATCTTCGCCTTCGACGGGCAGGCTTGCCGCCTCTTCCTCGGCCGTGACGTCCTGCAGGCCGAAGATGTTCTGGTCGGTCGGGATAAGATCGAGCACCTCCTCGTCCGCGGGCTCGGGCTCGGGCGC
>DATJJM010000167.1:0-34138 GCA_035492535.1 Acetobacteraceae bacterium | reverse complement strand
ACGAGCCGACGTGCTGGTGACCCACGAGGCTCCTCGCAGCCATCCCGCAGGCAATGCGGCCCTCGACGCTCTGGGCCGGGCGATGGGCGTGAAGCTGATTGTGCACGGGCATCATCACACGCCGTATCGCGCGGTGGCACCGGATGGATTGCGTGCCATGGGCGTGGGAGCGGCGTGGGGCAGCACGATCGATGGCGCGGCATTGTGGCGCGGTGAGACGCCGCGACACCTTGGCATGCTGATCGGTGGCTGGTCGCTTGAGGAGATGCCGGTGACTCAGTAAGACGGGCGGCCAATCGGAGGAAATCGAACCAAGTGGACGCCGTAGTCCTTATTGAGAATGTGGC
This sequence comes from Acetobacteraceae bacterium, assembly GCA_035492535.1. GTDB lineage: Bacteria > Pseudomonadota > Alphaproteobacteria > Acetobacterales > Acetobacteraceae > JAMXLO01. The sequence goes on along the minus strand of DATJJM010000167.1, from coordinate 33,791 downwards.
GAACGCACTTGCAGCCGGAATTACCATCGGTTGCATCTATGGGCTGATGTGCATCGGCCTTGGCCTGATCTTCGGCATCATGCGTATCGTCAATTTCGCCCAGGGCGAGCTGCTGATGCTTGGCATGTATGCCAGCCTGTATCTGGTGACCGGCGCAGGCGTGCTGGCATTCCTGGGACCCTATGCCGGGCCCTTCATCGGCGCGCTGTGTGCGGGACCGATCGTGTTCGTGGGCGGGGTACTGCTGCACAAGCTCCTGATCAGCCGCGTGTCTGGGCTGCGTACCACGGGCAGCCTCGATGAAGGGCATTTCGGCCAGCTGATCGTCACGCTCGGTATATCACTGATACTGCAGAATGGCGGGCTGATCGTCTTCGGCTCCACGCCACAGGCGGTGCGGACGCCGCTTGCCTCGCGCGCGATCGAAGTCAGCGGGTTCTACGGTGATGCAACGATCTTCTTGAACAAGGCGCGCCTGATCGCATGCGGCGTGGCGATCGTCACGGCGGTGACTCTGTATCTGCTTCTTGAATATACGCGGCTGGGCAAGGCGCTACGTGCGGCCGCCGACAATCCCACCGCGGCGACCTATATGGGGATTGACGTCGATCGCGCGTATCGGATCGCATTCGGTATTGGCAGCGGCATCACCGCAGTGGCGGGCGGCCTGATGGCGACGTATCTCTCATTCGGGCCGTTCATCGGGTTGGACTACGTCATCATCATGTATTCCGGCGTTGTCCTGGGCGGCATGGGAAGCATCCTCGGCGCATTCTGGGGTGGCCTGACAGTCGGATTCGTGCAGCAATGTTCCGCACTCGTGCTGCCGCCGCAGTTACAGAACGCAGCGATTTTCGTGGTGTTTCTGCTGATCGTGATGCTGCGGCCGCAAGGGCTGTTCGGCCGCTCGGCGGAACGCGCATGAGGCAGGGGGCGGCCAACCGGCTGCGGCGGGAGACGATCGCTGTGGCGGTCGTGTCGCTGGTTTACCTGGGGTGTGCGAGCCTTGTCACCAATAGTTACTACCAGTTGATCCTGTCCCTGGTGCCGATCTGGGCGCTGTTCGGCGTATCGTGGAATGTACTGTCCGGATATGGCGGTCAGCTTTCGTTCGGGCATGCATCATTCTTCGGGATCGGCGCCTATACGGTCGCATTGGCACTGCTGTACTTCAACCTGACACCGTGGTTGGGAATTCCGCTTGGCGCAGTGGTGGGAGCCGTGGCCGGCGTGATTATTGGCATACCAACGTTCCGGCTGCGCGGACACTACTTCGCGCTCGCAATGCTGGCCTATCCGCTGGCGATCCTGTACGTGCTGCAATATCTCGGTTTCCAGGAAGTTTCGTTCCCGATGCATCGGGAACATCCGTTGTACTACCTCGAGTTCAGTGATCAACGATACTACACGCTGCTGGCCGTGGTGTTGCTGGCGGCAGGCTTGCTGGTCTGCATGCTGGTGGAGAACTCACGCTTCGGACTGGCGTTGATGGCCATCCGGCAGAACGAACTCGCGGCCGAGGCGGCGGGCATCGATTCGCGTCGCTGGAAGATGCGCGCGCTGGTCACGTCAGGGGCGATCGCAGCAACCGCTGGCGGCCTCTATGCCTGCGTCCTGTTGGTGCTGACGCCTGATTCAGTGTTCGGCATTCTTGTGTCCGCGCAGCCGGTGGTGGTGACGCTGTTCGGTGGCGTCACCTCGATCTGGGGGCCGGTGATCGGCGCGGCGATCCTGGTGCCTCTTGCCGAATCTTTGAACGCCGAGCTCGGGAACATCATCCCGGGTATTCAAGGCGTGGTGTACGGCGCCGCTATCATCGCAATCATACTGGCGGCGCCAGATGGGTTGTACTGGACCATTCGCGACCGGTGGTTCCGCCGCGCCCTGCCCGAGCCGGCGCCGGTGGTCGCGGTTGCGGTTGCGGCGGAGCCAGTGGCATCGGTTGACCGGTCCGGCGGCGAGTTGCTGCGCGTCGAAGGATTGTCACGCTCTTTCGGCGGATTGCGTGCGGTGGATGGCGTGAGTTTCTCTGTGGCTTCGGGGGAGATTCTGGGAATCATCGGACCGAATGGTGCCGGCAAGACGACGCTGTTCAATCTGCTGAATGGTGTGCTGTCGGCGGATGAAGGCAGCGCCACGCTGGATGGCCAGTCGATGCTGGGGCGCAAGGTACACCAGGTCTGCCGCATGGGCGTGGGACGTACGTTCCAGGTGGTGCGGAGCTTTCCCCGGCTGCCGCTCTTGGACAACGTCGTGGTGGGGGCATACGGCGCAGGGCTGCCGGATCGCAGCGCAGTTGACGCGGCCGTACGGGCCTTGGCCCGGGTGGGATTGCATCGCCAGGCAGGAACGCAGGCAGGACAACTGACCAACAAACAGCTGCGGCTGATGGAACTGGCACGCGCGCTGGCGGGCGGACCTCGACTGTTGTTGCTGGATGAGACGCTCGCAGGGCTTGGCCGCGATGAGTGCGACGAAGTGTTGGACGTGCTGCAGCGGTTACGCGATGACGGGATGACGATAGCGATCATTGAGCACACGATGCACGCGATGATGCGGATCGCCGATCGGTTCGTCGTGCTGGATCATGGTTCGGTGCTGGCGAGCGGCGCGCCTCGCGACGTGGTGGAGGATCGCGCAGTGATCGAGGCGTATCTCGGCAAGAAGTGGCTGGCGCGGCAGAATGCTTGAAATAAAGGATCTTTCTGTTGCCTACGGCGGCTTGCGGGCGCTGAACGACGTGTCACTGTCCGTCGCAGAGGGACAGTTCGTCACTGTGGTTGGCCCGAATGGCGCCGGCAAGTCCACGTTGTTCAAGACAATTTGCGGCGTGGTGCCGGCAGTGGGCGGGACGATCACGTTCCAGGGCACTGATCTGTTCAAGCTGCCGGCGGCAATGCGGGCGCATCGTGGAATTGCGCATGTGCCGGAGGGGCGGCAGGTGTTCCGCACGCTCACCGTGCGCGAGAACCTGGAGATGGGAGCATATACAAAAGCTGGACGCGCGCATTGGAAGCATACGCTGGAGCGAATCCACGCGCTGTTCCCCATCCTGCTCGAACGCGCAGGCCAGCTTGCCGGCACGCTTTCCGGCGGCGAGCAGCAGATGCTGGCCATCGGGCGTGGTTTGGCCTCGGCGCCGCGGCTGCTCATGCTCGATGAACCGTCGATGGGTCTGGCGCCGGCGGTGGCGGACACAATCTTCGAGCGGATATCGCAGATCCATCGTGAGGACGGAGTGACCATTCTGCTGGTGGAACAGCGTGTGGCGGAGGCTCTGGAGCTGGCAGACCACGGCTACGTGCTGGAAACAGGACATATCGTGCTGGATGGGTCGTACGAGAAGCTGCTGTCCGACGACAAGGTCCGCCGCTCTTATCTGGGTTTGACGGAAGCATAACAAAGGGAGATGCGCCATGACAAACGTGTCGACAATCGGCCGCCGAACGGCGTTGGGTCTGGGACTGGCAACGGGAGCAGCGGCCATCGCGCCTCAGCGTGCGCGGGCACAGGCGCCGAAGGAGGTGAAGATCGCGATGCTGGTGCCTCTGTCGGGACCATGGGCGCGGCAAGGCATCCTGGAAAAGCTGGGCGCCGAGATGGCGATCGACGACATCAACAATGCAGGCGGCATCAAGTCACTCGGCGGAGCCAAGCTCAGGCTGATGCAGTTCGATACCGGCGACAGCGCGGAGAAGGCGAAGGATGCGGCGCAACGGATGCTGGCGCAGGAGCCGGACCTTGTTGGCGGCTTCGGCTGCTGGCTATCCACCTTCACGCTGGCGGCGACCGAAGTGACCGAACGCGCGGGATTGCCCTGGTTGACCCTGTCCTATTCGGACCTGATCACCGGGCGTGGCTTCAAGTACGTGTTCCAATCGTCTCCGACCGCCGACAAACAGGCCGAGGACATCGTGCCGATGATCGTCGATCTGGCTACCAAGGCGAGTGGCAAACGCCCAACGAAGGTTGGCATTCTGGGTGACAACACAGCCGCCGCTGTAAGTTTCTATAAACCGCTGCATGATCACATCCTGAAGAATCAGAAGCTCGATCTCGTGGTCGATGAAGTATACACTCCACCATTGACAGATGCCACAACGCTGATCCAGGGCGTCCGCTCGGCTCGGCCGGATTTCATGCTGATCCAGTCAACCAACGTGCCAGATGACAAACTGCTTGTGGACAAGTTTTCTGAGTACAACCTAAGTTCCAGGAAGCTGCCGTTGGTAGGTGGCGGCGGGCACTGGGCTGTCCCGGAACTGCTCAAGGTCGCTGGCGCCGACAATCTGGAAGGCGTGCTGGTCGGGCTGGCGAATTGGCCAGGCAAGAAGGTGGCCGACGTGGCGCAACGCTTTGTCGAGCGCACGAAAGAGCCGTGGTTCGGACATGACTCCGTGTTTGCGTATGTGCATACGCTGATCCTGAAGGAAGCAGTGGAGCGCGCCGGAGCAGCTGATCGGCAGAAGGTGGCGCAGGCGATCCGCTCGCTGAACATGAATGATGGACCCGCACTGTTCTTTCCTGATGGGCACCTGCAATACGACGAAAAGGGCCGTCGGGTCGGCGCGGAGCTGTGCATCGTACAGTGGCAGAAGGGCAGGCCGACTCCAGTGTTTCCCTCCGCGATCGCTGCATCCGATGCACTCTGGCCAAAGATTTCGTGATGGAACCATATGAAGTCTACGCCGTGCATTACGCACACAACCCTAATGCACGGCGCGCGAACAACTTCATCGGTGGCGATCCGCACGATGGCCCGATGCCGTTGGACTACTTCGTGTGGGCGATCAGGAGACCGGCCGGAAACCCTGGGTCAGATGCCCGGGGTCAAGCATACGTGTTCGATACCGGGTTCGATGCACCCATGGGAGAGAAGCGCAATCGGCAGTTTGTACGTTCACCATCGGTAGGGCTGAAGGCCATTGGCGTCGAACCTGACGACGTCCGTGACGTGATCCTGTCGCATATGCACTACGATCATTGTGGCAACTACGATCTGTTCCCGCATGCGCGCTACCATGTGCAGGACATCGAGATGGCTTATGCAACGGGTCGATGCATGTGCCACCCGGGCCTGCGCGGACCGTTCGAGGAAGAGGACGTGGTAGCGATGGTGCGCAAGCTGTTCGCCGGACGCATCATCTTTCATGATGGAGTGGATGAACTTGCGCCGGGTCTGACAGTACATCACGTCGGTGGCCACTCGAAGGGCTTGCAGGTGGTGCGTGTATACACGCGGCGCGGTTGGATGGTGCTGGCGTCTGACGCCAGCCACTTCTACGCCAATATGGAGGAAGGTCGCGCATTTCCGATCTTGCACAGCCACGAGGATACGCTGCGCGGCTACGAGACGATGCGGAAGCTGTCGGATACGCCCAATGCAATCATTCCAGGACACGATCCGTTGGTGCTGAAGCGCTACCCGGCAGCGAAGCCAGGGCTGGAGGGGATTGTCGTGCGGCTGGATGTAGATCCGGCAACGTAACGCTGATCATTGCGCGGAGGCGAAGCCGACGAAGTAATCCCGACCGGGATTGCTTCGTGTCGAGATTGGACTTGCGCAGCCGCATGGTGTGCAATGGGCATGGATCAACCGCAAGGAGGAAACCATGGCCCAGGCACCCTCGACTGAATCGCGCGACCGCGTACGCGGCACTGTTCCCAAGCTGATCGATCTGTCGGAGAAGGTGCTCTTCGGCGATGTGTGGGAACGTCCCCAGCTGTCCAAGCGTGACCGCAGTCTGATCGTATGCGCGACGCTGATCGCGACATATCGGCCAGAGCAGTTGAAAGGCCATTTGCAGCGTGCACTGGCGAACGGTGTGACGAAGGAAGAGCTGTCCGAGGTCATCACACATCTCGCATTCTATGCCGGTTGGCCGGCAGCAATGTCGGCGGCGAACATCGCGCGCGAAGTGTTCGAGGCCAATCCGTAACAGGGGGCGACGACAATGCAGGCGGGATTCATCGGCCTTGGCACCATGGGTGCCAGCATGGCTGCGAACTTGCAGAAGGGACTGAAGGCGCGCGGGGATACGCTGGTGGTGCACGACATCCGCAAGGAGTCAGCGGCACGGCATCTGCGCGACGGCGCGATCTGGGTGGACACACCGCAGGCAGTGGCGGAGCAGAGCGAGGTTATCTTCACGTCCTTACCCGGTCCACCCGAATTCGAGTCAGTGGCCGCCGGATTGTTGGCTGGGATCAGGAAAGGTACGGCGTATTTCGACCTCACCACAAACTCACCGACCGTAGTGCGGAAAGCTGCCACAGAATTCGAGAAGAAGGGTGCATATCTGTTTGACGCGCCGGTGAGCGGTGGCCCGCGTGGCGCGGCAAGCGGCAAGCTCGCGATTTGGTGCGGCGGCGATGAGGACGTGTTCGAAAAATGGAAGCCCGTGCTCGACATGATCGGCGACGCAGCGCGGTATATCGGGCCGATCGGCGCTGGATCCGTGGCAAAGCTGGTGCACAACTGCTTCGGCTACATCATGACCTGCGCATCGGCGGAAGTGTTCTCGATGGGGGTGAAGGCGGGGATCGAACCGCTGGCGATCTGGGAGGCTGTGCGCCAGGGCGCAATCGGACGCCGCGGTGCGTTCGATTCACTGACTGATCAGTTCCTTCCCAACAAATATGAGCCGGCAGCGTTTGCCTTGCGGCTGGCGCATAAGGATGTGTCGTTGGCGACCGGGCTTGGGCGCGAACTGAATGTGCCGATGCGGCTGGCCAATCTTGCGCTGGCGGACCTGGCAGAAGGACTCAACCGCGGCTGGGGAGATTGGGACTCACGGTCGATCATGTTGTGCCAGTTGGAACGGGCAGGTGTGGAGGTCGAGGTCGATCCGCAGCGTCTCACCGAGGCACTGGAGAACAAGGCGAAAAATGGGTAGGGGGCGGCTTCGCCCCCTCACCTTCCGCTTCTCAGGTCACCGACCGCTTCGTCTGGAACCTGCCCGCGCGCCAGGCTTCGGTGCGCATGATGTCCCGCAGGATCCCGACCGCATCGTGGATGTCGGTATGGCGTAGATACAGAGGCGCCAGGCCGAAGCGCAGGACGTCGGGAGCGCGGAAGTCACCGATGACTCCACGCTCGATCAACGCCTGCATGATGGCGTAACCGTCGGGATGGGCAAAGGCGACCTGGCTGCCTCGGGTCGCATGGCCGCGTGGCGTCAGCGGCGTGAAGGCGCTGAGTGCCTGCATCAATTCGATGAACAAGTCAGCCAGCCGCAACGATTTAATCCGAACAGCCAGCATCGGCACGTCGAGAGCGATATCGACGCCAACCTCCAGGGCGGCAAGCGACAGGATCGGCGGCGTGCCGACCACGGCACGGCCGATGCCTGCCGCCGGACGGTAGGTGTCCTCGAAGGCAAAGGGTTCTGCATGGCCCAGCCACCCGGTCAGTGGCAGGCGGAGGCCGTCCTGCATATGTGGAGCAATATACAAGAAGGCAGGCGCGCCAGGCCCGCCGTTCAGGTATTTGTAGCCACAGCCCACTGCGAAATCAACCTGGTCGGCATTCAGTTGCAGCGGGACTGCGCCTACCGAGTGGGACAGGTCCCACAATACCAGTGCCCTTACATCGTGCGCCGCCCTGGTCAGCGCCGCCATGTCGTGCATCGCGCCACTGCGGTAATCGACGTGGGTCAGCATCAGCACCGCCACGTCGTCGTCCAGCGCGGCCGTGATGTTCGCTGCGGCACGCAGTTCATGGCCGCGCTGAAGAAGCGTGGTGAGTCCCTGTGCCACATAGAGGTCGGTGGGGAAGTTCCCTTTCTCTGTCAGGATGACACGGCGCCCCGGTCGTTGATCAAGCGCCGCCGCCAACAGCTTGAACAGGTTAACCGAGGTGGAGTCCGCAACAACGGTCGTGCCTGGCTGCGCACCGATCAGGCGGCCGATCTTGTCGCCGATACGAAATTGCCAGTCGATCCAGCCGTGGTCTGTCCAGCTTCGGATCAGCGATTGGCCCCACTCGCACCGCAGGACCTGCTCGATGCGCGCAGGCGCCGCCCTGGGAAGTGGGCCAAGCGAGTTGCCGTCCAGATAGATGACGCCGTCCGGCAACACGAAACGGTCACGGAACGGCGCCAGTTCGTCGTCCCGATCGAGCGCCGAGGCTTCGTCGCGCGTCAGCTCAATCGTCCTTTTGCAGCACGACGCCCGCCATCGTGCCGCCATCGATCACGATCGTCTGGCCAGTGACAAAGCTGCCCGCCGGCGAGGCGAGGAACACCGCTGCCCCGGCGATCTCGTCAGGTTCACCAATGCGTTGCAGCGGGTTGTCGCGCGTGGTCTTGCGATAACGCACCGGATCCTCCCACAGCGCACGCGCAAAGTCGGTCCGCACCAAGCCGGGCGCGATGCAATTGGCGCGCACATTCTTCGGCCCCCACTCCACCGCGACATTGCGGGCAAGCTGCATGTCCGCTGCCTTGGAGATCGCATACAGACCCAGTGACGCGGAACCGCGAAGGCCACCGATGGACGAGATGATGATGAACGAACCGCCGCCACGCTCAGCCATCTGCGGACACACCATGTTCGCGAGCCAGAAATTGCTGCGCACATTGGCGCCCATGACGCGCTCATAAACCTCGTCCGAGGCCCCCGTGGCGGGACCAAGATACGGATTGACCGCGGCATTGCTGACCATGACATCGATCCCGCCCCACAGCGTTGTGGTCTGATCGACCAGCTTCTGAAGTTCCTCCTTGCGCGCGATGTGGCAGGGAATCACCTCAGCCGTGCCACCCTTGGCGCGAATGGTTTGCGCCACCGCCTCGCAAGCCTCGGGCTTGCGGCTGGACACCACCACTTTGGCGCCGTGCTCGGCCAGGCGTTCGGCAATAGCGCGGCCAATGCCTTTGCTGGAACCGGTCACGACAGCGACCTTGCCGGTGAGATCGAACAGCGACGACATCCTGGTGTCCTTTGCGGGAAAGCTACCGATCAGTATGCTCGGCTTCTGGAAACGTCAATCGAGCCTGCCATGCAAACGAAACGAACCTCCGTCTACCAGCATACCGACCTGACCAGACTGCTGCACCCGGCAAGCATCGCGGTCATCGGCGCCTCGACCCGCGCAGGATCGTTCGGTGAGCGCGTGCTGAACAACCTCCAGCACTATGGCGGCCGGGTCTACCCGGTGAACGCGCGCTACGAACGTATAGGCGAGCATACCTGCTATCCGAACGTCAGTGCGCTGCCGGAAGTGCCCGATTGCGCCGTCGTGACCGCACCACGCGAGGCCGTGGAAGAGATCGTGGTGGAATGCGCCGCGGCCGGGCTGGGCGGCGTGATCGTGTTCGCCTCGGGCTATTCCGAGACCGGCAAGGATGACCGCATCGCCCAGCAGCAACGCCTGGCAGCCATCGCGAGTGAAAGCAACATGCGGATCGTCGGACCCAACTGCATCGGCGTGGTGAATGCGCCGCTCGATATGCGCGTCACCTTCATGGACATCACGCCGATCCCACCACCGCGAAAGCATGCGATCGGCATGGTGAGCCAGTCGGGCGCGCTCGGCATGGCGGTGGCGCAGGCGGTCGTGCGCGGGGTGTCCTTCAGCCATGTGCTGACGTCGGGCAACTCCTGCGATGTCGATATGGCAGACTACATCTCCTATCTCGCCGATGACCCATCCTGTGCGGCGATCGCCTGTGTGTTCGAGGGAATGGCGGAACCGGAACGCATGCTGGTCGCGGCGGAGCGTGCCTGGCAGCGCGACAAGCCGCTGATCGTGTTCAAGATGGCGACCGGCGAAGAAGGTGCGGCGGCGGCCATGTCGCACACCGGTTCGCTGGCCGGCACGCACGCGGCGTATCGCGCCGTGTTCCGCAAAGCGGGGGCAATACTGGTCGAGGATTTCGAGGCGCTGGCCGAGACCGCCGCTTTCTTCGCCAAGGCGCATGCACCCAAGGCACGCGGTGTGGCCGTGGTGGCGGCTTCGGGTGGTGCGGCGATCATGGCGGCGGATCGGGCCGAGCAGTTCGGCGTGCCTCTGCCGCAGCCGCCCGACAATGTGCGCGAGGTGCTGATGGCGCACATTCCGGAATTCGGTTCGGCACGCAATCCGTGCGATGTGACGGCACAGATCCTGGCCAATCCCGAATCTTTGAATGCCTGCGCCGATGCGCTGCTCGGAGATGCGAGCTATGGCGCGCTGGTGGTGCCGCAGACCTATGGTTCGACGCTCTCGGTAAAGCGCATCCCGGTCTATGATTCGCTCGCGGCGAAATACGGAAAGATCGCGTGCCTGGCCTGGCAGACAGAGTGGCTCGAAGGTCCGGGCGTCAAGGACGCTGAAGAATGCGAGCACGTCGCACTCTTCCGCTCGATGCCATCCTGCTTTGCCGCCATCGCCGCGTGGCATTGGCGCGGAGCCAAGCGTGCGGCAGGGGTGGCGAAGATCGAAGCTACGCCCGTAGATACGCGCGAGAAGGCAGCGGCCGGAATTGCGGCTGCTGGCGGCAACACGTTGACGGAGCGCGAGGCCAAGGAGCTGCTGGCGCTTTACGGCGTTCCGGTCGTGGGAGAACGGATGGCCCGGGACATGGATGAAGCAGTCAATGCCGCAGGATCGCTCGGTTATCCAGTGGTGCTGAAGGTCGAGTCACCCGATCTGCCGCACAAGACCGAAGCGGGCGTCGTGCGGCTGAATCTGCGGGATGCCGATGAAGTGCGCGAGGCCTACCAAACCGTCATGGCGCGGGCGAACGCCGTGGAACCACCGCCTCGCATCAATGGCGTGCTGGTGCAGAAGATGATGCCCCAGGGTATCGAGATGGTGGTCGGCGCACGGATCGATCCGCTGTTCGGGCCTCTCGTCGTAGTAGGGCTGGGCGGCATCCTGGTGGAGCTGTTGCAGGACAGCGCTCTGGCTCCGGCTCCGGTGACGCGCGACGAGGCGCTGGAACTCCTGACACAGCTCAAGGGCGCGCGCCTTCTCGATGGGTTCCGCGGTATGCCGGCAGTGGATCGGGGGCGGCTGGCCGATCTGATCTGCGGCGTGAGTGCCTTTGCCGCGGATCACCGCGAGGCGCTAGCCGAACTGGATGTGAACCCCCTGATCTGCATGGCGGATGGGATGGTGGCGGTGGACGCGTTGATCGTGCCAAAGCGAAGCGGCAAACAACGGACCTGAGCCTATAATTTCTTGGACAGAGCCCCTCTACCCCGGCAATGGTCGCGGCTTGCCGTGCTCGTCCACGGCCACCAGCACAAACTCCGCCGCGGTGACGCGTGTGCGCTCGCCTTGACCGCGCCGCAGCACCCAGGCCTCGACGCCAAGCGTGATCGAGGTCCGGCCGGTGCGCGTGATGTCCGTATAGACGCAGACGACGTCGCCCACCTTTACCGGCTGGAGGAAACTCAGGTGGGAAACCGAGGCGGTCGCCACGCGTCCCTTGGCCAGCGTGCCGGCGGAAACACCCGCGGCGAGGTCCATCAGCGACATGATCCAACCACCGAAAATGTCGCCGGCCGGATTGGTGTCGGCGGGCATCGCAACAGTGCGCAGTGACAGCTCCCCGGTGGGTTCGATCGCGGCATTCGTCATGGCACGCGCTCCTGCTAGGATCGCCGGCATCGTGGAGGGTCTGCCATGAACGAGCAATCGGGCGTCACCGAAAAACCACTGCTCCGGCGCGATGCCAACAGCATCGCCTGGCTCACGCTCAATCGCCCGGCAGCGCGCAACGCGCTGTCACTGGGGCTGATGGAAGCGCTGGTGGCGGAGCTGGACGCAATCGCCTCGGACGCGGCCGTGAAAGTGGTGGTCATCGGCGGCGCCGGCCCGGCGTTCTGTGCAGGGCACGATCTGCGCGAGCTGCGCGGGCAGCCGCAGCGGCCATTTTATGAGGCGACCTTCCAGCTTTGCTCGAGGCTGATGACGCGCATCGTACGCCTGCCCAAGCCGGTGATTGCACGCGTGCACGGCGTGGCAACGGCGGCCGGCTGCCAGCTCGTCGCGACCTGCGACCTCGCGGTAGCGACGGACACCGCCCGCTTCGCCACTCCGGGCGTGAACATCGGTCTGTTCTGCTCCACGCCGATGGTCGCGCTATCGCGCGCCGTCGGGCGCAAGGCAGCGATGGAGATGCTGCTGACCGGCGATCTGATCAGTGCGCCGCGCGCCTATGAACTGGGCCTCGTGAATCGGGTCGTGCCTGAAGCCGACATGGACAGCGCCGTGGCCGCGCTCGCCGCACAGATTGTCGCCAAAAGTCCGCTGACCCTGGCGATCGGCAAGGAAGCCTTCTACCGCCAGGCGGAGATGGGGCTCGACGACGCCTACGCCTACGCCTCCGAGGTCATGACACGGAACATGCTGGCGCGCGATGCGGCCGAAGGCATCGACGCATTCCTGGGCAAGCGCGAGCCGCATTGGACCGGCACTTGATTTCGCGCACCCGTGACCACTGTTAACTGGTCCGATGAAAGACCCATACGAAATCCTCGGCGTGCAGAAGACCGATAGCGACGCGGCAATCCGCTCGGCCTATCGCAAGCTCGCCAAACGCTTCCACCCCGATGTGAACCCCGGCAAGCCCGAGGCGGCCGACCGGTTCAAGGAAATCAGCGTCGCCTACGACCTGCTCGGCGACAAGGACAAGCGCGCGCGTTATGACCGCGGCGAGATCGACGCTTCGGGCAACGAGGTCCCGCCGCAGAGGCCGTTCTATCGCGACTTCGGAGATGCGGCCGGGCGCGAGAAGTACCGCTCCGATGCGGGGTTCGACCAGGCGGATCTGGAGGACATTCTCGCCCAGGCATTCGGCGGTCGCGCGCCGGGTGGCGGCCCAGGGGGACCGGGTGGCGGCCGCCGGTTCTCGATGCGTGGCCAGGACGCCCAGTACCATCTGACACTCGATTTTCTGGATGCGGTGAACGGCACGACAAGACGGGTCACGCTACCCGATGGCCGAACGCTCGACGTGAAGATCCCCGCGGGCGTGAACGACGGCCAGGTCATCCGGCTGAAAGGTCAGGGCATGCCAGGCATCGGCGATGGCGCGCCGGGCGACGCGTTGGTGGAAGTCGCGGTCGCGCCGCACCCGGTGTTCAAGCGCGAGGGCGACGACATCATCGTCGCATTGCCGGTGACGCTGCAGGAGGCCGTCCTCGGTGCCTCCCTTGAGGTGCCGACGATCAAAGGACCGGTGCGCCTGACCATCCCACCGAACTCCGGCCGGGGCACCCGGCTGCGGCTGCGCGGGCGCGGGATCGAAGGCCGCGGCCATCAGTTTGTCGAGCTGCACCCAGTGGTGCCGCCTTCGGACGAACCCGAGCTGGCAGAGTTCCTGAAGACCTGGAAGCCGCGGCATCCTATTGATCCTCGAGCTGGGATAGAGACGTCGTGATGAACATCACCGAGGTCACCGCGCTGTTCTCCGACCTGTCGCAGGTGGAGCTGGTGCGTTGGGTCGATCAGGGCTGGGTGATCCCGGATGCCGAGGGCACAGCGTATGTGTTCCGCGAGATCGACGTTGCCCGGGTGCGCCTGATCCACGACCTGCGGCGTGACATGGACGTGGGCGAAGACGCGGTCCCCCTGGTGCTGTCTTTGCTGGACCAGATCTATGAGCTGCGCAGCCAGTTGAAGGCAGCGCTGCGGGCGGCTGGCCGCGGTTGACCTACTGGCCGCCCGAGTGACTCTGACGAAGCTGGTCGGGGTTTAACTGAAAGCCGGTGAGCAGCGTGTAGGCTGCGCCGGACTTGGTCGCGCCGACCGGCAGCGTCAGATCCAGTTCGCCCGGCGTCAGTGTGATGCGGTCGACGTTGGAAGGGAACGTCGCGTGCATCAGGTAGCCGTGCTTGTCGAGGACCGTGTCGCCCTCGGTGACCGCGACAAACAAGGGCACCGTAACGCCACTTCCTTGAATCGCCGGCCCGCGCGTCAACTCGACATTGACGGCGACGGCTACGTTCAGTTGGCGGCTGTTGGCGCCGGGTTGGCAGGTGCCGTGAATCGAGACGATCCGTCCGCTGACCACCAGATCGGTGAGATCGCGTGCCGGACCCTGGGTCGCGGACGGCCGATAGACGTTCAGGTTCGCCGCATCACCCAGGATGGCCTGGTTCGGGCAGACCGGAGCGAACTGGTTGCGGGCTGGACCGCATTCGGCCAGTAGCGGCAGCAGCGCGACGGTGAGGGCAACACGAGCGACCCATCGGGAACCAGGCAGGCAAACGTTCATCAAGGACTCCGGGGAGCGAGGCGGGTCCTTCTTGCGCCACCCCCGTCGTTGCCGGCAAGAGAGGCCGACGGCATAGTGCGGCTCAGGTGCCGGATGAACAACACGCCGCAGGAGGCTCGCATTCCCCCCCTTCCCGCCCCTTCGGCCTGATCACGCATGGCAGTCTACACCGAGGTCACCGACGAGGCGCTCGCTGCCTTCCTGACCGACTACGATATCGGCAGCATGGTGGCATTCCGCGGCATCGCCGAGGGCGTGGAGAACAGCAATTTCTCCCTCCGTACCACAGCCGGCGACTTCATCCTGACGTTGTATGAGAAGCGCGTGGACCCTGCGGAATTGCCATGGTTCCTGGGGCTTATGGAGCATCTCTCCCAGCGGGGCATCGGTTGCCCGCTGCCGGTACGCGGGCGCGATGGCGTGGCGCTCAGGCATCTGTGTGGGCGGCATTCAGCGATCACCACATTCCTGCCGGGCGTTTGGCCCCGTCGGGTTCGGCTGGAGCATTGCGCGCCATTGGGCTCGGCGCTGGCAGCGCTGCACGTCGCCGGCGCAGATTATGCGCCCACCCGGTGGAATGCGCTGGGCCCGCACGGCTGGCGACCGCTGCTGGAGCGGTGCCGGATGAGGGTCGATGAGGTGCAGGCGGGGCTGGCAGCGGAACTGGAAACGGCCCTGGATGCAATACTCACCTCCTGGCCCGTGGCGCTGCCCGTGGGGCACATCCATGCCGATCTCTTTCCTGACAACGTGTTCTTCCTCGATGGACGGCTGTCGGGACTGATCGACTTCTACTTCGCGGCGACGGATCTGCTGGCATACGACATCGCCGTGTGCCTGAACGCATGGTGTTTCGAGTCCGACTTTTCGTTCAACGTCACCAAGGCACGGGCATTGCTTCGAGCCTACGATGAGGTGCGGGCGTTGTCGGAGGCAGAACGGGCGGCATTGCCGGTGCTGTGCCAGGGTGCCGCCATCCGCTTTCTGCTGACGCGCCTCTACGATTGGCTGAACACGCCGGAAGGGGCGCTGGTGACCCGGAAAGACCCGCTGGAATACGTGCGGCGGCTGCGATTCCATCTGACAGCCCGCGATGAGCACGCCTATGGCATCTGAAGACGTCACCGTCACACCTGGACCGACGTCCGCCGACGCCGTCGAAATCTGGACTGATGGCGGCTGCAAGCCAAATCCCGGGCCAGGCGGCTGGGCGGCTGTCATGCGGTTCAAAGGTGTCGAACGGGAACTGTCGGGCGCCGACGAGGCAACCACCAACAACCGCATGGAGCTCACCGCGGCAACCGTGGCGTTGGAGACGCTGAAGCGGCCGTGCCGCGTGGTGCTCCACACGGACAGTGAATACCTCAAGAATGGGGTGACGCGTTGGCACCAGGGATGGGTGCGGCGCAACTGGCGTAACTCGGCCGGCGATCCCGTGGCAAACATGGACCTGTGGCGGCGTCTGCTGGATGCTGCAAAAGCACATGAAATCGAATGGCTCTGGGTCCGCGGACACTCCGGGAACCCCATGAACGACCGGGTCGATCGGCTGGCGACCGAGGCGCGGGAGAACGCGCTCCGACGCTGACCGCTTGTGGAATCACCTAGGGTTGCAACATACTCCGTTACATCACCCGGCTGACGACAGCGAGGGAGATGAATGCGGCGCCAGTTTCGGATCATCCTGATCAAGCCGTCCCACTACGATGATGACGGATACGTCATCCAGTGGTGGCGCTCGAACATCCCCTCGAACAGCCTGGCCTCGGTTTACGCGCTGTTCGCGGAATGCGCGAAAGACAAGACGCTGGGACCCGACACTGACATCGAGATCGAAGCCTATGACGAGACCAATGTCGTCATCGACGTAAAGCGGATGATCCGCCGCATCCGCACGGCGGGCGCCGGGTTCATCGGGTTTGTTGGCGTCCAGTCAAACCAGTTCCCCCGCGCGATGGATCTCGCGCGGCAGTTCCGTGCCGCGGATGTCCCGGTGGTGATTGGCGGTTTCCACGTCAGCGGCTGCCTGTCGATGCTGGAGGAGATGCAGCCGGACCTCCAGGAAGCGCTGGACCTCGGCATCACGCTGTTCGCCGGCGAGGCAGAGGAGCGGGTCGCCGACCTGCTGCGCGAAATCGAGGCGCAGCGGACCAAGCCAATATACAATTATCTGGACGACCTGCCTGACCTTGCGAACGCCACATGGCCGCTGTTGCCGCGCACGATCGTGACGCGGATCTTCGGCCAGTACACCAGCTTCGACGCCGGGCGCGGCTGTCCGTTCCAGTGCAGCTTCTGCACTATCATCAATGTCCAGGGCCGCAAGTCGCGCCGCCGCACGCCGGACGACATCGAGGCGATCGTGCGCGCCAATGCCAGGCAAGGCATCAAGCGCTTCTTCGTCACTGACGACAATTTTGCCCGCAACAGGGATTGGGAGCCGATCCTCGATCGCCTGATCAAGCTGCGCGAGGAAGGGCTGAAGATCAGGCTGATCCTCCAGGTGGACACGCTTTGCCACAAGATCCCGGGCTTCATCGAGAAAGCTGCGCGTGCCGGCTGCAACAACGTCTTCATCGGACTGGAGAACATCAACCCGGAGTCGCTCACCGGCGCCAAGAAGAAGCAGAACCGCATCTGGGAATACCGCGAAATGCTCCAGGCATGGAAGCGGGCGAAGGTGATGACCTGGGCAGGCTACATCCTTGGTTTTCCAGCAGATACTCCAGAGTCGATCCGGCGGGATATCGAGATCATCCAGCGTGAACTGCCGATCGATCTGGTGGAATTCCAGATGCTGACCCCGCTGCCGGGATCCGAGGACCATAAGAAGCTGTATGGACAGCAGGTTCCGATGCATCCTGACATGAACATATACGATCTTGAGCATGCCACGACCGCGCATCCTCGCATGTCCGGCGAGGAATGGATGGGCGCCTATCACGACGCGTGGCGCGACTATTACAGCGACGCGCATGTTGAGACGGTGCTGCGGCGTGCCGTGGCAATGGGCCTGAATGCAAAGAAAACTGCTCTGATGCTGACGCTGTTCTCGGGCTCAGTACAGATTGAGAACATGCACCCGCTGCAATTCGGCTTCATCCGCCGCAAGGTGCGATCACAGCGGCGGCCCACGATGCCGGTCGAGAACCCTCTCCTGTTTTATCCCAGGCGGACATTCGAGCTGGTGTCGGGTCTCGTCGCATGGGGCGCGATCGTCTGGCGCTATCAGCGGATCCTCAAGCGTGTGCTCGCCGATCCGAACGGGCGCGCCTATGTCGACGAGGCGTTGCGCGTCGGGGCTACCGAGGAAGAGGCCATGCCGGATTTCGTGCGCGACTTCGCCGGTCAGTTGTCGCCTACGCAGCGCGCATCGGTGCGGTCACTCGCCGCGGAGTGATGTCAGACGCGGCATCAGCGCGGATAGCACGCGAGCCAGGTTCTTGCCGACCTTGCCAAGCGCCTCGTCCCAGGTGAATACGCCGAAGCGGTCGAACTCCGGGACGAGCCTGCCGCTGGGCAAGGCAAATGTGGAGCGGCACGTCAGGCCGTCAGGGGACGGCAATGGCGTCTGCGTCCAGGCGAACAGCGCAAGCTCCTTGCCGCGCAGGTAGGCGTGGGTCCCGAGCGGACGCAGGTCTGCTTCGCTGGCGATGAGCCCGGTCTCCTCAGACAGTTCGCGGATTGCGGTTGCGGCGAGCGGCTCTCCGGCCTCGGCAACGCCCTTCGGGATGTCCCATCGAGGCGAGCGCGTGGCGTGCCCCAGCAGAACGCGCTCGCCGTCCGTCACGATGACCCCGCACGATGTCAGCACGGCTGCGCGACGAACCGCGTGGTCGGCGCGACGAACTCCTCTTGCGCGGCTACCGTGAGGATTTCGCGCGAACCGGCCTCGGCGGTGCGGCGCAGCAGGCCATGCACCGCCGAACCAGCCTCCTCCAACGCCTTCACCGCGCTGCCCGAGTTCAGGCGATGGAACAGGAACAGCGCGGCGATCGCGTCGCCTGCGCCATTCACCGCAACCGGCAGGCGTGGCGTGCGCAACAGGTGGAACTGTCCCCCCTCGCCCGCCAGCAGATCGAGATGGTCGCCCGGCGTGTGCTCTGTCTCCAGGCTGGTCAGCAGCACGCAGTGCAATCCGTCCGGACGCATGGTGGCCGCGAGTTGCGCCGCCGCATCCTTGGCCTCGGCCAGCGTGCGGCATGGGCGGTTGGTGAGCCGCTCAAGCTCGAAGCGGTTCGGTGTCGCTATGTCGGCCTGCGGCAGGGCGTGGTCGCGGAGGAACTCCTCGATGCCCTCACGCACGTATACACCTTCGTCTTCATCACCAATGACCGGATCGCAGCAGTAGATGGCGCGCGGGTTCTCCTCGCGCACACGGGCAACGGCGTGCAGGATCGCGTTGCCGATGCCGGCGTCACCCATGTAGCCGGAGAGCACAGCATCGCAGTGCCGCAGCACATCCCGCGCCGCGATGCCGTCAACCAGGTCGCGCACCGCGTCACCAGTATAGACCTCACCGGTCCAGTGGCCATAGCCGGTGTGGTTGGAGAACTGCACCGTGTTGATCGACCACACCTCGGCACCGAGGCGTTGCAACGGGAACACCGCGCTCGCGTTGCCGACATGGCCATAAGAAACCCAGGACTGAATCGACAGGATGTTCATGCTCAACCGATCACCCAACTGCGAATTCTCGTCACGTAGCGATACAACAATGCAACTGCCCCGCAAAACGGCCAAAGCAATGTGTCGCTGAAACGTGCAGGGAGCGAACTCTCATGATCCGACGTGTGGGCGCCTTGTTGATGCTGGCATTGTGCCTGGTTTCGTTGTCCGCCTGCGTGATCGCACCGGCGCCTGGGTATTACGGCCGCGGCGCCTGGGTGCCGGGTCATTACAACGGCTGGCACTGGGTGCCTGGCCATTGGGCCTGAGCTGAAACTGCCGCTATAAGACCCCACCTGCATGGTTTGGGGGCTATGGCGGAAACACGCTGTTCGTGGGCGGAAGGCGGCGATGCCGCCATGCTCGCCTACCATGATCGCGAATGGGGCGTCCCGCATCGCGACGATGTCGCCCTGTTTGAAATGCTGACGCTGGAAGGCGCTCAGGCCGGTTTGTCGTGGCGGACGATCCTGGCGCGGCGCGAGCAATACCATCGGGCATTTCATGGCTTCGATATCGCGCGCGTAGCGGCGATGCGCGATCCATCGCTGGAGAAGCTGCTGACATCGTCAGGGATCATTCGCAACCGGCTGAAGATCTGGTCGGTGCGTGACAATGCCCGAACAGCCCTCGATGTGATCAACGAGCACGGCAGCCTGAGCGCCTATCTGTGGTCCTTCGTTGATGGCAAGCCGTTGGTGAACCGGTGGACAACCAGCAAGGAGGTCCCGGCGAAGACCGACCTTTCCGATCGGATGAGCAAGGCGCTCGCAAAGCGGGGCTTCCGTTTCGTCGGCTCCACCATATGCTACGCCTTCATGCAGGCAACCGGCATGGTGAACGACCATCTGGTCAGTTGCTTCAGACACAAGGAGTCCGGACATGCAGAACACTGAAGAGATCTGGCGGCTGATCGACACCAAGAAGCAAGACTTCGAGGCGTTGAGCGACCGCGTCTGGGGCATGCCGGAGCTTTGTTATGGCGAATTCCAGTCCTGCGCCGAGCACACCGCGATGCTGGAGAAGCAGGGGTTCCGGGTGACCAGGGACGTCGCCGGCATCCCTACCGCGGTGATGGGAGAGGCCGGAGAAGAAGGGCCGGTCATCGCCATCCTGGGCGAGTACGATGCGCTGCCTGGGCTGAGCCAGGAGGCCGGCGTGGCCGAACCGAAGCCGCTGCCGGGCAACGGGTATGGACACGGATGTGGCCACAACCTGCTCGGTTCGGCGTCGATGCTGGCGGCAGCAGCAGTGAAGGACTACCTGGAGACGCACGGCATCAAGGGCCGCGTGCGCTATTACGGCTGCCCGGCGGAAGAAGGTGGTGCGGCGAAGGGGTTCATGGCCCGCGCCGGCGCATTCAGCGATGTCGATGTGGCGATCTCCTGGCATCCGGCCGCGTTCTCCGGCGTGAACGAGGCAGTCTCGCTGGCGAATACGCGTATCGACTTCACGTTCCACGGCCGCGCATCGCACGCCGCGGCAGCGCCGCATCTTGGACGCAGCGCGCTCGACGCCGTAGAGCTGATGAATGTCGGCGTGAACTACATGCGTGAGCACATGCCGTCGGACGCGCGCGTCCACTACGCGCTGTTGGATGCCGGCGGCATTGCCCCGAACGTGGTGCAGGCGAAGGCGACGGTGCGCTATCTCATCCGCGCCCGCGAGCTGCCCGAGCTGACCCGCCTGATCGAGCGTGTGCGCAAGATCGCCGATGGCGCGGCGCTGATGACCGAGACACGGGTCGAATCGAAGGTGGTCAGCGCGGTGTCGAACCTGCTGGCGAACACGCCACTGGAAAAGGCGATGCATGACAACCTGATGCGCCTTGGACCGCCACCCTTCGACGAAACCGACCGCGCATTCGCAGCGAAGATCCAGGCGACACTGACTGATGAAGACATCGAAGCGGCGTACAAGCGCGTCGGTGTCCCGTTCCAGCATGATGTTCCGCTGTGCGACCAGATCGTGCCGCTGGACGCGAAGAGTGCGCCGATGATGGGGTCCACGGACGTCGGCGACGTAAGCTGGGTTGTGCCGACGGTGCAGGCGCGCGGCGCGACCTATGCGATCGGGACACCCGGCCATTCATGGCAGTTGACTGCGCAGGGCAAGATGCCGGCGGCCCACAAGGGGCTGGTGCATGTCGCGAAGGTGATGGCCGGCACCGCGGTTGATGTGATCCAGGATGAAGTCCTGCTGGCACGTGCGAAGGCAGATCATCAGGCACGCATCGGGCGAAGCCCTTACGTGTGTCCGTTGCCCGATGATCTGGAACCACCGATCAAGATGTCCGCCTGAAGGCAGCCGCCAACAGTCGGCAAATGTCATTGCGAGCGCGGCCTAGCAATCGCGCGGCGACTACCCCACTGCGCTTGCATTGACCTTATCCACCGTGGCCGCCGGTCTTGTCGTACGTATTGTACGAACCGTTGTAGTCCGGTGAATAGGCGGCGCTATAGCCATTCGGATATGTGCGGCCAACCGGATAGGGGCCGCTGTAATACCCTGGATTGGCATAGGTGTAGGAATACTCTGGCGGCGTTGATTGAGTCACACAGCCGCCCAGCGCAGACGCGGCGGTCAATGCCGCAAGGGGAAGCAAGTAGCGTCGCATCGCCCGATCCTTTTCGTCGTCCAATGTACCAAGAACAGGCGGATCGCGGCGATGGTGTGGCACCTCACGCAGATGTTTGCAGGTCCACGTCTGGCCGCACGGCGGTGTGATCCCTGATGGCCGGTTTGACCTGTTCAGCGAACAGGCGAACGGATTGCAGCGCCTCATCGCAGGTGATGTCGCCGAAGGCGAACCGGCACAGCAGGTAATTCAGTCCGCCTTCGTCGATCGAGGTCTGCAGGAATTCGCGCACATGATCGGCGGTACCGGCGACGGCACGTCCCTGCCCTTCCGCTTCCTCGAACTGCTCTGGAAACAACGCATTGGGGTTGGGCAGTTCCATGTTGTGCTTGCGCCAGAGCACCAGGAAGCTCTCGCGCCACTTATGGTAGCCACGTTTGGCGATCTCCAGCGCTTCCTTGCGCGTCTCCGCAATGACGATGTGGCGGCTGGCGCCCATCAGCGGCATGTCCTCCGCAGGGTGGCCGAGCGCCGCCCACTCGGCACGATACCGGTCGGTGATGGCGCGCATGGCACTCCCGCCAAGATTCGCGACCACGTTGACCCGGTGCTGCGCCGCCCAAGGCACGCCATCCGGCCGGCCGATACCGTACCACAGCGGTGGATGCGGTTGTTGATACGGCGTGAGCTCCATCGGCACCTTGTCATAGTTGTAATACGTGCCTTTGAAGCTCAGCTCCTTGTGGGTCATGCCGCGCAGGATGACCTCCAGCGCTTCGGCATACATCGCGGGCGCGATCGCCGGATCGATGCCGTAATACCGCAGCTCGATGGGCGATATGCCGCGTCCCACTCCCAGCAGGAATCGCCCCTGGCTGATCTGGTCGAGCATGCAGATCTCTTCCAGCAGCTTGATGGGATGATAGAGCGGCAGCAGGTAGACCAGCGGGCCAAAGCGGAGCTGCTCGGTATGCTCGGCCACGGCGGACAACCAGATACCGGGGCATGGCGCGACACCGAGCGGCGTCGAATGATGCTCAGCAACATGATAGCCGTAGAAGCCAGCGCGATCATAGGCTTCCACAAGCCGTAGCCGCTCCGCGTAAAATCGGTCCAGTGGTGCCGCACCACGGTCCATGTGATCGAACACGCCAAACTGCATCTTGTCGCTTCCTGCCCTGTCCCGGGCCAGCGTGCCGCAGGCGGATGGTACGGTCGAGTCCGTCCGCTGTGGTCAGGCGGCCATGCGGCCCAGTCACCATCGTTCAGGCGACGGCGAACGATAGAGAGGAGCAAGACAAGCACGCATCGGTGTCGCACGCGTGGGTCAGGATGCGTGTAACGCGATGCTCGACCTGCGACCCTGCGTCAACGCCAGCAGCCTGGAAAAACCCCTGCTGGAGCTGGTGAAGGCCCGCGCGTCGCAAATCAACGCCTGTGCGTTCTGCCTGCATATGCACACGCGCGACGCCCGCAAGGCAGGCGAATCACAGGAACGGCTGGATCTGCTGGCAGCCTGGCGCGGAGCGCCCCACTTCACCAGCCGCGAGCGTGCCGCCCTGGCATGTACCTAGGCTGTAACACGCGTCGCCGACACTGATGGTGGCGTTCCCCCTACCACCGCAGTCGTCTCGTCAGTGACGCATCTCTGACGCCATTTGCTGCAAGGCGGCGCCGTTACGGATCGCGATGCTGGCGCGATTGATTGCAATGGTGTCGTCCCGGCGCAGGTGAGCAAGCACGCGGCAGACCGTCTCGATCGTCAGGCCGAGGTGGTCGGCCATGTCGGTCCGGCTCATGGGCAGGTCCAGGATATTGGCCCGGGCCTGCGGCAGGCGTTCAACCATCTCCAGCAGGAAACTGGAGATCCGCTCCGTTGCGGTCTTGCGTCCAAGCAGCACCAACCGCGCATGGGCCATGCGGAGGTTGGTCGAGATCACGTCGCGCAGGCGGCGGGACAGTCCGATATTGCACTCGGCGAGGGCATCGACCATGCGGCGCGGATAGCGACGCAGCACGACGTCGGAGACGGCCTCGGCCGCGAAATCATAGGTCTCGAGTGCATCGAAACCGAGTGTGTCGCCGGGCATCAGGAACTCGCTGATCTGGCGGCGACCATCTTCCATCAGGTTGACGACGCGGACGCAGCCACTGATGACCCGGTAGCACCAGGCGGCCTGATCGCCCTGGCCATGGATCTCGCGGTCGCGCAAAACCGAAATAGTCGAACCGAACTGCTCCAGCAGGTCGAGGGGGTCGCGGGCAGGGATCGGCCGAGGGGCTGGGATCGTGGCGACTGACTGTTCTATTGTCCGCGTCATGACCTGCATCGGTTGCTCCATCGCCACGGGGTTGTTTTGTTGAATGCAGGTCTAGCGGCCGCTAAAGCTGGGTAAAATTCGGAAACGGACGTACGTGGAAGTGCGTATGGGGATGAAGGGCTGAATGGCTGCGACGCCGCTGATCCATGTCGTCGATGACGACGAGGCGGTCCGGGACTCGCTGACGGTGCTGCTCGAGGCGGCGGGCTTTGCCGTGCGGGCGTACGAGTCGCCCACGGCACTGCTCGGTGCCTCGCTCGGAACCATAGGTTGCGTGCTGACCGACGTGCGGATGCCGGAAATGGACGGGCTCGAGCTCCAGCGGCGCCTCAGAGAGGCCGGCCGACGACTGCCCGTGATCGTCATGACCGGACATGGCGACATCCCGATCGCAGTCGAGGCGATGAAGGCAGGGGCGGCCGATTTCCTGGAGAAACCATTCGATGACGAACAACTCCTTGCATCGGTGCGCCGAGCCATCGCGGCCAGCGAACGGGTGCGCGATGAGGCGGAGGCCGCGGCCGATATCGTGACACGGCTTGCCTCCCTGACGCCGAAGGAACGCGAGGTGCTCGACAAATTGGTCGAAGGATTGCCGAACAAGACGATTGCCTACGACCTGGGGTCCAGCCCGCGGACTGTTGAAGTGCATCGCGCGCGAGTCATGGAGAAGATGGGGGCTCGTAGCCTGCCGGAACTGGTTCGGATGACAATCGCGGTATCGGGTGGCCCCGCCTCGGTCAAACCATCGCGTCGTTGACCTGGATCAAGGCACTGAGTGGCGGACTGTAGGACTGTAGCAGCAGCCCCGATGAGGCCGCGGGCCGAGACCTGGAGCTAACGGCCTGGAGTTAACGGTATGTGTGGCGAATCGCACCTCAGCGTTGCGGTGGTTGACGATGACGATGCGGTTCGTGATTCCCTTCGCTTCCTGCTGGAGGCGGCTGGGTTCTCGGTGGCGACCTTCGGTTCGGCCGCACAATTCCTGAACGAGGCATCGTTTGAGAACCTGTCGTGCCTGGTGGTGGATCAGCACATGCCTGGACTGACCGGCCTCCAGCTGATCAACAACCTGCGCAGCCAGGGAGCCAAATTGCCGGTCGCCCTGATCACCGGTTCACCCTCGGCAGACCTGTTGCGGCAAGCAAGTGAGCTCGGTGTGGCCCGGGTCCTGGAAAAGCCGTTGAATGACGAGCTGCTGCTGCATTTTCTGGAATGTCCCTGCGCGCGCCACTGACACCGGACTCGCACCCCGGCTTTGACCGCCGGGAACGTCGCGCTATGCATGGCGGCCATGAACGTCGGCGACCAACCAGCAGAATCTGAGCCGATCGCGAACGAATCGGCATTGCTCCTGTCGATCCTGGAGACGGTGCCGGACGCGATGGTGGTGATCGACCGGCGCGGCACCATACAGTTCTTCAGCAAGGCGGCCGAGCGCCTGTTCGGTTACAAGCAAGACGAAGTGCGGGGCCAGAACGTCAAGATGTTGATGCCGCCGCCCTATCGCGAGCAGCATGACGGTTATCTCAGGCGCTATCAGGAGACTGGCGAACGGCGGATCATCGGCATCGGCCGCGTGGTTGTCGGACTGCGCAAGGACGGCAGCACCTTTCCGATGGAGCTGTCCGTCGGCGAGGCCACCGGCGGCCAACTGTTCACGGGCTTTGTCCGTGATCTGACCGAACGGCAACGCACAGAGCGGCGATTGCACGAACTCCAGGACGGGCTGCAGCACGTATCGCGGCTGCGCTCGATGGGGCAGATGGCAGCGGCTCTGGCCCATGAACTCAACCAACCGCTGACGGCCTCGGCGAACTACGTGCGAGCGGCGATCCGGCTGCTGGACGCGCAGCAACCGAACCTCGATCGGGTGCGCCAGGCGATGCAGCACGCAGCCGACCAGACGTTAAGGAGCGGCGCGATCATCCGGCGGCTGCGAAGCTTCGTGGCCCGCGGCGAGACGCCGCGGCAGCCGGAAGATGCGGTGAAGCTGGTCGAAGAAGCGTGCGCATTGGCGCTCATCGGCGTGAAGGAGCGGGGCATCACGGTGCACATCAGCCAGGATCCTGCAGTTCCGCAGGCGGTCGTGGATCGGGTGCAAATCCAGCAGGTGCTTCTCAATCTGATCCGCAACGCTGTGGAGGCAATGGAGGATGGTCCGGTTCGGGAACTCTCGGTGCGGACCTCTGCGCAGCCCGGTTGTGTCCTGGTGACAGTCACCGATACCGGGACTGGCATCCCGGACGAGATCGCAGCTCAGCTTTTTCAGCCGTTCGTGACAACAAAGCCGGACGGCATGGGGATCGGCCTGTCGGTTTGCCGGACGATCATCGAGGCACACGCCGGACGGTTATGGGTGGAACCGAACCCATCAGGCGGCAGCATCTTCCGCTTTACGCTGCCGACGGCGTGATCCGGAGCCCCCTGCGCGCCGCCAGCAACTCCAGATAACGCACTTCGACCTCCGAGCGCTGCAAGCGTGCCGTGCCGGCACAGGCGATGACCGTGGCGCCGGCCGCTGTCCCCCAGGCCAGCGCGTCGATCGGGCTGCTGCCGCGCGCAAGGGCGAGCGTCATGGCCGCCAGGAATGCGTCGCCGGCTCCGACAGTACTGTGCATCGGCACGTCCATCGCCGGCACGCGCAGGACGCCATCACGTGTCGCCAACAGGGCGCCCTCATGCCCGAGGGTCGTCGCCACCATCTCGGTGGCACCGCTCCGCACCAGAGCCATGGCCTCGGCATCCTGCGCGGCAGGGTCGCGCAGTTCACGCCCGACCAGATGCTCCAGTTCGTTCAGGCTGGGCTTCACCAACGTGAGACCGCCATGCTCGAGCGTCAGCTTCAGCGCCTCGCCAGAGGTATCGAGGACGAAGCGCTGGCCTTTGGCCGCTGCAATCTCCGCAAGCCGCGCATAGGTATCATCTGGCACGCCATTGGGCAGGCTCCCGCTGGCGATGACCCAGTCTCCCTGCGCTGATTCCGCCGCAGCGAGGAATTCGCTGAATTCCGTCTCGCTGAGAGTCGGGCCCTCCGGAATAAATCGGTACTCCAGCCCGGTATGCTTATCCAGCACGTTCAGGCTGACCCGGGTGCGACCACGAATCAGCACGCTGCAGCGCTCAACGCCGGCTTCGTCGAGCATCTCCTCGAGCACGCGGCCCGAGGCGCCTCCGGCCGCCAGAATGGCGACGACATCCGCGCCCAACTCGTGCAGCACGCGCGCCACGTTGACCCCACCCCCGCCAGGATCGGCATGCTCATGGTGCATGCGGATCTTGTGCGTCGGCACCACCTCGTCGGCATCGGCGTCGAGGTCGAGGGCCGGGTTCAGCGTCAGAGTGATCAGCCGCGGTGACATGAGGGCCCCAGGTTAACCATGACGGCCGGAATCTTGGTTGATCCACGTCAATGAGTCTTTAACGCCGGGGTAGGCAAATGCCCCTCGGCAGCCTTGGAGCCCTTCATGGACGATATAGCACCCGGTGCGCGACGGCCTGCGCATGACCTGACCCCCGTGGTTGATCTGTCGGTGCACCAGGGCGCAGGGCCGTTCCGCCGGCGATTGCCGCACTGGGTCTCGCTATTGCCTCCTTGCAACCACGCCTGCCCGGCCGGAGAAAATATCCAGGCCTGGCTGGCGCTCGCGCAGGCCGGTGACTATCGGCGGGCTTGGGAGACGCTGATGGCGGACAACCCACTGCCAGCGACCCACGGGCGCGTCTGCTATCACCCGTGCGAAACTGCCTGCAATCGCGCAGAGATGGATGCCTCGGTGTCGATCCACGCGGTCGAGCGGTTCCTTGGCGACCTGGCAACGCGCGAGGGCTGGACGGTGCCGCTGGCGGCGCCGACGGGCAAGCGGATACTGGTGGTGGGCGCCGGGCCTAGTGGCCTGTCCGCCGCCTATCATCTGACGCGGCTCGGCCATCAGGTCGAGATTCGTGAGGCAGGTCCAGTTCCAGGGGGCATGCTGCATTTCGGCATCCCGGCGTATCGGCTGCCGCGCGCCGACCTGCTGGCGGAAATCGGGCGCATCGAGCGGATGGGCGTGACGATCGTGCTCAACCACAAGGTGACCGACGTCCTCGCTGAGCGCGACGCCGGCGGGTTCGACGCGGTTTTCGTGGCGATCGGTGCTCACGTTGGGAAGCACGCGGACATACCGGCGCGTGATGCCGTGCGAGTGCTGGATGCGGTTGCGCTGCTGCGCGACACGAGCCTGGGCGAACAGCCACTGCTGGGGCGCCGTGTCGTGGTCTACGGCGGCGGCAATACGGCGATGGACGCCGCGCGCAGCCTGCGCCGCCTGGGCGCGGATGAAGCGTTGATCGTGTATCGGCGTGACCGCGCGCACATGCCGGCGCACGGGTTCGAGGCGGATGAAGCCCTCTCCGAAGGCGTAAAGAACAAGTGGCTGACGACGATCAAGGAGATCGTCGGCGACACACTGACCGTCGAACGCATGACGATCGATGACAAGGGACGGCCCCAGCCGACGGGCGAGTTGGACACGCTGAAGGCCGATGCGGTGGTGCTGGCGCTCGGCCAGGACAGCGACAGCGGGTTCCTGAAGTCGGTGCCAGGCATTGAGTTCAAGTGGGACACCGTCGTCGTCAATCGGCAGATGATGACCGGCCATCCCGGCATCTTCGCCGGTGGCGACATGGTGCCGGCGGAACGAACGGTCACTGTCGCGGTCGGACACGGCAAGAAGGCGGCACGCTGTATAGACGCATGGTTGCGCGGCGGGACCTACGAAAAACCGGCCACCTCATCGGTGGTGAGTTTCGACATGCTGAACCTGCCGGTGTTCAGCGATGTCGATCCTGCGGTACAGCGGCATCTGGCCGAAAAGGACGCAGTCTCCGGTTTCGGTGAAGTGCTCGCTGGACTGAGCGAGCCGCAGGCGCGGCACGAAGCGCAGCGTTGCCTGTCCTGCGGCAACTGCTTCGAATGCGACAACTGCTACGCCGCGTGTCCCGAGGATGCGATCACCAAGCTCGGCGGCGGGCTGGGATACAGCGTCAACCCGGCGACGTGCACCGGCTGTGCCACCTGCTTCGAACAGTGTCCGTGCCATGCGATCGAAATGCTCAGCGAACAGGGAGCCGCCGCATGAGCGACCAGCGCGCCGTCATGGATGGCAACACCGCGGTAGCCCATGTGGCCTACCGCGTTAACGAAGTGTGCGCGATTTTCCCGATCACGCCGTCGTCCACCATGGCGGAACTGGCCGACGAGTGGTCCGCCAAAGGCATTCCCAACATCTGGGGCAACGTCCCCGTGGTGCAGGAGATGCAAAGTGAGGGCGGTGCCGCAGGTGCAGTTCACGGCGCGCTGCAATCAGGCGCCCTGACGACGACATTCACCGCCTCGCAGGGCTTGCTCCTTATGCTGCCCAACATGTTCAAGATCGCCGGCGAGCTGACGCCGACGGTCTTCCACATCGCCGCACGTGCCGTGGCAACGCAGGCGTTGTCGATCTTCGGCGACCATTCCGACGTCATGGCAGCGCGCACCACGGGCTTCGCGATGCTGTCGTCGGCATCGGTTCAGGAGGCGCACGATGCGGCGCTGATCGCGCAGGCCGTGACGCTGGCCTCTCGCATACCGTTCCTGCACTTCTTCGATGGATTCCGTACGTCCCACGAAGTGGCGACCATCAGATTGCTTGGCGACGACGTGATCCGCGCCATGATCGACGATAGGCTGGTGCGCGAACATCGCGCACGGGCGCTGTCGCCGGAGCGGCCGGTGGTGCGCGGCACGGCCCATAATCCGGACACGTTCTTCCAGGCGCGTGAGACGGTGAACCCATTTTACGCGCGCTTGCCCAATATCGTGCAGAAACAGATGAACCGCTTTGGCCAGCTGACCGGCCGGCAATACCATTTGTTCGAGTACTCTGGCGCGCCCGATGCCGATCGGCTCGTCGTGATGATGGGATCCGGCGTCGAGACCGCCCGTGCGACCGCCAAGGCCCTGAACGAGCTTGGGGAGCGAACGGGTGTGCTCCACGTGCGACTGTACCGGCCGTTTGACAATGCGTCATTCCTCGCAGCTCTCCCACGCAGCGTACGCAGCATCGCAGTGTTGGAACAAACCAAGGAGGCCGGCGCACCAGGCGAGCCGCTGTACCTGGACGTCGTGAACGCGATCGCGCAGGCAGTGGCCCACGGCAAGCGCCGCGGCATGCCACTGGTTGTTGGTGGTCGTTACGGATTGTCATCGAAAGACTTCAATCCGTCGATGGCGAAAACGGTGTTCGATAACCTTGCGCAGCCAGAGCCACACAATAACTTCACTGTCGGTATCGACGATGATGTGTCGGGTACAAGTCTGGCGGCGGACGCGTCCTTCCGCATCGAGCCGAACGACGTTGTGCAGGCCGTATTCTACGGGCTGGGCGCCGACGGCACCGTTGGGGCCAACAAGAACAGCGTGAAGATCATCGCCGAGGACGCCGGACTGTATGCACAAGGGTATTTCGTCTACGATTCGCACAAATCCGGTGCCCAGACGATCTCGCATCTGCGCTTCGGTCCACGGCCGATCGAGGCGCCCTATCTGATCCAGCAGGCTAGCTTCATCGGGCTGCACCAGTTCCAGTTTATCGAGCGTCAGGACATGCTGCGTCTGGCAGCTCCGGGGGCGACGGTCCTGCTGAATACACGCTTCGGTCCTGACGACGTGTGGCAGCATTTGCCGCGCGCGATGCAGTTGCGGATCATCGAGCTGGGCCTCCGGCTGTTTGTTATTGACGCATCGCGCGTGGCGGCCGACGTCGGGCTGCGCGGGCGCACGAATACCGTGCTTCAGACGTGCTTCTTCGCGATCTCCGGCGTGTTGCCACGGGAACAGGCGATCGAACATATCAAGCAGGCGATCCGCAAAACCTACAGCAGCAAGGGCGAGGGCGTTGTCGAGGCGAACTTCCGCGCGGTGGACGACACGCTGGCGGCCCTGTTCGAGGTATCCATACCGGAGATGGCGACAAGCCGCTGGGAGCCCGCTCCAATTGTGCCTGACGATGCTCCCGCATTCGTGCGTGCCGTGACAGCAAAGATGCTGGAAGGCCGTGGCGACGAGATCCCGGTGAGCGCCCTGCCAGTGGACGGTACGTGGCCTTCGGGAACCGCGATGTGGGAGAAGCGGAACATCGCCGAGGTGGTGCCGCTCTGGAACGACGACACCTGCATCCAATGCGGCCAGTGCAGCTTCGTGTGCCCGCACGGGGTGATCCAGGCGAAGTATTTCGACGCAGCTCGTCTGGACGGTGCGCCGGCGGGTTTCCATTCCGCCCCGATCAACGTGCGCGGCTTCCCGGATGTACGATTCACGCTGGACTTCGCGCTCGAGGATTGCACGGGGTGTGGTCTCTGTGTCGAGGCATGTCCCGTGGTGCCAGTGAAGTCACTGGCGATGCAGGAAAAGGCGCCTCTGATCGAGGACTCGCATGCCGCCAACCAATTCTTCGCAACCTTGCCGCGGAATGACCGGGCTCGCATCGATTTCGCCAATGTACGCGGCGTCCAGTTCCTCGAGCCGCTGTTCGCCTATTCCGGCGCGTGTGCGGGCTGCGGCGAAACGCCGTATCTGAAGCTGCTCTCGCAGTTGTTCGGCGATCGGCTGCAAATTGCCAATGCGACCGGCTGCTCTTCAATCTATGGCGGCAACCTGCCGGTGACGCCGTGGGCCAAGAACGGTGAGGGGCGTGGACCCGCGTGGTCGAACTCGCTGTTCGAGGACAACGCCGAGTTCGGCCTGGGGTATCGATTGGCAGCCGACAAGCATCTCGATCTGGCCACGCGTTTGGCGCAGGATCTGGCACCGCAGCTCGGCGCTGACTCGGTCCAAGCCGTGCTGACTGCTCCACAGGTCCGCGAGTCGGAAATCCGCACCCAGCGAGCGCGGGTCAGCGACCTGATCCAGAAATTGCACACGCTTGATGATCCTCGAGCGCGCGATCTGCTATCGGTCGTCGAGCATTTGGTACGCCGCTCGATCTGGATCGTTGGCGGCGACGGCTGGGCATACGACATCGGCTACGGGGGACTGGATCATGTCCTGGCCAGTGCACGTGACGTCAACGTGCTGGTGCTGGATACCGAGGTCTATTCCAACACCGGCGGCCAGGCATCCAAGGCAACACCGCTCGGCGCCATCGCGAAATTCGCCGCGGCGGGAAAGCGGGTGGCCCGCAAGGATCTGGCGTTGCAGACGATCGCCTATGGCAATGTATATGTCGCACAGGTCGCGATGGGCGCCAATCCGCAGCAGACATTGCAGACGTTCCGCGAGGCTGAGGCTTATCCCGGTTCGTCGCTGATCCTGGCGTACTGCCATTGCATCGCGCATGGCATCGACATGCAAAATGGTATGAAGCAACAGGACCTGGCAGTCGCATGCGGCTACTGGCCGCTGTTCCGCTACAATCCGTCCCTGCGGGAAGTGGGTGACAATCCGTTCGTGCTGGACAGCCCTCGTCCGACAATCAAGTTCCGTGATTATGCCTATAACGAGACCCGCTACCGGTCGTTGGCGCAGGGCCGCCCAAAGGAAGCCGAGGCGCTGCTCGCGGCCGCCCAGGCGGCGCTGGACGAAAAGTACCGTTCATACGAGGAGATGGCTGGATGGTCGGCGTCGCGGTTCCATCCGGCCGGATTGCGCAACAGTGGAATCGCGGCTCGGGCAGGCGAACGCGTAGATGAAGACGCCGTCTGAGCTGCAACTGGGCGTCAGCGTGTCAGTGTCCCAGCGCCTGAACGATCTCCTCGGTCATCTTCTTCGCATCGCCAAACAGCATCATCGTGTTCGGGCGGAAGAACAGTTCGTTGTCCACGCCCGCATACCCCGACGCCATCGACCGTTTCACGAACAGCACCGTCCCCGCCTTCTCCACATCCAGGATCGGCATGCCGTAGATCGCCGATGAAGGATCAGTCTTCGCCGCCGGGTTGGTCACGTCATTGGCGCCGATCACATAGGCCACATCGGCGGTGGAGAACTCGTTGTTGATCTCCTCCAGCTCGAACACCTCGTCATACGGCACGCTGGCCTCGGCGAGCAGCACGTTCATATGGCCGGGCATGCGTCCCGCCACCGGGTGGATAGCGTATTTCACGTCCACCCCCTCCTTCTTCAGCGTGTCCGCCATCTCGCGCAGAGCGTGCTGCGCCTGCGCCACCGCCATGCCGTAACCGGGCACCACGATCACCTTCGACGCATTCTTCATGATGAACGCCGCATCTTCGGCATTGCCGCTGCGCACCGTCCGGTCCGCGTTGGAGGCCGACGTCGCAACACCGGTCTCTGTGCCGAACCCGCCCAGCAGCACATTGAAGATGCTGCGATTCATGCCCCTGCACATGATGTATGACAGGATGCCGCCCGAGGCACCGACCAGCGAACCGGTGATGATCAGCGCCAGGTTCTGGATAGTGAAGCCGATGCCCGCCGCCGCCCAGCCCGAATAGCTGTTCAACATCGATACCACCACCGGCATGTCGGCGCCGCCGATAGGGATGATGATCAGCAACCCCAACCCGAACGCCAGCAGCGCGATCAGCCAGAACACGAACTGGCTGCCCGTCGCGACGAACAGCACGATCAGCACCACCAGCAGGATGCCGAGTCCCAGGTTCAACTTGTGCTGGCCGGGGAACACCATCGGCGCGCCGCTCATCAGCGCCTGGAGTTTGGCAAATGCGATCAGCGAGCCAGAGAATGTGATGGCCCCGATGGCGAGACCGAGCGACATCTCGATCAGGCTCTCGACATAGATATGGCCGGGCACGCCGATGCCGAACGCCTGCGGCGCATTCAGTGCGGCAGCCGCGACGCAGACGGCGGCAAGACCGACCAGCGAGTGAAACGCGGCCACGAGTTGCGGCAGCGCCGTCATCTGGATGCGCTGTGCAATGTAGGTGCCGATAGAGCCGCCGATGATGATGCCCAGGATGATCAGGCCGTAACCGATGCCGCTCATGCCATGCTGGGCGAGCGTCGCG
>DATJJM010000166.1:0-11445 GCA_035492535.1 Acetobacteraceae bacterium | reverse complement strand
CTCCTGCACCATGCCGACGATGCGTTCGCCCGTCTCATACGCCATCCAGCCGCGTTCGCGATACGGCGCAGGAATCGCAGCACAGCCTGGCAGCGACATGCCCAGCGTCTCCGCCAGCGAGTTCATCGACGTCGCAGTACCCATCGTGTTGCAGTGTCCGATGGAAGGTGCCGATGACGACACCATGTGCATGAACTCTTCGTAGCCGATCTCGCCCTCGGCGAAGAGCTTGCGGCCTTCCCAGATGATTGTGCCCGAACCGGACAGACGGCCCTGCCACCAGCCATCCAGCATCGGCCCACCGGACAGCACGATGGCGGGAATGTTCATCGTCGCCGCGCCCATCAGGCAGGCGGGTGTCGTCTTGTCGCAGCCGGTGGTCAGCACCACGCCGTCGATCGGATAGCCGTGCAGCACTTCCACCAGCGTCAGATACGCGAGATTGCGATCCAGCGCCGCGGTCGGACGCTTGCCGGTCTCCTGGATCGGATGGATCGGGAATTCCAGCGGCACTCCGCCAGCCGAACGGATGCCATCCCGCACCCGGCTGGCAAGCTCGATATGATGGCGGTTGCACGGCGAGAGATCAGAACCGGTCTGGGCGATGCCGATGATCGGTTTCCCACCACGCAGCTCATCGAGCGTAATGCCATAGTTCATATAGCGCTCAAGATAGAGCGCGGTCATCGCCGGATCGGCAGGGTCATCGAACCAGCGGCGCGAGCGTAGCCGCCTGCCGTTGCCATCATCCGCGGCCATGCTCACACCTCCCGAAGCGGGTGCGATCACTTCAGGCAACCGCACCCTGTTGGTTCAAGATGCCGAACCCTGGATAACTTCCCCAAACAGCTCCCAGGACTTGCCGTTCCACTTCTCCAACTGCATCGCCCGGATCGGGTGGAAGTTGGTGGGGCTGGTGTTGATCTTGATGCCAGGCAGCAGCACGGGATTGTCGAGATCATGCAGGCTGGCCACCTGCTTCATGATGTTCTCACGCGAGAAGTCACCCTTGGCCTGCTGCAATACCTGCAACATCGTCTTGCACAGTCCATAGGCCGCGATATAGCCGGCGTCCGTCTGATCCGCTCCTGCCATGTACTTGTTCATGAACGCACGCCATTCATTTAAGCCCGCGTCATTCTTCCAGGTAGGATCGGATGAGTCCTTCAGATAGGCGGCGCTGATGATACCGATGCCATTCTCCGGCCCCGCCGGGGTCATCACGGCACCGACCGAGATGGAGACGTTCGACATGAAGAACATCGGCTTCCAATTCAGATCGTGCACCTTTTTGATCGCCTGTGCGGCGAACTTAGGGATCGCCGCGACCAACAGCACATCAACGCCTTTTGATTGCAACTGGGTGATTTGGCTATCGACCGTCGGATCGGTGGTTTCATAGGTCGCGGTGACCACCATCTTGTCGAACTTGTCGCCCAGCACATCCTTCACGCCATTCGGATAATCCTTACCGAAGTCGTCGTTCTGATACAGGATGGCGATCTTCGCATCGGGCTTATGCTGCAGGATGTATTTCGTGTAGATCTGCGCTTCCGTCCTGTAGCTGGGCTGCCAGCCGATGGTCCATGGTGTCTGTTTGTAGTCACCCCACTTGTCGGCGCCGGTCGAGACGAAAAGCTGCGGCACCTTCTTCTGGTTCATATAATGAACGATGGCACTGTTGGTCGGCGTACCAAGCGTGGCGAAAGTAAAGGCAACCTTGTCCTGTTCCACCAGGCGGCGGATCTGTTCGACAGTCTTTGGTGGGCTGTAGTTGTCGTCAAGCGAGATGAAATCGATCTTGCGGCCGCCGACGCCGCCTTGTTCGTTCACCATGTTGAAGAACGCGGATTCAAGCTTGCCTAGCACGCTGTAGGACGATGCCGGACCACTGTACGGCACGGTATTGCCGATCTTGATCTCGGTCGCGGTGACGCCGGGCGTGTCGGCGGCGACCGCTGCTGTGGTAACCGCTATGGCCAATGCGGCGGCGGCCACGGTGGCAAATCTTGCGAACATAGAACGTGCGTCCTCCTTATGGCGTGCTTGTCCCTGACGTCAGGGCGCCGGCATTGTGACCACGCGGCTCACAACGATGCAACTTCACTCAGGTCGGCAACGGCTGAGAGTCGTCGGCAAACGCGACGAGAAGCTGTCCCTCCACCACGCTGTCGCCCGCCTGGCAGTTCACGACGGCAACGACACCATCGGCAGGTGCCGTGAGGCGGAAGACGGTCTTCATCGCCTCCAGAACGATGAGAACCTGGCCGCGTGTGACAGCCGTCTCTGGCGTCGCGAACACCTGGGTGATCTGGCCAGGAATCGGCGCAATCAGACGCCCCCCGGCAACATCGTCGTCGGCCGACGCCGCCATCGGGTCCGGCAGATGCAAGCGATATGTTTCGCCCTTGTCGCGGACGATGACCGACTCGCCGATATGAGAGGCAAACACCTGGAACCGCCGCCCGTCCAGCGAGATTGCGAGGCGGCCATTCGCGGTTCTGTCCGCGGTTGCGGCAATGCTTTGCGCGCCAATCGTCAGGCGCCAGCCGGTCGCGAGGCATTCGACCTGCACCGTATGGTTCGTCTCGCCGGTCGCGAAATTCAGCGTCCGCAGATACGAGGCGTTGATCCACCAATGATCGCTTGCATGCCACGGCGAGTAAGGATCATTGCCGAGAGCAGCCGCCGAGGACGCATCCCCCGCTTCGTCCGTCAACACGCAGAGAGCCGCGGCAGCAAGCACATCAAGCGAATGATCACTCTGTGGGCCCAGCAGAGTATCGGCATGGCGCGCGATGAAGTCCGTATCCACGCCACCGGCGGCAAAACCCGGATGCGCCACGATGCGTCCGAGCAGATCGATGTTGCTGGCAACGCCGATGATGTCGGTGTCGGCAAGAGCACGACGCAGCGACAGACGCGCCTCGTCGCGGGTGCTGCCGTGACAGATCAGCTTTGCCAGCATGGCATCGTAATGGACGCTCACAGCGTCGCCGGCGGCAAATCCGGTATCGACCCGTGCGGTCGCCGGCATATGAAATGATCGGAGCTGTCCGATCGACGGCGCAAAATCGCGCGCCGGGTCCTCGGCGTAAATGCGCGCCTCGATCGCGTGGCCGGTGATATGGATCAGGTCCTGCGTGACGGGCAGTGGCTCGCCGGCGGCAACACGCAACTGCCATTCCACCAGATCGTAGCCGGTGATCATCTCGGTGACCGGGTGCTCGACCTGGAGCCTGGTGTTCATCTCCAGGAAGAAGAAACCGTCGGCGTTGGCCACGAATTCCACCGTGCCGGCGCCCTGGTAGCCGACGGCCTTGGCAGCGGCGACAGCGGCCGCCCCCATCGCGGCGCGGCGCTTTGCATCGAGACCCGGCGCAGGTGCTTCCTCGATCACCTTCTGGTGGCGCCGTTGCACGGAGCAATCGCGTTCGAACAGATGCACGGCATTGCCGTGCGAGTCGGCGAAGACCTGCATCTCGATATGCCGCGGGTGTTCCAGGTAACGCTCGATCAGTACGCGGTCATCGCCAAAGGCCGATGCAGCTTCCTGCTGCGCGGCAGTCAGAGCGGCGGCGAAGTCGTTTGCGGCGGTGACGATGCGCATGCCGCGACCGCCACCACCGGCGACTGCCTTGATCATCACCGGAAAGCCAACGCGCGCAGCCTGATGGGCGAGGAACTCGGCATCCTGGTTCTCGCCGTGATAGCCCGGCAGCAACGGGACGCCGGCCTGTTCCATCAACATCTTGGCCGACGACTTCGATCCCATGGCGCGCATGGCACCAGGCGGCGGACCGACGAAAACAATGCCGGCATCAGCACAGGCCTCTGCAAAGGCTGGATTTTCTGACAGGAAGCCGTAGCCCGGATGGATCGCGTCAGCGCCGCTCTGCTGTGCGGCGGCGATGATGGCCGGAATGTTGAGGTAGCTGTCGCGCGCCGGCGGCGGCCCGATCAGCATGGCACTGTCGGCTGTGCGCACATGCAGCGCGTGCGCATCCGCCTCCGAATAGACTGCAACCGTCGAAATGCCCATGCGCCGCGCCGTGCGGACAATGCGGCAGGCGATCTCCCCTCGGTTGGCAATGAGCAGTGTCGGGAACATCAGGCCTACATCCGGAACACGCCAAAACGCGTCGGCTCGATCGGCGCATTCAATGCCGCGGACAGCGCAAGGCCGAGCACGCGCCGCGTATCCGCCGGATCGATGATGCCGTCATCCCAGAGCCGCGCCGTCGCATAATATGGATGACCCTGGCGCTCATACTGGGCCCGGATCGGCGCCTTGAACGCTTCGTCCTCCTCCGGGCCCCGTTCCGCGCCACGACGGACCTGCGACAGCACGATCGCCGCCTGCTCGCCGCCCATGACAGAGATGCGCGCATTCGGCCACATAAAGAGGAAACGCGGGCCGTATGCACGGCCGCACATACCGTAGTTGCCGGCACCATAGCTGCCGCCCACGATCACGGTGATCTTCGGCACGGACGTGGTGGAGACCGCGGTCACCAGCTTGGCACCATCCTTGGCGATGCCTCCGGCCTCGTATTTTTGGCCGACCATGAAGCCGGTGATGTTTTGCAGAAAGATCAGCGGAATGCCGCGCTGGCTGCACAGTTCGATGAAGTGGGCCCCCTTCAGCGCGGACTCCGAGAACAGGATGCCATTGTTCGCCAGGATCCCGACGGGATAGCCGTGTATATGCGCAAAGCCGCAGATCAGCGTAGTGCCATACAGGCGTTTGAACTCGTCGAACTCGCTGCCATCGACCACACGCGCGATCAGGTCCCGCGCATCGTAGGGCGCGCGCAGGTCCGACGGAACCACGCCGTACAGTTCGGCGGGATCGTAGCGCGGCGGCTGCGGCTGCTTCGTGGCAACCGTCGGTCGCTTCGCGTAATTCAGGCCCGCGACGATGCGCCGGCACAGCGCGAGCGCGTGATGATCGTCCCGCGCGTAGTGATCCACCACGCCGGAGGTTCGCGCGTGCACGTCGGCGCCACCCAGATCCTCCGCGCTGACGATCTCGCCGGTCGCCGCCTGCACCAGCGGCGGACCGCCCAGGAAGATCGTGCCCTGCTTGCGCACGATGATCGTCTCGTCACTCATGGCAGGCACATAGGCACCACCGGCGGTGCACGATCCCATCACCGCGGCGATCTGCGGAATGCCCTCCGCCGACATATTGGCCTGGTTGAAAAAGATGCGGCCGAAGTGCTCGCGATCAGGGAAGATCTCGTCCTGCATCGGCAGGAACGCGCCGCCGGAATCGACCAGGTAGATACACGGCAGCCGGTTCTGCCGCGCGATCTCCTGCGCGCGCAGGTGCTTCTTCACGGTCAGCGGGAAGTAGGTGCCACCCTTCACCGTCGCGTCATTGGCGACAACGACGCACTCGCGGCCGGAGATGCGCCCAACGCCGGTGATGATCCCGGCGGACGGCACCTCGTTGTCATACAGGCCAAAGGCCGCAAGCTGCGACAGCTCCAGGAACGGTGACCCCGGATCGATCAGCCCCGCCACGCGATCTCGCGCCAGCAGCTTGTTGCGGCCGATGTGGCGCTGGCGAGCCTGCTCGCCGCCGCCTAGCCCGATCTCCGCCACGCGAGCCCGCAGATCATCGACCAGCGCACGCATCGTATCGGCATTGGCACGGAATTCGTCGGAGCGCGGATTGATGTCGGACTGCAGGACCGTCATGCGGTTTCGCGGAACAGCTCGCGGCCGATCAGCATGCGCCGGATTTCGCTGGTACCGGCGCCGATTTCGTACAGCTTGGCATCGCGCAGGAGGCGGCCGGTCGGGTAGTCGTTGATGTAGCCATTGCCACCGAGGCACTGGATCGCCTCCAGCGCCATCCAGGTGGCCTTCTCCGCCGCGTACAGGATAGCGCCCGCCGCATCCTTCCGCGTTGTCTCGCCGCGATCGCAGGCCTTCGCCACTGTATACACATACGCCTTGGCGGCGTTCATCGTGGTGTACATATCGGCGATCTTGCCCTGCATGAGCTGGAATTCGCCGATCGGCTGGCCGAACTGCTTGCGCTCGTGCACATAGGGCATCACTGCGTCCATGCACGCCTGCATGATGCCCAGCGGCCCGGCGGCCAGCACCGCCCGCTCGTAATCGAGCCCGCTCATCAGCACGCGCACGCCCTCGTTGACGCCGCCCAGCACGTTCTCTTCGGGAACCTCGCAGTCGGTGAAGACAAGCTCGCATGTGTTGGAGCCGCGCATGCCCAGCTTGTCCAGCTTCTGCGCCGTGGAAAAACCTTTGAATTCCTTCTCCACCAGGAAAGCCGAAATCCCGTGCTGCCCGGCATCCGGCGCCGTCTTCGCATAGATCACCAGTACATCGGCATCCGGCCCATTGGTGATCCACATCTTGGAGCCGTTCAGCACGAACCGGTCGCCGCGCTTGTCCGCCCGCGTGCGCATGCCCACCACGTCGGACCCTGCGCCCGACTCGCTCATCGCCAGCGCGCCGACATGCTCCCCGCTGATCAACCGTGGCAGATAGCGCCGCTTCTGCGCCTCGCTGCCGTTGCGACGGATCTGGTTGACGCAGAGGTTGGAGTGCGCGCCATACGACAGGCCCACGGACGCGGAGGCACGCGAGATCTCCTCCATCGCCACCACGTGTTCCAGGTAGCCCATGCCGGCGCCGCCGTACTCTTCCTCCACGGTCACGCCCAACACGCCCAACTCGCCGAACTTGCGCCACAGGTCCATGGGAAACGCGTTGTCGCGATCGATGTCGGCGGCGCGCGGCGCGATCTCGTCACCGGCGAACGCCTCGACCGTTCCGCGCAGCATGTCTGCCGCCTCGCCAAGGTCGAAGTTCAGGCCAGGCAACCGGTTTGGCAGCGAGGCCATCGGATCAGCCTTTGCCGCCCTCGATCGTCTGGATCACCTCGAAGCCCTCGAATTCCGGATGGCCCAGATAGAGGCTGCGATTGCCGCCGGCGTCGCTGTGTGCGCGGCGAAACGCCTCGGAACGGGTCCAGGCCTCGAAGTCCGCCTTGCTGCGCCAGACCGTGTGCGATGAGTAAAGGACATGGTCGTCGTGCTCCGGCCCGCGCAGCAGATGGAACGTGCCGAACCCCGGAACGCCGCCCAGATGGCTGTCGCGCGAGGTCCACACCTTCTCGAAGTCGGCTTCCGAGCCGAGCGCGACCTTGAAGCGGTTCATTGCAATGAACATGGTGCCACCGTTGCCTGCCCGAACTCCCCATACCCTGGACGGCGCCGACGCGAAAGATTTCAATGCTGACAGGTTCGGGAGTGCGGCAATGACGGCCGATGCGCGCACCAAGGCCGAGGTGGAGAGCCTGGTCTGCCTGCATTCACCGATGTTCTCGCGCGAAGCGATCGGCTTCACCGCTCTCACCGAGGAGGAAATCGCCTCGTTCAAGCCTGTGCTCAGCGCCTCGCGTGGATCCATCCGGTGACAGGACGCAAGCCGCTGTTCCTGTCGTCGCACGCCGGCGCCATCGAAGGCTGGACCATTCCAGAAGCCCGCATGTTCCTGCGCGACCTGACCGAATTCGCAACACAGCGCGAATGCGCCTATTCCCACGAATGGCGGCCGTTCGATCTGGTGATGTGGGACAATCGCACGACGATGCATCGGGCACGCCGGTTCGTTCGGAACGAGGTGCGTGATGCGCGCCGCACAACCCTGGCAGGCGATGTCATCACGATCGAACAGCACGCATAGTTCTTGACTTTAACCAGTCGTACAGCGCAGAATCACGATCCACGTTGGAAGGAGGGTGCATAGACAGCATGACTCCACCGGGCACACAAAGCGTTGCCGACCGGCGTGGCATCGGCAATCATATCAGAAGTCCACGTTAACGCTCGGCGATCAGAGCCGGGCTAAGAAGCAGATGCTTCGCAATGTGACCCCCGATCGGCGCAGAGGCGCGCGGGGGTCTTTGCGTTTCAGCGCCAACGTTCGCTAACCTAGGCGCGTGAACGATACCGCAGCGCATGTTGTGATCGTCGGCGCCGGGCACGCAGGTGGGTCCGCGGCGGCGTTTCTGCGTCAATTCGGTTGGAAGGGTCCGATCACGCTGATCGGGGCGGAACCGGTGATGCCCTATCAGCGGCCGCCCCTATCCAAAAGCTGGCTCAGTGGCGACAGCGACCTGGAGAAATTGCTGCTGCGCACCGCGGATTTCTATCGCACGAATGCGATCGAATGGCGCGGAAATACAACCGTAGTGGCAATCGAACGCGCTGACCGCAGCGTGACCCTGGCAGATGGCGAGCGTCTCCGCTACGACCAGTTGATCCTGGCACTGGGATCAATCGTGCGGACCTTGCCCGTGCCCGGACACGATCTGCGCAACGTATTGGCGTTGCGCACGATCGCCGACGCCGACGGGCTGAAGGCACTGCTCTCGCCTGGCCTGCGGTTGGCTATCGTGGGCGCCGGGTATATCGGCCTGGAAATCGCCGCCTCGGCGCGCACATTGGGCGCCGATGTGGTGGTGATCGAACGCGAGGCGCGCGTGCTGCCGCGCGTCGCATCAGAGCCGCTGTCGGCGTTTTTCCAGCGACGGCATGCAGCCTCTGGCGTGCGTATCATGCTCAACGCCTCGGTCGAAGCGTTCGAGGGCGACACGCACATCACCGGTGTTCGGCTCCAGGACGGTACAGTCGTCGCGTGCGATGCGGCGTTGATCGGCGTCGGCGCGGCGCCCAACGATGCCGTGGCCCGGGCGGCTGGATTGGCCTGCGCTCATGGAATCGTCGTGGATCAAGCGGCAGCGACCAGTGATCCGCTGATCCATGCGATTGGCGACTGCACATTCCGGCCACTGCCGCTCTATCGGCAGAATGCCCGGCTGGAGAGCGTGCCCAATGCGCTGGAGCAGGCGAAGCAGGCGGCGGCCACACTTTGCGGCAGAGCACTGCCGGCGCCGGAAGTGCCGTGGTTCTGGTCCGATCAATATGATGTTCGCCTGCAGATCGCCGGACTGCCGTATGACGTCGCGGACCTCGTGATCCGTGGCGACCTGTCCGGCGACGCCTTTGCCATCTTCCACCTGTCGGTGGACGGCACCGTGCAGTCCGTGGAAGCAGTGAATGCGCCCGCCGAATTCATGGCCGGCCGCCTGATGATCGCGCGCCGGAAGCGGCTACTGGCGGCGCAGTTGCGGGACGTGTCATCCTCGCTGAAAGAACTGGCCGGCTAGGGGGACGCATGCCGAAGGTCACGTATGTGGAGTTCAACGGTGCAGAGCATGTCGTCGATGTGCCCGTCGGCACCTCGGTCATGCGCGGCGCCGTGGACAACAACGTTCCCGGCATCGATGCCGATTGCGGCGGCGAGTGCGCCTGTGCCACCTGCCACGTCTATATCGATCCCGCCTGGCTTCCCAAGGTGGGAACGCCGGCTCCCGGATCACAGGAAGCCAGCATGCTGAGTTTCGCGGCGCTGGCGGAGCCCAATTCTCGTCTGTCGTGCCAGATCAGCGTGACGGACGAGCTGGACGGGTTGCTCGTCCGCATGCCGGAAGGCCAGCACTGACCCCTATCGCGGCGTGGGCACCGCGATCACGTTCGCGCCCTCCCAGATGCCAAGGCAGATTCGCCAATCCTGGTGCTCGAGCACAAGATACGGATCAAGCACGGCCTCGTGGCGTTTCAGCTCACCCAGCACAATGTTCGTGTCCGGCACCATGCGCTGGATGGACCGGGCAGCGCTGGCGATTTGCGCGGGCACGCGGAGCTCATCCAATTCATCGGCGGTGACGCGGCGTTCCTGCCAGGACGCACCGGCGCGCAGCTTGATGAGACCGGTACCGGTCAACATCGCGACCAGGCACATCCACATGAAACTGCTGGCGACGGCCAGCGCGCTCGAATGCGAACTGAAGCCCTGGATAGCGCCAACGACAGTCCCAACCACAGGGCT
Source organism: Acetobacteraceae bacterium (assembly GCA_035492535.1). GTDB lineage: Bacteria > Pseudomonadota > Alphaproteobacteria > Acetobacterales > Acetobacteraceae > JAMXLO01. The sequence continues at coordinate 1,512 of DATJJM010000166.1, read as the reverse complement.
TGTCATGATCAGCCCGACCGAGACTTTCGTCTGGTGTCTGAACCAGAAACTGGGGCCGAACTTCTTCTGCTGCGCCAGTTTGTGATCAACCAGCGTCGCCCAGGAGACCGGGGTGATGCGATGCGTATCCAGGGCGTCGAAGAGGTCGCTTTGCCGCGGTGCGGCGATCAGGGCATCGAAGGGCATGTCGGGTTCCTTCGTTGATGGGAGCTGCTGACATTCCGCTATATGGACAATAGCCTAACCTCCACATTAACTGGCTTACATAACATTCGTGCGATTACGGCACGGCTGGGAGGGAGGCATGGCTGACTTCAGTGATCATCTTGCCGATCGGTCGGGTGCGCCGATCGAGCGACCTTTGCCACTCCCTTCTGGAAATGCCTTGTTTGGCAGCGATGTGGTGGCGGAAACGCTGCGCGCGTTGGAGATTCCGTTCATCGCTCTGAACCCCGGCGCCAGTTACCGCGGACTGCACGACAGCCTGGTCAATCATTTGGGAAATGTGCAGCCGCAGATGCTGCTGTGCCTGCATGAGGAGCACGCGGTCGCGATTGCGCACGGCTACGCCAAGGTGACCGGCAAGCCGATGGCAGCCGCTGTTCACTCAAATGTCGGCCTGATGCACGGCACGATGGCAATCTTCAACGCGTGGTGCGACCGGATGCCGGTGTTGGTCCTGGGGGCGACCGGGCCCGTGGATGCGCCGAAGCGCCGGCCGTGGATCGACTGGATTCATACGGCGCGGGATCAGGGAGCCCTGATCCGGTCCTACACGAAATGGGATGACCAGCCGGCCTCACCGGAGGCGGCACGCGAGGCGCTGCTGCGCGCGTACTGGATGATGCGGACGGCACCGATGGGCCCGGTTTATGTCAACCTCGACGCGGGCATGCAGGAGGCGCCCCTCGGCGATCCTCCCGCACCGCTCGATGCGGCTCGCTTTGTGCCCTCGGTCGTGACGGCGCCATCGCCAGAGCAGATCGCGCAAGTCGTTGAATTGCTTCGCGGTGCACATCGGCCGGTGATCCTGATGGGCCGCGGCTCGCGGAGTGAGCAGGCCTGGAAGAACCGGCTCATGCTGGCAGAGGCATTGAACGCGCGCGTGGTGACCGACCTGAAGATCGGCGCGGTGTTTCCGACCGATCATCCGTTGCACGCCGGTGCGCCGGCGACGTTCCCGGTGAACGATGCGGCGCAGGCGATTGCTGCATCGGATGTGCTCCTGAGCCTCGACTGGGTCGATCTGGCGGGAGCCCTGAAGGCAGCGTGCGGCACCGTCTCGCCAGGCACCAAGGTCATCAACGTGACCATGGATCACCAGATCCACAACGGCTGGAGCATGGACCACCAGGCTCTTGCGCCAGCCGATGTGTTCCTGGCGGCCGATGCGGATGCGGTGGTGGCCGCACTGCTGGAGCGGTTGCCGGCACCTGCTTCCACACGGTACGAACCCGTGGCTGAACCGGAAGCAGCGATCGAGCCAGGTGCTATCAGCGTGTCCCAGATGGG